>NZ_JACSWA010000309.1 GCF_016888125.1 Spirulina sp. CCY15215
AGCTTCGCATTCCCAGGTGTCGTGACCCAAATAACGTAGTACGCGGGGTACTTAGTCTGGTCAGAATGGCTTGTTAGATTTCTCTTTCAAGCCTCACCCTTTAGGCTGAGGTTCCTGACTGTTATTGATGGTTTAATGCGGCATCTACCTGAGAGAGCAGATGTTCTACAGTAGACGAATTATCTAAGACAACATTAGCAGCAGCAATCTTTTCGGTTAGAGGAATTTGGCTGTCAATTCGCGATCGCGCTTGTTCTGGGGAAATTCCGTCGCGATCGCACAAACGTTGTAGTTGTTGTTCGGGAGAACAGGAAACCACCCAAATACTATTGACAAAATTCGTCATATCTGCTTCAAAGAGAAGGGGAATGACCAATACTGCAATTGTAGCGTTGAGGGTCGCTAATTCTGTAACAAAGCGATCGCGCACGTAGGGATGTATTTGCACTTCTAACCATTTTCTCTCTTCAGGGTGGGAAAAAATGATTTCCCCCAGTTTTTGACGATGGAGACGGCGATCGGGAAGCAAAATTCCCTCTCCGTAGCGTTGTGCAATTGTAGTTAGGATAGGAGAATTGCGATCGACAGCTTCTCTGGCATAAATATCGGCATCTAGAATGGGAAGAGAATACACGCGATCTAGATACTGAGAAACAGTACTTTTCCCCGTGCTAATTCCTCCCGTTAATCCAATACGATAAACCATTTTTGTTCTTGGCTATCCAATAACTAACTGGTTAAATCTTGTTGACGAAAGATTAGCCATGCGGCGATCGCAAAGAAAATAACCCATAATGTTACCCCCAAAGCAGCCAAACTCGGATCGAAAAATATCCTCCTAAATTCTTCTTCCATTCCCTCGGGAATGTCCTCGGGAAGTTTTCTAACTAAGGCTTGGGTAAGTTGAAAGGGTAAATACCGTGTAAGTTGAGAAAAAGGTTCTCCAACAAGATTTCCGGCAGCGCTTAGAACCGGTTCAACAATAAAAACATACAGTAGTGTAATTGTGTTGGTTGCGGCAATGGAACGGGTTAAAATGGCAATAGGAAATACGATCGCAATAGAGGGTAATAAAGCTAAAAAGACCCGAGGTGCTTGCCCGAAAATCTTGCCAATACCCGCGATCGTTACTTCTCCTCCCATCGGGATGACTAAAGGTAGTCCTAAGACTAAACCCAAAATGAGAGCAACCAAAACAAATAAAACTGCGATCGCAGCCAATGCAGTCAATTTAGCAGATAAAAGTATCGTGCGTCCTACTCCGTGGCTTAAGTATAAATGCAGGACGCGCCACTGGTATTCTGAAGTTGAGATCGCGGCGGTTAAAATTAATAAAGAAAAGCTACCTAAATTCAGGACTAGAGAAAGCGCGAGTTCTCCTCCTGCTGTCCCAGCAAGGAGTTCTTTAAAAAAGACTTTACTTTCTGGGGTCGTAACCAGTTCAAAGGCAAATAACCCCCCTAAAAAAATAAAGAGAAGCAGTCCCACCAATAACCCCAAAAAGAATAAAAAGAGAGGTCGTCTCACTGTTTTTTCCAGTTCGATCGCGACTAAATTCCAAAACACAGGCATAATCCTTACAAGTGGACAGTTAACAGTTAAGCGCAATAATCCACAATTCACAACTAACAATGTACAAAAAATGATTAAAATCCTACATCTTTCTGATATTCACCTCGGTAGCAGCTTTACTCATGGTCATATTAATCCCGAAACAGGTTTAAATACACGATTAGAGGATTTTGTCAAGGCATTAGAGCAATGTATCGATCGCGCTATTGAGGAAGCAGACTTAGTGCTTTTTGGGGGAGATGCCTTTCCCGATGCTACACCCCCTCCCTACGTCCAGCAAGCCTTTGCTAAACAATTTCAGCGTCTTGCGACTGTTAATATTCCCACGATTTTATTAGTGGGAAATCACGATTTACATTCTCAAGGGACGGGAGGGGCAAGTTTATCTATTTATCGCACTTTAGCAGTACCGGGATTTATTGTGGGAGATACGATCGAAACTCACCGCATTCAAACTAAAAATGGCGATATTCAAGTCATTACTTTACCTTGGTTAACGCGATCGACTTTATTAACTCGTCCGGAAACAGAAGGGCTATCAATGGCTGATGTAAATATCATGTTAATCGATCGCCTAAACCCGGTTTTAGAAGGAGAAATTCGCAAACTCGATCCGGAATTACCCACAGTATTATTAGCTCATTTAATGGCAGATCGAGCCAATTTAGGGGCAGAAAGATTTTTAGCCGTCGGTAAAGGATTTACCTTACCGATGTCTTTGTTAATACGAGAAGAATTTGATTATGTTGCCCTTGGCCACGTTCACAAACATCAAAATCTTAATCCTACAAATAATCCTCCTATTATTTATCCAGGCAGTATTGAACGAGTTGATTTTAGCGAGGAAAAGGAAGAAAAAGGCTATGTTTTTGTTGATATTAAAAAAGGCGAAGCAAACTGGGAATTTTGTTCTATTCCTGCCCGTCGATTTTGTACAATTAATGTTGATGTTTCTCAAGCAGAAAATCCCCAAGAAACCATTTTACAAGCTATTGCTCAAAAAGAGATTAAAGATGCTGTCGTTCGCTTAATTTATAAATTGCGTTCCGATCAAATAGAACAAATTGATTCAACGACCTTGCAAAAAGCATTAGAAGAGGCACATACTTGTAAGATTGTTCCCGAATTAACCAGTCAGCTTTCTCGACCCAGGTTGCCCGAATTAGGGGTAAATAATAGCCTCGATCCCCTTGATGCCTTAAAAACTTATTTGGGAAATCGTGAAGATTTAAAGGCACTCTCATCGGAAATGTTGGATGCAGCAGAACGTTTATTGAATGGAGAGGAAATTGGCTTTAATGTTGAAGATATAAATAATGTTGAAAAAAAGGTGAGTCAATTAAGTCTGTTATCTTAAAAACCTTATTTAAAAATATCTCCTAAGAAAATCGAGGCAAGTTTTCAATCTTACCCCGATAGCTTCACTTTGCACTGCAAACTTTATATAGCTTCAAAATCTTAAGTTTTGAATGGTTATTTAATTCCTGGCTTAAATAGCTTGACTGCTAATGCCACAGGTTAAAGGACAAGAAGCAAAAGTAGGTTCTTTAGCTTTTGTAGATTCGCCATGCAACCAACTCAACCAACTAACTTCTTCTGGATGAATGCCTTTAAACGTTAACACTGTGGCACCTAATAAAACTGCCAAAATATTAATGCCAACTGTACTTCCCACAACTAATAAAACCGCGCTAACCGGAAGCACTGATTGTAAAATAATAGCCGCTAATACCGCGATCGTTGTCATTAAAACAACAAGGGGAAATCCCACCACTAATAAACAAACAAGTAAAGTAAAGCTCCAGGTTAGAAAACTTTTTGCGATCGCCCAGTATGTCTTTTCCCAACTCCGTCCTTGTGCTAACACCATTTTCCTTATCCTCCTAGTTTAATTAAATTCGGTTTTGCTAATTTTTAATTTTTCTTTGCGCGTTCATTGATAAGTCAGTATAGATAAATTATTCGGGAAGATGAAATATTTGTCATCAAACTTTACATTATTTCTGGAAAAGTTATAATCCAAGATCGTGATTTTGTGAAAATAGAGAACAAGGAAAATTTCTCAAAACCTTATTGTGCTGGGATTTGCACCTATTGAGTCATCTTTATTGAACCGATCGCCCTTGACGGCATTTCTTTACAAAACTTATAAAATAGAAGTCGATTATTCATGGTAGACCTTCATCGCGATCGCCCAGCTAAAAATATTTTTGTTACAGTTCTTTACAAAAAAAAGCAGTTTTTCTCAGAAAGCAATCGGTTCGACTTGCCAAGTCCCGGCCTTGGCCAAACGAGAGAAAATTTGTGCAGACAAACTGCTTAATTTTTGGTTAAATTCGGGCTGATTTAAGCCTCCGCACCAGAGAATTAAGGCATCTTCCTCGGTACCGGGATAATATTTTTTCCGTCGTCCGGCTTCTTTAAAGCCAAACTTTTGATAGAGTGAGAGGGCAATTTGATTGGAGGCTCTAACCTCTAAGGTTGCTCGTTCTAATTGCCTTTGTAGGGCTTTTTCTAACAAGGAATAGAGTAAAAGTTGTCCTAAACCTTGCCCTTGATAGTCGGGATGAATGGCAAGGAGAGTGATGTGTGCTTCCTCCAAAATTGCCCAAAAACAGCCGATCCCGACGATGGTATTATCTTTTCCTTCCCAAGGAAGAGATAGCACTAAAATTTCGCTGTTGGGGCTGTCTAATTCCCTTTGATAGCCCTGCAAACTCCACATTCCTCCTAAACAAAGGCGATCTAGTTCCACTGCAGCCTCGATACCGGCTTGAGTCAGGGGCAATATCTGCAATGTTGAAAAGGTCATATAATTTTTTTAGGGGTTTTGTTATATTCGTCCGCGATCGCGATTAATATCGTAGATTACTTTTTCTATATACCAACGTTCTGATTTTCCTGGATATTTAAGCCTAGCTTGGTTTAATAAGCGTTCTGCTAATTCACCATCTCCCTGTAAGGCTTTGAGGAGATCGCGATCGATATTGCCACCGCGTCTGATTCCCTTGGTTTTGCGAGAGTTTTGCCAGACTTTCCAAATTATGATTGCTAATAAAACCAACAGTACGATCGCGATAGGATTCATGGTAGGGCTGGGAAAATTTTCATCTTTCTTATTTTAAGGGAATTTCGCTCCCCCAAAGCAGTTTTTTATGAGTCCTGACGATGAAGGCAATCTTGATATCTCGTCACTCCTGCGATCGCAGCCAGTAAAGCCCATCCGAGGGTATTAATTCGCAAATCGAAGACCGAGACATCTAAAAAATTGAAGCCGATACAGGTGATAAAAGCAACAAAAAAAGTAAAGAGAATAAGGCGATCGCGATCGCCAAAAACAGAATTGCCTAATAATAAAACACCTCGTGCCAAAATCCACCCCACGATCGCGCAAAATAAAAGTGTGGCAATGATTCCTGTTTCCGCAGCTAACATCAGGAAAAGATTGTGGGGATGTCCCAACCAAACATCCGTTGCATCCTTGTAGAGAAAAGAAAAATTCCGCAGTCCCCAACCCAAGAGAGGGCGATCGCGAATCAGATGCCCGCAAAATTGCCATTGCGTCATGCGTAAAAGAGGAATAGGCATATTGGGATACATTTCCCCCGATAGCCGTCCCCAGAAGAAATAAGGGACGATTTGGCGCAATGTTTCCCCTCCCCATGCTGGGGCAAAAGAAGCCCAGGCGATCGTCCCCGCACAAGCCGCAATTCCTAACACTAATAATCGCCAACCGATGTAAAATGCAAAAGCCAAACTACCTAAAATTGCTAACACCCAAGCATTGCGAGATTGGGTGAGAAGAAGAGACAGAGAATTAAGAAAAATTGCCCCCGATAAGAATCTTAAAACTTGCAAAGATTGGCGTTGCTTGTCTGCGTGCCACTGTCGAAAGGCATCGATCCATAAGCCCAAAGTTAACATTAAAATAACCAAAAGGTAAAAGGCAAGGATATTTGCATACATGAAAGCAGAAGACATTCGCCCTTCCGGTTTGCCGTAAGGAATGAGAGTCCAACCCGAAAGCGTCGCCCAAAATTCGGGAGTTATCCAGCCAAAAAATATCTGTCCTAAACCGAGAAAACAAATAGGTAGAGAGGAAAAGACTAATAACCAAGCCAGTTTGCGTAATTGGCTGGGGGTTTGAATCAGAAAATGAACCGTACAAAACCAAATAAAATAAGGGAAAAAATTAGCCATTCCCCCTAATGCTTCCAGGGGGCGATCGGCAAAAGCCGTACTGATAAAAAGGAGTAAACTGAGGAGGGCAAAAGCGCGGGTTAAGGGGGATTTGGCGATCGCTTTTCCTTCTTTCGGCCAAACCCCGATCGCCGCAGCAGAATAAGGAATAGCGGCTATTCCAGGCAACATGGGTTGCAGAAATGCCCCAATTTGAAAACTATCCCACATCCACAGGTCCCGGAGGTAAGCCAAAGATGAAGACTGTTTGCTCGTTTTTTTCCACATCTTCCTCTCTTCCTCTCCTCCTCTCTTTTTGATCCTAAGCCCAACACTCCGATCGCGTCAGGCGAATTTGTGCTAAGGCAAAGATTGTGGGGATAATGCGGCTGTAGTTGGTGGCGATCGCCCGCCAACCGAGATCGGCGAAAAAGCTGCCCCAGAGGATGGGACCGAGGAAAGCAAAGGCGGTTTTGACGGCCCCCTGTCGTGCCACAGCAATAGCCATGCCGCGTTTGGCGGTTTGTAGGGCTAAATGGTGTTGTAGTTTGCTGGCGGCGATCGCGCCTCCTTGGACGAGGGTAGCGCGGGCGGCTTGGTAACGGGCAAAATGCAGGGCAAATTGCTTGGCGATCTGTTGCAAAATTAGGGATTTTACCACGGAATTTACGGCGATAACGCCACTGCCTTTGAGGAGAATGGTCACGGGATCGTTTTGCAATTTTAAGGGCAGGGGACGGGCGAGATCGGCATTTGCGAGGGACTTCTGGACGCGATCGCTCAAATCTTTCTTTTCGGAAGCGGGAAGACCTTGCCAAATTTTGCCCATTAAGTGTAAAAATATTTCCGCTTCGAGATCCACAACGCTCATTTCTTGGGAATAGGGCATTTTGAGATAATGGCAAACCCGCAGCAAAACTTGGCGATAGGAGATATTTTGGCTTTGTCCTTTTAATACCGTCAAACCGTCAGCAGCGAGAAAGCGAAATCTTTGTTCAATGGAGTCTAGCCAAGAAGCGCGATCGCGGCTTTGTACTTCCAAAACGTCGGGCATTCCCAGGTAATCGAGGGGGTTCAAACGACGACAGAAAAGGATATTGGTGAGTTGTTGCAGTTCTTCTTCGTTAGCGAGTTCTAGGGCTTCTCTGAGTTCGTCCAATGGTTTAACCTCCAAAACGATTTATTTTTCCCGACGATCCCGAGTTGAGTTTTTCCATTCTACTATGCTCGTGGGAGTTGGGCGTTTATCCTCTCAGAGTACAGTTAGTGGACGCGATCGGCGTGCAATTCTTGGTAAGGGCTAAAAGCTAAAAGCGTTGGTGTTTGGGTGGACTGGAAAGGGTATAAATTTGGGTTTCTCGGGCGATCGCCTCGCGAATGTAGCGAGGTAATTGTGCTGCTCCTAACCAGGAAACTCCATCAAATTCTCGTAATTTTCCTGTTATTTGTTCTGCGATCGTTTTATCGATCGCCTCGGGATCGGCATGGGTATTGATGGGGCGATCGGCGGCCAGAATAAATCCCCAATTAGAAAAGAAGCTAGGAATAAAATAAGTATAGGATTCAACATCAGAAAACAGAGATTTTACAGTGTTAAACAAACGAGAGTGTACGGGAAGATAAGGAAAATCTACCGAGCCAGCCTGCATAACAAAACACCCTCCCGGATTAAGATGGCGACGAACTTTCTGGAAATATTCTTGCGTGAATAGCTGAAAAGAGGGACCTTCTTCAATGGGGTCAGATAAGTCGGATATAATCGCATCAAAAGTTTCCTGGGTTTCCTCGAGAAATGCCATAGCATCGCCAATTTTTAAGAGGGTACGGGGATCGTCAAAAGCATTTTGGTGCATTTCTGGTAAGTATTGGCGACAGGCTTCTACGACCTCCCCATCAATATCAACCATCACAACTTGTTCGACACTTTTCCAACGTAAGACTTCTCGCAAGGTTGCACCTTCTCCTCCTCCTAAAATCAACACGCGCTGGGGTGCTTTTTCGCAGGCTAATAGAGCCGGATGTACCAAAAATTCGTGGTAGAAATGTTCATCGATGGTAGAGGATTGATAGTCATGATCGAGGAGTAATGATTTACCGTAAGAACTACTTTCAACAATATGAACTTGTTGATAAGCTGTTTTCGTAACAAACAAGATGCGATCGATCGTGTGCAAGCAAACATCTCGCTCAGTGATAGGGGTGCAAATTTTTAAACCAGTGCTGAAATAGTCTTCAGGCATGAATTTTTAAGTCTATAGAATGTTGATTTACGGTTCAGATCGTGTCAGATCGCGCAGGAATTAGCAATTAAAAATCAGAGATTGTTTGCTGAAGTCCCGTTAGGATTCCCAATGACTGCAAACGAGAATATGGTGGGGAGAATTTTCTTGGAAGGGCGTACTATCATAATTGCCAAAACAACGATCAACTTTAAAACCATTGTACTTCAAAATTGCTTTGATTTCTTGAGGAAAATAAATACGATGTTCGAGTCGATCTGACACAACCTTTCCATTCGGGAAGTGATAAATTATAATTTCAGAGTAAATTTGTCGCTCAAAATCATATTCTTGATCGAACTTTGCTTCAATCTTTTCCCCAGTTCGAGGATGAATGAATTTGCGAAGAGTGTCAACTACACCTGCTAGCTCGTAAAGCTCTCGCCAAAACTTAGGAGAAAGATGGACAATATCTAAGATGAGTTTTCCGTTAGATTTGAGATGTGTTTTACAGTTTTTTAGTACAGCTTCTAGGTCTTCTAACTCATAAAAGTAATTGAGAACATAATAGGGAGCGAGAATACAAGCAAATTTTCGCTCTAAATTGAAGGTGCGAATATCTTCTTGAATCCATTCAACGCGATCGCTTTTTTTTCGAGCCTGCGCTAACATAGACTGGGAAAAGTCAACACCAACAACAGAAAATCCCGCCTCCATTAAAGGGATCGAAACCCGTCCTGTACCACAGCCAATTTCAAGTACTGGATCGCCACATTCTTTAACTCGTTCCCACCAAAATACCCGATCGATGTCTGTTTTGTGGTCTGTATCAAATAGACAAGGTGAGGCGAGATAAGCATCGTAAATATCGCCATCATAGAAAATTAACCGATCGATATCTATTTTCATTTTTTCATTTAATCTAGACAATTACAAGAGTCAGCTTTTTATATCATAAAACTTTTCAAAAGTCAACACCTACCCTATTATCTTACTAATCTCTCCATCCCAATTCTGGATAACTTGACGAGCAATTGTATTTAATCGATCTGATATCTTTTCCTCAACTTCTAAGTTGAAAACTCCTCTAACATATCCCCAAGCATAACCGTCTCCACTTTCCGGAACAAATAGCGTCATGTCGGCGTTAGATTTAAGATTCTCTAGTTTTTGTACCCTCTCTACAATCAGAGGAAACTGATATTTTTCTTGGCATCGATCGCCCAGTTTGGGATACCGAAAAAAGATGTCCCGACAGTAAGTTTTACCCTCTCGAATAGTTTGCACTTCTTTCTGTACGTGCATTATTAAATTTCTGAATGTCATTTGACTATCTATTTTGAGACAAAAAGGGACATGAGAAGCAAAAAAGCCTGCTAATTGTTGGAACTCTTGTTGTATTTTTTCATCCCTGTATCCTAACTCTATATCAAATATTTTTTGATGTATATGAACATAAATTATAAAAATAGATAAAAGAAAATCAGATAAATTTTCTTGGGGATATTGGTTTTCTAAAACATTGAGAACTTCATCAGGTAACGAGCTATGAGTGACGACATACTCTGGGAAATTTTTGTCTAAATTGGAGACATTATTCTGCGTTAAAGCAGTAGGTTGTAGTTGAGTCAATCTTGTTAACCAAAAGTCTTCTTGTTTGAGAGCCTGTTTGTAGCTTTTGGTTAGGCGATCGCCTAATGTTGCATCTAGATCGCTAAACTGATATCCTGCAAATAAGGAAAACTTAGAAATAAATTCAGAAAGCGGTAATATTTCACCATCAATTGTAAAAACTTGTCTTAAAAGAATATCATTGGTTTTCGTCGCAATCTGAAGGGAGTGAGACTGTATCTTAACAATTGTTCCAGGAGGATGACCGGATTTCAAGTTTAAGAGACAAACTTGAGAAACAATGATAAATTCATTCTCAATGACAATTTTAGGTGTACCGACATAATTTTCATAAGAAATATAAGTCAGAGCGCGAATAAAAGTATCAATATCTTCGGCAGAAAGATGCCAAGAAAAAACACACCCCATCGGGGGACGTTTGGAGAAATAATAATATGTTCTCTCTTGCAAATTTTGCTTGGTGGTTGAGATGCGATCGCCGCTTAATTCCGCTAATTCATCAATAAGTTGGTGGAAAGATTCAACAGCAGCCCAATCGCATTTTTGGTTTAATGAGTAAGCTGTTTCCGTAGGCGATATTGTACAGGAAACTTGTTTGATAATGTCGCCAGTATCCACTCGCCCACTCATAAAATGCCACGTTATTCCATGTATCTCTTCACGATTCACAATTGCCCAATATTCTACTTCACAACCTGCATATTTTGGTAAAAGAGAATTATGGTAGTTTATCGCTCCTTTCCGAGGAAGTTTTAATATTTCCTCAGAAAGAATATAGTAATTTTCAATGCTAAACAAATAGTCGAAAGGATGTTGACTTAAAAAGTCGATGATGTCGTCATCGGAAGACGAGCATTCGTTATTGATTGCTAAAAAAGGCAAATTCTGTTCCGATGACCATTGTGCTAACGTACTATCTAAAGAAATAAAACCATGAACTTTATGTCCGCGATCGAGCAGAGACTGTACGCATTTCAAACAAGGTAAAATGGATGCTCCTATGACAAAGCAACTGAGGGGTTGGGGATGATAATCACTGTTTTGTAACTCTGCCATTTTAGAGACTGGTAGAAAGTGTTTAAAGTATTTTACAATGCTTCGAGAGCATGGAATGATGAGATAATTAGATACATCTCTGGTATAATTCCATCAAATAATATAGCAATAGTAAATTAAGTTGTCAAGTTCTTGATTTTTATGGAATTAATTCAAAAAAGATCCCGTGTAATTTTACAAACAGAAATACAAAATTCTCTCACTTTGGCTATTCCTGCAATTTTGACGCAATTGGCAGAAACTGCGATCGGATTTATCGATCTGGTCATGATGGGATGGTTGGGAAGTGAAGCACTAGCTGCAGGTGGATTAGGAGTGATTACTTTTTATACATTTACCTATATTGGTACAGGTTTATTTGAAGGATTAGGCGCTCTTGTAGCCGAAGCCTTTGGTCGAGAAGATATTGAGGAAATTCGTAAACTGACCATTCAAGGACTGTGGCTCAATCTTATTTTTTCCTTACCTATGATGTTATTTTTATGGCATCTTGGCTCTATTTTACCTCTATTAGGTCAAGAAGAAAAAATTGCAAGTAGTGTCACAATTTATTTGCAGGCAATTGTTTGGGGCTTTCCAGCCGCACTTGGTATTGTCCTTTTTAAAGGCGTTACAATCGCTTGCGATCGCCCCCAGTTTCTGACAATTATTACAGCTATTTCCGTGCCATTAAGTGCCTTAGCAAATTATATCCTTATTTTTGGTCATTGGGGATTTCCAGCCTTGGGTTTAGCAGGAGCAGGTTGGGCAAGTACGATAATATTTGGGCTAACTTTTTTCATTATTTTAGGATATCTACAGTTTCACCCAGATTTTCAAAAATATCAATTTTTTAACTCGCTTTGGTATGGCGATCGCCACCTATTTTCAAAAATACTTAAAATCGGCATTCCTATTAGCATTCAATTTGGTTCAGAATTAGGATTATTTCTATGCACTAGCTTGTTCATGGGATATTTAGGAACGGCAAATTTAGCGGCGCATGAAATCACTCTTTCTATTTTTGAATTAGCAATTGTAATTCCGTTTGGATTTTCCTATGCTACTGTTGTTCGAGTCGGACAAAGACTCGGATCGAACAATATCGAAAGCAGCAAAAATGCAGTCTTAATCGATTTGCTTCTGAACGCTGTAATTACAAGTATTATTGCTTTATTCATCTGGTTATTCCCCGAGCAAATCATTGCGATTTATTTAGATAAGTCTAGCACCAACTATACTGAAATTACGAATATATCCATTTCTTTACTGGGAATTGCTGCGCTTTGCCAAAGTATTTATGGTTTACATTTAATTGCGATCGGTGCATTACAAGGATTACAGGATGCTTTAGTTCCCATGTGGATTAATTTGAGTATTTATTGGGGAATTGGTGTGGGAGGAAGCTATTTCCTAGCTATTATCTTAAATTTAGGGACGGTAAGTATATGGTTTGCTTTGACTATTGCGATACTCATCTCGACAGGAATTCTAATTTGGAGGTTTTTCCATATACTCTCTCACCCGTTAAATTTAAAAAATAATGGCTAATCTCTAGGTCAATTAGGTCAATTCGCGAGATTCCATCAAAAATTTAACCAGAAACGGTAAGATTAATGTTGCATCTGCATGAACTTCGCTAAACATTCCTCGTGTTTCCATTTTTCGCCAAGACATTCCTTCTGAATAACTACATCCTGACAAATGACCATAGTGCATAGGATCGGGACAAATTCGACAGCCATAAGATAATTTTCTTTCGGGTAGGTTAAAATCCTTGTATCCGTTCAGAAGTTCAACTAAAGGAGCCAGATTTTGGATATAGTTTCTTGGCACTCCTCCACCCACTGTAAAAATACCTGTTTTTTTAACATTAGTCATCATTTCTACTAAATATTGTGTATCGAGTTCGAGATCGAAGACGATACGCGATCGCCCTGTTTGCTCGCACATTCGGTTATAAATATAGATATCATTGCCAATTTCTGAGTCAACAAAAGCAGGTACAATTACAGGAACATTCTGCTCATAAGCTGATTTTAAGATTCCGCGTTGTCCTGAATATTCTTTCGCAAGATGTTCGCCAACTATCTGATGAAAATATCGCGTTCCAATCGGTTTTAGATGAGTATATTCATCGAGAATACGATCTAGTATTGTTTTAATATGCTCTAAGTTATCTTCAGGTTCTAATGTATCTGTCACCCGATTCATCTTTAATTTTGCTAAATTAGCATCATCTTTTTGAGGATTATATTTGAAGTGTTTTAATCCCACACTTTCAACTAATCCATGAGCCATCAAAGCACCTGTGCTACAAACAGCTTGTACGGCTTTCATATCGATTAAATCGCAAATAATCAATCCCATTTTGGCAATGGTCATTGCACCACTTAATGTCAGAAAAACTAGACAATCTGGATCTTGTATCATGGCGCGTAATGTTTGAGATCCCGAACTGACTTCGGCGGCCAATCCCTCATAATGGGCTAAAATTTTCATGAGGTCGGTGATAGAACTTTTCCGATCGCGCAACCTTTCTTCCAAGGTTATAAAAATGACTGGGAGGAGAAAGTTAGGATCGGAAAAGATAACATTGGGAAAATAGCCATCTGTGGTTTGACCTGGTTTTACCATTGCAAATTGATTCAAAAAAATAGCCTCTTTGGGAGTGCTATAGATATTCTCTGCTACACTTTCTGAATATGCCCCAATAACGATCGCATTTTCGCCTCCAAAAACAGGTCGAGTATAATCCTTTGGTGCAACGATTTTTGTAAACCATTTTCGGGCGCTCATTTCTTGTAATAACTGTCCGAGAGGACTGTCTAAATTCCCGTCATAAATAGCAATCGGGGCTTTATTTGTCACAATCCACTCGTAAATTTTAGTAGTTGTTTCTCCCAGCATCCTCGCCCCAAAGGAGCAATAACTCATGGCTTCAACAATATCACTAACAGAATAACATTTTTGTAAGTTGAGAGGTTCGAGTTCTTTTAAAAAAGAGTCAGTCGTATTCATTTGCATACAAGATTAAATCACACTAAAATAATTTATGAAGAAATTTTCAGGATAAAAGTTGAACTTTTTAACGGTTGAAAGAGTTAGAAATTCTCTTTCCTTTGTTTGAAAATGCCGTGCGATCGCCGCGAAGACCTAAAAACTATACCACAAAACCTTTAACAGCAAACGAAACTGCTCTCGTTTCAGCTTAACTATATACTTTGCAATCTTTGTTTAGATGTCGATATCGGCATCTATTTTTTTATGGGGTGCGATCGCTAGAATTGGAAAAATCGATAATATATTTATGAAATCTAAAACTTTACCGTCTTTTTGGCAATCGTATCGCACTCTGGACTTGAAAATACAAAAACAAGCAAGAAAAGCGTATCATTTGTGGAGACAGAATCCCTTTCACCCTTCCTTACATTTTAAATGTATCGATCGCGAGAAAGGCATCTGGTCTGTTCGTATAACTCGAAAATATCGAGCAATAGGTATTCTTGAAGAAGATACAGTAACTTGGTTTTGGATTGGGAGTCACGACAATTACGAGCAATTTTACTCTTAGCAATCGCTTTTCCAAATTTGCCAATTACAAGCGATCGTAATCCATTGGAGTTGCTTTTCCCTCTGCTATTTCTTGTTTTGCCTGTATTGCAGTACGAATCAATTGAGGTCGAGTTTTTTCCACTAACCGATCCCACTCAAGTTCATCTTGCAAATCAGCCAAATATTCTCGTAAATGAGCGATCGCTTGCTCATGAAGCTCATCTGGCAAAGATTCTAGCATTTTGACGACAGTAGCAATATTTTCTGAGGACATTTTCTAAGTGTTGTTCTCGGATTGACTGTATTTAATTATAAGGTATTAGTGGCGACTTCAACAGTAAAATACTATTAAACCAAAATAAGAAAAGGAGAGCCAAAAAGCTCTCCACGACCAGCAAACTTTAGAAACGCGATCGCGCTACACAGATTCGGGTAGAATTTCAGTCATGTGTAAGAAGCGAACCGACTGATTGCGAGCGTGAAATGCCATAAAACTGCGAGCAGCTTCTACAGGGAAAAGGTTTTTCCATGCCAACCATTCTTTCTGAATGGCGCTCAATTCTAAGGTTAAACTGTTGGGAATACTAACACGGCAACAATCGATGATGCGAATTGCCTCGCTGAGTAAATATTTCGTTTGTCTATCTTGATTGATATTGGTAATTTGTACTGCGATCGTGGCAAAGAGTGAAGCCAAAATTCTCAATTTTTGTTGCCAATTTAAAGACTGTAATTCTAAGTTAGTTGGAAAAGCTGTAATTTGCATGGTCGAATTCCTCAAAATACAAGGGATTAATTCAATTTATTGAACTGCGCGTTTCTCTATTCCTACAATGCCGTCTTTTTTTCAACAAAGCCAAGATCGGTAATGGATCAGCCTACTTATCAACGCTATCAACTGTCAACGCTATCAACTGTCAACGCTATCAACTGTCAACTATCAACTATCAACTATCAAAGCTATCAACTGTCAACTATCAAAGCTATCAACTATCAAAGCTATCAACTGTCAACTATCAACTATCAACTATCAAAGCTATCAACTGTCAACTATCAATTACAATTGATCTTGCACGATGGGTCAAAATACGCTATGGCAACGCTGAAATCGTCGAAACTGGGCTTGAGTCGAATTCAACAGGCACGCAAGGAGAAGGGATGGAGTTGGAATGCAGAAGATGACACTTGTTTTCTTGAAGCCAGCCAAATTTTAGAACCTACGGGAACTTGGGAAACGGGGGGACCTTATGCCTATGGGGTGTCTCTGGGGACGTGGAAGCGCTTTCTAGCTGGGAAATACCCCATTGGTGCCAAAACTTTTAAGGTCTATTGTCACATCCTAGGACTGCCTTGGGAGGAGATTGTCGATCGCCGGGATCCTCACGCGAGTGAAAGCAAGCAAGACTGGGATGAAGAGATTGATGTTTCTTGCTTTTATGGACGCGAGGAGGAACTCGGACAACTGGAACAATGGCTCCTTGGCGATCGCTGTCGTCTCATCATCTTATCGGGTATGGGGGGCATTGGCAAAACTTCTCTCTCGGTTAAACTGGGAGAAAATTTACAGGAACAATTTCAATATGTGCTGCGGCGATCGCTGCGTCACGAACCTCCTATTGGCGATCTTTTAACAGAAATTCACACTTTTCTTTGCACTAAGACTGAACCGCAAATTCCCTCTGCGATCGAGGAACAAATTGCTCAAATTGTTGAGTTTTTACGCGATCGCCGATGTTTATTATTATTGGATGATTTTGAAGCTATTTTATCGAGGGGAAAATTAGCTGGGCAATACAAGAAAAATCACCAAAATTATAGCGAACTGATTCGTCGAATTGGTCAAGAACGCCATCAAAGTTGTTTGTTGATCATCACCCGAGAAAAACCGAGAGAAATTACTGCTTTAGCCAGTGATTCTTCTCCAGTTCGCGCTCTAAAGTTGAGAGGATTATCTCTAGAAAAAGCGCGAAAAATATTGACAGATCGCGGATTTTCTGCATCTCAAAATGGGACAAATCAATTAATTCAACTCTATCGCGGGCATCCTCTGGCTTTAAAACTAATTTCTAGCACCATTCAAGATATTTTTGGGGGAGAAATTTTTGAGTTTCTCAAACAAAGTACCTTGGTTTTGGGAGATATCATGCCGACAATTTTTTATCAACAATTCGATCGCCTCTCAAAGTTAGAGCGAGAAATTGTCTATTGGCTAACGATTGAAGGGGATCCGGTTTCTCTTTCTCAAATTAAGAACGATCTGCGATTTTCGGGAACTTCTTCCTCGGAAATTGTCGCGGCTTTAGAATCTTTAAAGCGGCGATCGCTTTTAGAGATTTCTAAATCTATCGATGGGTTTGCGGAATTTACTTTAGGCACTGTTTTTATGAAGTATATCACCAAGCAATTAATCGATGAATTTTTGCGTGAAATAGAAACAATATTAGAAGGGCGATCGCTCCAAAATATTAAAATCATTAAAACCCATTGTTTGGTAAGTCCGCGAGGTGAACGGAATGATAAGCGAGATTTAATCCTCAGAAAACTCCAAGAAAAACTCGAACTAACTCTCAGTTTTACCGATGGTTTAGACGAAGTTATAGAAATTTTTAAAGATCGTGCTATGAAAGATATTGGTTATGCTAAAATTAATTTGAGTGCTGTTTTATCCACGAACAAATAAAAAATAACTAACAACAACGATAAAAAAACGATGAAAATTGCGATCGCGCAACTTAATCCTACAATTGGCGACCTGAATGGTAATGCGAATACCATTCTCGAAACAGCGCAAACAGCTTCAGAACAAGGCGTTCAACTGTTATTAACCCCAGAACTTTCTTTATGCGGCTATCCTCCCCGCGATTTATTGCTCAATCCAAATTTTGTGGCAAAAATGTTACAAAAGCTACAGCAATTGGCGCGAGAATTACCGCAAAATTTAACAGTTTTAGTCGGGACAGTCGAACCGAATCCCAAAGCCGAATTGCAAGGTCAAAAACCTCTTTTTAATAGTATTGCCCTCTTAAATCAAGGAGAAATTAAACGCATTTTTTATAAGCGTTTATTACCCACTTATGATGTTTTTGACGAACATCGTTATTTTACGGCAGGGGATGAAAGTAATTATTTTATTTTAGAAAATGAAGGGCATTCGCTCAAAATTGGCGTAACTATTTGTGAAGATTTATGGAACGATGAGGAATTCTGGGGAAGACGCAGCTATCAAGTGAATCCTATCGAAGATTTAGCGCGATCGCAGGTTGATTTTATTGTAAATTTATCGGCTTCTCCTTACAGTGTCAGCAAACAGAAATTACGGGAAGCAATGTTACATCATTGCGTTTTGCGTTATAAAATCCCGATAATTTATACCAATCAAGTCGGGGGAAATGACGAGCTTTTATTTGATGGGAATAGTATTGCGTTTAATCGAAATGGTGCTTTAATTTGTCGCGCCAAAAGTTTCACAACAGACTTAAAAATTGTTGAATTTAATCCAGAAAAACGAGATTATTTGCCTGCTGAGATTGTGCCTTTACCCCATTCTGAAGAAGCAGAAATTTGGTCGGCATTAGTATTAGGAGTGAGAGATTATGCTAGAAAATGTGGCTTTTCTCAGGTTATTTTAGGCTTAAGCGGAGGAATTGATTCTGCTTTGGTTGCTGCGATCGCGGCTGAAGCAATGGGTGCAAAAAATGTCCTAGGAGTTTTAATGCCTTCTCCCTACAGTTCCGATCATTCCCTCATAGATGCAGAAGCATTAGTTAATAATTTGGGCATTAATAGTCAAACGATCGCGATCGCCGCAGCAATGACAGCTTACGATCGCCTATTAGACCCCTTATTTACCGGGACAGAATTTGGAGTTGCAGAGGAAAATATTCAATCGAGAATTCGCGGTAATTTATTAATGGCGATCGCCAACAAATTTAATTATCTTCTCCTCTCTACGGGGAATAAATCAGAAATGTCCGTGGGATACTGTACCTTATACGGGGACATGAATGGGGGTTTAGCGGCGATCGCCGATGTCCCTAAAATGCAAGTTTTTGCCCTCTGTCGCTGGTTAAATCAGGAACAAGAAATCATTCCCCAAAATATTATTATTAAGCCCCCCAGCGCAGAACTCAAGCCCGAACAAACCGATCGCGACTCCCTTCCTCCTTACGAAATTCTTGATGATATTCTCTCTCAATTAATCGAAAAGCATCAATCGATAGAAGAGATTGTCAAATCCGGTGGCGATCGCGCTACAGTAGAAAAGATAGCGCGTTTAGTGGCTCGTGCCGAATTTAAACGCCGTCAAGCACCCCCTGGGTTAAAGATTACCGATCGCGCTTTTGGGACAGGTTGGCGAATGCCGATCGCTTCTCGAGTCACCGATTAAATTAGACAAAACCCGCACTTTAGCAAGCAAGAATTGATGAGAGATAGTACGCAACAAAAAAACTTTTTACTGCTTCCCATGAAGTTAGTCGGGAAATGGAGAAAATGGGCGATCGCAATCTTAGGATTGTTCATTTTCTTCGGAATGTGGCGCACTGGAACTAATTTTGTTGCTGAAATAACAACCTTCTTTCGGATTGAAATGAAACAACCGGAAGTGAATATTACTACTGTTATTGTTGAAAAAATTCGCGGTGCCAGTGAATTAACAACTGCTATTTATACCACAGAAACAGTTGTTCCGACTCATCAAGATCGCGAATTAATGGGAACTTTTCAATTTCGGACAAAAATGCTTTATATTGCTTATGGGGAAGTAGAAGCAGGAATCGATCTGAGTCAATTAACCACCAAAAATGTTAAAATTGTAGACAATATTCTCTATATTCAACTACCAGCACCGCAAATTTTAGATGCTAATATCGACGTAACGCGATCGCGAATTTATGACTACGATCGCGGTGCTTTTAATTTAGGCCCCGATGTTGCTGCCGAACTACAAACTTTAGCACAACAAACCACCTTAAAGAAAATTGTTGCAGGTGCGTGCGAACAAGGATTACTCGAGGAAGCAAACGATCGCGCTAAATTAGCAATTACTCAATTATTAAACTTAGCAGGACACGAACGAGTCGAAGTAACAACAACCCCACCTTATTTAAAAACCTGTCAATAAAGTTAAGAACAGTAAGCTAAATACCAACTTATTTGCAAGTAGTTTTACAGTTAACTCGGAGATGTTTTTCTGGGAACTAACTGTTTTCTTAAATACTTAGTTAAAGGTTTTTCAATTAAATTATAAAAAATACAAGAAAATCCAATCGAAATTATCGCAATTAACGAACCGAGAATAAAATAGTTGTTAATTGCTTCATTGAATTTCAATTTTAAACTCAATTGAACTAAAGCAGAAATAACAGGACTGTGAATGAGATAAATTGAATAAGAAGCATCTCCTAAATAAGTAAAGATTTTGGGGATTTCCACCCCGTTTTTAATATCAATTGAAGCTGCACCCATCACCAGAAAGAAACAGGGAATTCCTGAAAATATCGTTCGATTAATTGTAAAGTCAATTCCAAAAAGATTAATAATATTGACCTCATTAATAACACCATAAGTTTGTAAATAACTAAATAATAATAACGATCCGAGTCCTAGAAAAAATATTGTTCTGCGATAGTGCAAAGAATAATTGAGAACAAGATAAGCAGCAATACAACCAAACAAAAACTCTAAATTAAGAGAGTTAAAAATGAGTCCCAGTCGAGGATATTCTGCGGGAGAAATAGCAAAAGCACTAATAAATTGACTGGTAGAACCGAGAAGAACGATCGCAATTATAAACAAATACAAACGACGTGGTAGAATATAATTTAAACTGAAAATGAGATAAAAGAAAAGAATTAAAATTAAAGTCCAGCCTACATTTAAAATAGGAGCCTGCTGCTGAGGAAAAAGCAGAAATGATTGTATCGTTGAGCTTAAAGTTAAAGGGGTATTATTTTTAAATCCTGGTATTAAAAGCAAGAAAAGAAGAATCCCTAGGGTAGCCAGCCAATAAATCGGGTAAATCCGAACAAATCGCTTTAATAAAAAAGATTTAAACCTTGTGAAACTCCGTTGTAATAAATTTCGGTGTTGAGTATAAATAATGATAAATCCACTGAGTACAAGAAAGTAGTCAACCCCAGACCAACCAAACTTGAAGATATCAAAAAAATAAACCGCATTAAATTTCTCATTCGTTAGCTGATCGACATGAAACAAAGCCACCGCGATCGCAGCAAGTCCTCTAAATAGTTGCAATAGGTTGAGAGTTTTGGGTTTATTGTTCGTTTGTTGCTGCATTTTTTCGTTAATTCGAGTAAATAAAATTTTAAATTTCAGGAATTTTTCAGTTTTTGATCACCGTCAGCAGGCATAATAAAGGAGACAGAATAAAAAAGATTTGGGAATGATGCTTTGGTTTCGTCGTTGGTTAATTTTATCTCTCCTTACTTTCGTTGCTATGTTTCTCGCGATCGCTTGTTCGGGGGGGACACCCCCTGTTAACGAGGCCGCTATTCGCATTGGTTCAAAAGATTTCGCCGAACAATTCATCTTAGCCGAAATGTATGCGTTAGTTCTCGAGGATAATGGCTTTGTAGTAGAACGAAAACTCAATTTAGGTGGAACTCCTGTCGCTCAGAGTAGTTTAATGCAGGGAAAAATCGACCTTTATCCAGAATATACTGGAACGGCACTTTTAGGCGTGTTAAAACTGCCAGGAAATAGCGATCGCCAAAAAGTTTACGAAACCGTCGCTCGAGGATATAAAGAACAATTTAATCTCATCTGGCTTGCTCCTTCTCCTATGAACAATACACAAGCGTTGGTTGTAACGCAAGCAGGAGTAGAAAAATATGGGTTAAAAACAATTTCTGATTTGATCGCCAATGCAGATCAAGTTACTTTGATCGGACCACCAGAATTTCAAGACAGAGAAGATGGTTTACCAGGTTTGGAAGAAGTATATGGCAAATTTACCTTAAAAGAATATAAATCTGTCGATGCAGAATTGCGCTATCAAGGACTAATAGAAGGGGAAGCAGATGTTGCGGTGGGATTTAGTACTGATGGGGAAATTAGTGCCTATAATTTGGTGATGTTAGAAGATGATAAAAATCTTTTTCCTCCCTATCAAGTTGCTCCTGTCCTGCGTCAAGAACTCCTCGATCGCCATCCTGAAATTATAGATATTCTCAATTCTGTCACAACTCGTCTTACAGATGAAGCGATGCAAAAATTAAATTATGAAGCTACAGGAAAACAGCGAGAACCGGCTAATATTGCTAATGATTTTTTGCAGGAAGAAGGATTATTAAAGCGGTGAATTATCCCTCCTTTTGTCTTGAGTTTATGTAGGGTTCACTGTGAAAATACTTGAGGTAAAGCAGTTTTTTCTCCTTGCATTGACCAGCCATTTTTATCTGCATTTTTTTCGAGTTTCTTAACTCGATTTTCTGAAAAAGGATGACTATAAAAATACTCAGTAACCTTTAAGTCTGTTTCTTCATCTTGAAGCCGTTTAAACAAATCTAAACTGTGGCCACCATGACCATAACGACGTATTACCGCATTTAAACCAGATAAATCTGCTGCGGATTCTTGACTTCTACTATAGTTTAAACTTGATAGATTGATTACCGTTCCTACAACACTTGAATCCCCCCCTCCCGATGTGCCAAAAACAAGCGACCAACCCAGATTAAGGACTAATCCTCGACCCAAACCCCGCAACCCATCTCTGTTTCGTAAATGCCCTAATTCGTGAGCCAAAACAAAAGCCAATTCATTTTCTGATTTTACCTCATCGAGAAAAGCCGTAGTGACAAGAACGTGGCCTCCTGGTATTGCTGCGGCATTGACAATTGGACTTTTTAAAAAATGTAAAGTTAATGGGATTTTATCTTCTGGGTCTTGTAGAGAATTGAGCAATTCTTGTAGGTAAGAAATGCGAGGATCGTTTTCAATAGGTGTTCCACCTAATAATAAATAAGCACTGGCAATAGACGAATCGCCGATCGCTTTTTCGGTTTCTATTGGAATACGAGGGACGATCGCATCTACGGCTAAACCCAAGGCAATATAAATCGCCAAACTCACCCCTACCACCGTCCCCAATAACTGTGCTAAATTCGTTAGGGGATGAATCTTAGAAATGTTAACTTCTTCGGTTATTTCCTTGGGTTTATATGTCATTTTATTAACAAATTGTTAAAAAATTATTAACAAAAGTCTTAACGAATTGCCGTCCCGTAAACAATAACTTCTAATGAAGCAACTCCCTGCTGGCTACTATTACCAATTGTTGCTGTTTCATAGCGGACATTTAGCACTTGAGTGGCTCCCCAGGCGATCGCCTCTTCTTTTAAGCGTAACAGACTTTCTCGACGAGCGCGATCGAGGAGGGTTTCATATACTGTTACTCGTCCTCCCACTAAGTTCCGTAATGCCAAAACAAAAGTTTTAAAAGCATCAGGAGAAATCACCACTTCTCCGACAACTAATCGTGCCTCTCTTGCTTCAGGTAACGGTTGTTTGCACCCATAATTCACGACAGGAAGGTGAAGGGTTTGGCGCTCTCGTTTACGAATACTTTCGTAATGCTGTTTCTCGAAATAGGCTCCAATTAAATAACCAAAACCGATTACGAAAAAAGGGGAGAGAATAAAAATCAAATCCTCCATGATTAGGATACCCTCACTGCTGTTCCATAAGCGAACAATTCTGCTGCACCTTGAGCCACAGAAGAGGTTGCAAAACGGATATTAACAATGGCATTTGCTCCTAATTGCTGCCCTTGGAGTACCATGCGATCGAGGGCTTCTTGGCGTGCTTCCTGAAGCAGTTCGGTATATCCTTTGAGTTCGCCACCGATAATATTTTTCATCCCAGCTAAAAAATCTTTGCCGATATTTTTAGCTCGAACGGTACTTCCTTGTACGATGCCGTAATGTTCCAAAATTTCTTTTCCGGGTACGCCTTCGAGGGTAGTGAGAATCATAGTTTTCTTGATATTAAGAATGAAAAAGTGAAAATCTTTCTTTGCAATAAGGGTAATTGATTAAAAATCATCGCATACCTTTCTTCTTTTCAGTCTATATGTAACAATTTTGTAATGCGATGGACAATCAAAACGCCTGCTCTATTCTCAGATTGATTCTGAATGGTTAGGAAAAGTATTATCGGGAAAAACGATCGGAGTTTGTAGTGCCAGAGAAACTTTAACATTTGTGCCGATCGCCAATGCTTTTAAAACATTAGAACGGACAAGTAATTCCTGTCCAGAAGCCATCTCCACCCGGTAACAATGTTCTCTCCCGAGGAATTGGCGATCGCAAATCACACCATTACCGCTTTCGTCTGGTTGTAAAATAATCTCCTCTTGACGTACCATTAAATCCCCCTTATTTTTTCCTTTATCTTCTGCAACAAAATAGCCGAATTCTGTCTCCCAACCTTGGCCAGAATACCGCGCAGGGATAAAATTAGCTTGGGTCACAAACTCCGCCACAAAGCGAGAAACCGGATGTAAATAGACTTCTTCGGGAGTTCCCACTTGTTCTAAATATCCCCCTTGCATAACTCCCACAGAATCCGAAATTGAAAGAGCTTCTTCTTGATCATGAGTCACAAAAATAGCAGAAGCTCCGGCTGACTTAAGAATGTTTCTCAGTTCTTGTCGCAAATGCAACCTCACCTGTACATCTAAATTGCTCAATGGCTCATCTAATAATACCAGTGCCGGACGCGGAGCCAATGCCCTCGCTAAAGCCACGCGCTGCTGTTGACCACCAGAAATTTGATAGGGATAGCGATCGCCTAATCCACTCAATCCCACCAATTGCAAGACTTCTCGGAGGCGCTGTTTCACCTCCTCTGCCAATTTTCCCCCTTTATGAGTTAACCCAAAGGCAATATTATCCTGTACTGTGAGATGAGGGAAAAGAGCATAATCTTGAAACACCATTCCCACTCCCCTTTGTTCTGGCGGCAAAGAATAACCGCGTTTTGAAACTAAAGTTCCTGCAATATCAATGCTTCCCTCGTCCAATTCTTCAAATCCCGCAATAAGGCGCAAAAGGGTTGTTTTTCCGCACCCAGAGGGTCCCAAAAGGGTCAAAATTTCGCCGCGATCGAGGTGAAGGGTAATATCATTGACAACGGGACGTTTTAAGGTGGCAAATTTCTTGGTAACGCGATCGAGATGCAGAATAGTCGGTTTTTGGTTTGACATATCAAGAATGTGAGGACAGGAAACGGAAAAAAGGAGCGACTTCCCAATTTTTCCTGGGTATGCTAGGTTAAACTTAGCTTAGTAGTTGAAACTAATTCTCATTAAAACTTTGTAAAGGATTTTGGAGTCTAGGTCAAATTGTCCCTATCTTCCCCTGTTTGGAAAACCCAGAAATTACGACAAGGCTTTGGTCGCAACGTCTTTCCTTTTGGAAATCGCGGCTGGACTTTACTCGTTGCAGCGATCGCCATCCCCATCTGCGTCCCTATTTTAGTTGTCCTCAGTAGCATTTTTGCGAATTCGGGGGAAGTTTGGAGTCATCTCGCCGGGACAGTATTGCCAGATTATCTCAAAAACTCCGCAATTTTAATGATCGGAGTCGGTTTGGGAACCTTCGCGATCGGGACCGGGACTGCGTGGTTAACGACCATGTGCCGCTTTCCTGGGAGTCGTTGGCTAGAATGGTTATTATTGCTTCCCCTCGCTGCACCGGCTTATTTATTGGCTTATGTTTATACAGAATTTCTAGACTACTACGGCCTCGTCCAAACGACGTTAAGAGGGATTTTCGGCTGGACGAGTGCGGGAGATTACTGGTTTCCCAATATTCGCTCTATGGGAGGGGCGATCGCCATGCTGGTCCTCGTCCTCTATCCCTATGTTTTCTTGTTGGCGCGAGTTGCTTTTTTAGAGCAGTGTACTTGTACTCTTGAAGCCAGTCGCTCTCTAGGTTGTAACCCTTGGCGCAGTTTTGTGAGAATCGCTCTTCCCCTCGCTCGTCCCTCCATTATTGCTGGGTTAGCCTTGGTATTAATGGAAACCTTAAATGATTTTGGCACGGTGCAGTTTTTCGGTATTTCCACCTTTACTACAGGAATTTATCGCACTTGGCTGGGAATGGGAGAACATACGGCGGCGGCACAATTGGCGGCAGTTCTGCTAACTTTTGTGTTAGTTTTAATGGCTTTAGAGAGGCGATCGCGCCGTCAAGCCAAATACTATCAAACCGCCAATCATGCTAAACCTTTTCAACCCTATAAACTGGGAGGATTTCGCGCCGGTACTGCTTTAATTGCCTGTACTATTCCCGTTATTTTTGGGTTTTTACTTCCGGTGGGAGTGTTGCTAGAAATGACCCTAAATTCCTCAGAAAGCACCCTTGGACGTAACTTTTGGGGTTTGGCATCCCATAGCTTGATTTTGGCAGTTTTAACGGCAATTTTCGGGGTTACTCTCGCCCTAGTGATGGCTTACGGACAACGGTTACAAAATAATTTTGCTATGTCCTTTTCGGTACGCATCGCTGCAATGGGTTATGCTATACCGGGATCGGTGATTGCAGTCGGAGTTTTGATTCCCATTGGACGATTTGATAACGCGATCGATGGTTGGATGCGATCGCATTTTGGCATATCTACGGGACTATTATTAAGTGGGACGATCGCGGCGCTAATTTTTGCTTATTTAGTCCGCTTTTTAGCCGTATCTTTTAACACAGTAGAGTCGAGTTTGGGGAAAATTCAACCCAGTTTAGATGATGCTGCAAGGAGTTTAGGTCATTCCCCTGCAAGTACGCTGATTAAAGTTCACGCACCTTTGATGTCTGGGGGACTTTTAACGGCGGCCATGTTAGTCTTTGTGGATGTCATGAAGGAACTTCCCGCGACTTTGGTAATTCGCCCCTTTAACTTCGATACCTTGGCGATACAAGTCTATCAATACGCTTCTGATGAACGTTTAGTAGAAGCTGCTGCACCCGCTTTAGCTA
>NZ_JACSWA010000031.1 GCF_016888125.1 Spirulina sp. CCY15215
GTCGCGAGGAAGAAGGAATTGCCGCGATAAGCGAGAAACTCGAAGAAGTAGACACAGAATTAGACGGCATCGCCATCACAGCAGAAGGACACGAAGGCAACTTTTGGTTAGGGAAAACATGGGTAACGAATGAAAATATCAACAACTATGCCGGACAGTTGGCAACTTGGGCAAAATCCCTGGATGAAGGGGCAGATATCT
>NZ_JACSWA010000310.1 GCF_016888125.1 Spirulina sp. CCY15215
TTTCTCTATTCTACCCCTTTTTATCCCATTTAATTCTATTTTTTTGTTTCTCTAAGCCTTACACAGCAATCTTTTTATCTCTTTTCAGCAAACCCTATTTAAGATAATTTACTACTTGTGCTGCTTTTGGCGAGGGTTGAGCTTAATGAGGCCATTTCCACTCGCGAATTTCGGGTTTGTCAATTCCTTGCTCAAAGGCATAATTGGTGTGTTCGATGATACTATTTTTCATGCGTTCTTTGACATAAGCCGCCCGATATTGCAATTGAGGAACGCGATCGATGACATCAATAACTAAATTAAAGCGATCGACTTGGTTTTCTATGGCTAACTCTAAGGGAGTGTTAATATTTCCCTCTTCTTTGTAACCCCGCACGTGAATGCGTTCTTGATTGGTGCGACGATAGGTTAACTTATGAATTAACCAAGGATAGCCGTGGAAATTAAAGACTACGGGTTTATCAGGAGTAAACAAAGTATCGAAATCATCATCCGATAAACCGTGGGGATGTTCGCTTTCCGGCATAAGGGTTAAGAGGTCAACCACATTAATAAAACGAACCCGCAGTTCGGGGAATTCCTCCCTTAAAATAGCGGTGGCGGCCAAAGATTCCATCGTAGGAATATCGCCACAGCAAGCCATAACCACATCGGGTTCATCGGGGTCTTTGCCACAATCGTCATTACTGGCCCACTCCCAAATCCCAAGACCTTTGGTACAGTGGGCGATCGCGTCCTCCATCGTCAAATACTGCAAGTGCATCTGTTTATCGACAACAATGACATTCACATAATTGCAACTCCGCAAGCAATGATCGGCGACAGACAGCAAGCAGTTAACATCGGGAGGGAAATAAACCCGCACGACATCGGGACTCTTATTTAAGACTAAATCGATATAACCGGGGTCTTGGTGACTAAAACCGTTGTGATCCTGTCGCCAAACGAGAGAGGAAAGCATGATATTGAGTGAGGAAACCGAAGCCCGCCAAGGCACTTCTTTTTTGCAGATATCCAACCATTTAGCGTGTTGGTTAAACATCGAGTCTACCACGTGGGCAAAGGCTTCGTAGGTATGGAAGAAACCGTGACGACCGGATAAGAGATATCCTTCTAACCAACCCTGCAAAGTATGTTCACTGAGCATTTCCATGACGCGACCATCTTTCGCTATTTCGCTACCATCTTCGTCCTCGGGTAAATAATCCGCCATCCATGTCTTTTTACTGACTTCATAGATGGACTGGAGGCGGTTAGAAGCCGTTTCATCGGGACCGAAAACCCGAAAGTTATCCATGTTTTTCCGCATCACTTCCCGCAGAAAATAACCCAAAACGCGAGTATTTTCTACTTCCACGGTGCCTGGTTTGGGAATTTCTACAGCAAATTGACGAAAATCGGGCATCCGTAGTGCTTTCCGCACTCGACCTCCATTGGCGATGGGGTTGTCACTCATGCGGCGATGTCCTTTGGGGGCGATCGCCTTAATTTCCGGCAGTAATGTCCCATTTTCATCGAAAAGCTCCTCGGGTTTGTAGCTTTTCAGCCATGTTTCCAGTATTTGCAAATGTCCGGGGTTATTCCGCATCCCACTCATCGGCACTTGGTGCGATCGCCAAAAATCCTCTGTTTTGTGACCGTCTACTTCTTTGGGACCCGTCCAACCTTTAGGCGATCGCAAGATAATCATTGGCCAGAAAGGACGTTTAGCGACCCCTGTACGGCGCGCTTCTGCTTGAATGGAACGAATCTGACTGATACACTCTTCCACTGTGGCTGCCATTTTCTGGTGCATCGATTCTGGCTCATCTCCTTCTACCAGATAAGGAGTGTAACCATAGCCTCGGAAGAGATATTCTAATTCTTCGGCGGAGATACGAGCGAGGATGGTAGGATTAGCAATTTTGTAACCGTTTAAGTTCAGAATCGGCAAAACCGCCCCATCGCGAATAGGATTGAGAAACTTATTTGAGTGCCAAGCTGTGGCGAGGGGTCCCGTTTCTGCTTCACCGTCCCCCACAACGCAGGCCACCAGTAGATCGGGATTGTCAAAAGCAGCGCCATAAGCGTGAGAGAGACTATATCCCAATTCCCCTCCCTCGTGGATAGATCCCGGCAGTTCCGGGGTACAATGGCTGCCAATACCCCCTGGAAAAGAGAACCACTGGAAGAGCTTGGTTATGCCTTCCTCATCCTCGCTTTTATCTGGATAAACTTCTGAATAAGTACCTTCAAGGTAAACCGGTCCAATCACTCCTGGTGCGCCGTGGCCGGGTCCGGCCATAAAAATAGCATTGAGATCGTACTTATTAATCAGCCGATTGAGATGAATATAGCTAAAACTTAAAGCTGGAGAAGCACCCCAATGACCCAGCAACCGTTGTTTGATATGCTCTTCCTGTAGAGGTTCTTTGAGTAGGGCGTTATTCCGTAAATAAATCATACCCACGGCCAAGTAATTACAAGCTCGCCAATAGGCATGAATTTTACGCAATTCTTCAGAAGAGAGAGTTTCCGAGGTAGCATTTGGTTTGAAGGGAGTTTCTGTCATGACGATGAAATTAAATGGGGATAAGATAAATGGGTCAGATTATGTTGCCAGAATTGTACCTCTGAAATTTTGTCCCTCATTCTACCAAAAAAACTGGGTTTAAAACCCCTGTAGCGACGTTGCTTGCAACGTCGCTACAGAAGGGATGGGAATATATCCTCAGCAGAGCGGATTTGGTATGCGATCGCTTGATTGTTTATGAAGTTGGCGTTTTTGGCAATATTTTCTCCAGCATTCGTTCAAAGATGCGATCGCCGAAGCTCATTAACCGTATTGAAGAATCGTATTGTTCAGGATAAAAGGTAACGTTATCGGTATAGGTTGCTTGCGCCGATCGCAGGGATAATTGCCAAGTTTTTTCTTCTAGTTTGGCAAATTCAAACCCTTGTTCTTTCAGGATTTTAGAAGTTACGAACAAAGTTTCGAGGGCTTCTGGGGTGATGGGGGAAGGATGCAAGGGACGGCTTAATTCTGCGAGATCGGCTTCTACGTCCATTTCTACCATTTCCTCTAAAGAAGGTTGCAAAGGTGCAGTATCGAATTCCTGTTCAAAATTGGCCATTAACACATCCTCCTCTTCGGGATCGGCACTCATGACGGCTTGTTCGATGAAGGTGGGAACTTGTGCCAAGATGGGTTGCAGATTGCCAACGATATTGGTAAACAGGCCGATGCGTTCTCGCAAGCGTTTATAAACTTTAGCTTCTACGGTGCCATCATAGTAAAAATTATGGATTTTCACGGTGGGATAGCGCTGGCCGATGCGATCTAAACGACCGATGCGCTGTTCGACCCGCATGGGATTCCAAGGTAAATCATAGTTGATGAGAACGCCGCAGGTTTGCAGATTTAGCCCCTCGCTGGCGGATTCGGTACAGAGGAGGAGTTTGACCTCTCCCTCGCGAAATAGGCGTTTTATTCGCTCTTTGGGGACGATTTGCCAATGGGGTTCGGGGTCTTGTCGGGGGAGTTCTCCTCCGCGTCCAGAATAACAGGCCAGGCGATCGCCATAGACCGATCGCAGTTCGTCCCGCAAATAGTCCATCGTGTCGGTATATTGAGTAAAAATAATGGCGCTTTCTCGTGCTAAAAATTCTTGTCGCAGGGTATCGAGGAGAAAGGAGAGTTTGCTATCTTCCCCGGTGTTTTCAAACTGACGCAATAAATCTTCGAGATATTGAATTTCTTGGGGATCGACGGGTTCAAAATAGCTTTCCAAGCCTGCAATAATGGCATCGTCTGCATCGTCAATGTCGGCAAAGTCGTCGGGGGTGATGCTAATACCTTCTAAGCGCCGTTTGAGGGATTCGCGGATGGCAGAAAAGGAACTGGTTAACCGCTTACGATACAAGGTCATGAGGAATCCTAGGGCTTTGCGGTCTTGTTTTTGGGCGAGTCGGTAGAAGTTGCGGACATAATCGCTGACGGCTTGATAGAGGGGAATTTCGCGATCGCCTTCTAAGGAAATGGCGCTATCTTGGACGATGCGTTGAGGAATATCTTTGTCTAGGAGTCCCCGTTGATAGTATTGGCGCAAGGTATCGCGGGTATGGCGAAACATGAGTTCTTTGAGGGGGGTATGAGTAGTGAGATATTGGCGAGAATTGTTGATGAAGGAGGCATCGGTGCAAAGTTGTTTGGCATTGACGAGGGTTTTGCCTTGTTGCCAAATGTCTTGTAATTTGTAGGCTAGGAGGCGATCTTGTTGATTGAGGTATGCTTGTAAGCGCGGGCAGGATTTGCCCCCATACTGGAAATAATCTACGGACATTTGCTGCCAAAATTCGAGGATGTGGCGATCGGGGCGATCGCTGAGGGAGGCGAAGTAGTTACAAAAGTTATCGCCATAGCGCCAGTGGCCTTGCAGTCCCAGTAAGGAGAGGAGATCGAAAATTTCGATGGGGTCGATCTGCATGGGGGTTGCGGAAAGTAGGATTAAGGCGTTGGTTTTCTCTCGCAGTTGCTGCATGAGTTTAAGCAGGCTATTGGGGGTATCTTTACGGGCTTTGGGGGTTTTGCGTCGGGCGTGGTGTGCCTCGTCTAAGATAACTAAATCCCAGGGTTGCGCGTCTAATAGTTCTTGTCTGCGTTCTTGACGGCGGACGAGGTGGGAGGATGCAAGGATGAGATAATGGCGATTCCAGGGGTTTTCTTCGCTAGAAGGGAAGCCTAGGGAGCGAGAAGGGAAGCCTAGGGAGCGAGACGCTCCCACTACGTTGGCATTATCAATCGTAGAAATATTACCGTAGGGGTCTTTGAATTGTCCTTGAAGATAACTCCAGAAATGCAAATTAAATTTTTCTCGTAATTCTTCTTGCCATTGAGGTTGGACGCTGGCGGGGGCTAAAATAAGGACTCGTTTAACTTTTTGGCTAACAAGAAGATAGCGCAAAATTAATCCAGTTTCGATGGTTTTGCCTAGTCCAACTTCATCGGCGATCAGAAAATTGCGAGGGAAGGTTTCAGCGACGCGACGCAGGATTTTAAACTGATGCGGCCAAGGTTGGATGGGAATAGATTTGAGGCAAAAATCTAAACAACCGGGATGTTTATGGAGGTTTAAAATTGGCTCAAAGGTTTTCTTTTCTTGTTGATATTCTGTTTCGGTTAATATTGATGCTTGGTTTTGTCTGGGTAATTGCTGAACATCGATCGCCCTAGTATCGAATTCGTGTTTGCTTTCCCAAGTGGGTTTTGTGGCGGGGGTATAACGTAAAAGTTTAGCGCGAATGGCTTCGGGAATATCAAATAGTTTTATATTGGGGGCAATATCGTTCCACAATTGTTCAAAACGAAATATTTCTTCATTAACTCGTTCTGCATCTCTTCCACCTTCCCAACTACAATAAACGTGGAAGGATTCAATGTTCTGTTCCCAACCGCTTAAGGATTCATTATTAGAGCCAAAACAGACCAGTTGATTAGATTCACTGTCGCTAAAAATGCCGACTTTTTCGTGGAAAATATGTTGGGGATCGAGTTGGCGATCGGGGCTTTCTGGGATGCCGTCTTTTTGCAGGGGAATGGCGATTTTAATATCAAGATAGTTATATTGAATCAGCCAAGCGAGAATTTCAAAGTGTTTGAGTTGGGCGAAGGTTTGCGGGGGAGTTAGAGTTGCGTTGAGGCGGTTTTCTAGGGCTTCTCTGAGGGCATAACCTTGTTTTATGGCTTCTAAGTCCTGTTGGTTGAATTGACAGCCCATAATCAAGCGCATTTTGCCTTCATTATACAGGAGTGCGCCCAATCCTGCGGCAACTTTGCTTAAAATGGCACTACTAAAAAATCCCGATTTGCGATCGTACTGACGGGCATTTTCGAGGGCGGGAATATAAAATTCTAATATGGGGTTATGTTCGTTGTTGGAATAACTAATGCGCCAGTCGCGATCGCTTAACATAATCTTTTCTAAATTTTAGATGGTTGTCCTGTAGTGCGAGCGTCTCGCTCGCTAGTTCTATAAATTCGCTAGTTCTATAAATTCGCTAGTTCTATAAATTCGCTAGTTCTATAAATTCGCTAGTTCTATAAATTCGCTAGTTCTA
>NZ_JACSWA010000311.1 GCF_016888125.1 Spirulina sp. CCY15215
AACCCACGACTCCAGCCCCCCGTCCGCGCACGACAACGACCCCCACGACTCCAGCCCCCCGTCCGCGCACGACAACGACCCCTCCTCCTCCTCGACGGCCAATTAATATTAACTCCCGTCCCACTTCTAACCCTAGTTCGTCCTCAGAACCGGCCATTCCCACCTTTGAATAGAATCTCCAGGGTAGTCCCCAAGGGACTAGCCGTTTTTGAGCTAACTTTAACTTGCCTATTCTTACCCCTCCTTAGAAAAGGAGGGGTACTTTATTTTATTGCTAGTCCCTTACCAGTCCATTTCAAATCCCATCATTTGAGGAATTAATTGTAAGGTTCCAATTCCCAACTCCTCTGAGTCTAGAACGCGGGTTTCAAAGAGAGCCAACATATCTTTTAGCTTCGGATCGCCTCGGGAAGCCCCCGTTACACCCATTGCGATCACTAACCCGCAATGACCCTTGGTTTTTTCTAAACGTCGCTCCCAACTCTTTTTAGCCCTTAAGTGAGTAATATCATCGGCGATAAATTCGGAAAAAACATAGAGAACATCTGCTCCCGTTTTCACTAATCCTAAATCGTAAAGATTTTCAGCTAAAGGGTCTTCTCCTGGGGTAAAGGCGATCGCCTCAACTCCGCCCTCATTTTGAATGCGAGCGATCGCCTCTTTCGCCTTGGGACGAGAGGTTTGAATGAGGATAATCGGCAATCCTTCCCCTTCTTCAGGAAAATCACGAGGCTGATTATAAGCCCTCGGATTAGCACGTATTTTTGTGACCGTTGACCAAGGCAATAAGCCAATACTCACAAAAGAATTGTCAGGAAATAGATCGTCGCGAATTTCTGGCGTATCATCATCATCCTCCTCCTCCTCACCCATATCTAAAAGTTCATCAGTTAACTCTGGTAGTGTTGTTACGCCAATATCCAAAGTTTTGCTGGGGGAATCTCCGATCGGGAACTCAATGCTATAGCGTTCGTTTAAAGCGGGAATGCGCTCTTCATCTTCCATGATATCGCCATATTCTTCAAAAAATCTCACTAATGTTTTGAGAGCAGAATAAACAACAATTGCTTCCTCTTCATCCAAAAAAGTCCGTAACCCTTCATAAGGATGTAAACTCCCAAAAACAGGCATAATCTCATCAGAGGGCAAATCTGCTAAATTGGCATCTTCATCATCAAGATCGAAGTCAGAATCTTCGTCAGCTTCATAATTTAGGAATAAACAATCTTGAGATAAAAAGGCACTTTCCAGAGCTTCCATTGATTCTTGTTCGATGGCAGAAGCGCGAAATCGCTTTAGGGAACTTAAAGACCGATAGAGTAATACGCCATATTCCTGTTCCAACATTCCCAAGAGAGAAACATATAGCGTTTCTATATCTCCATAGTTGACTTCAAGGGCGAGAATATCGCAATCTTCTAAATATTCCCAAGGGGCAAGCTCCCAAATCTCCTCAGCTACCTCCCGTAACAGCTTGGCATATTGAGGGGGCAAGCGGGGAGGGCGGGCATTTTGGAACTCGGAGAAACTGCGAAACAGTTCGTCAATAATGGGTAATTCCGGTACATAATCGATGGCAATATCGAGGTTTTGCAGGGCTCCGCGTAAGAAAAACTGAACTTCGCGATCGCGCACGACGATTTTCTTCGGTCTGGCTGGTCTTCCTGGACTTTGGGGACTTTCAATCGCCCGTAGTAGGGTTCTGGCGATGGCCTCAACCCCAATTTCAGGGGAAATAACTTCCATCGCCCGCACCATTCCCTCGGAACCGTCTACCCAGAGAATACAGTCACCACCTTCACTACCACGATCCGGCTCATCGTTATTTAAGGCGGTAAGCGATCGCCGATCTCCCTCCCAAACACTAGAAGTTTGAGGAATTTTTTTCAATCGACGCAGGGTATTTGTGGGGAGATTGCTCATCATCAGAAAAATGGGTAGAAACCCTGTCCCGATCGCTATAGCGGAGGACGGCTTTGTATTTAGTCTCGTTATGAAGTTTATCTACTGTAGCGCGGAACAGTCATCAGTTACCAGTCAAATAAACAATAGGCAACGGGCAAAAAGCAAGAACCAATCGCGAGATAGAGAGAAATCGCGATGATGGATACGGTAAAATGGTTTTTAGAACAGTAAAATCAAGATTCCCATATTTATAGATTCTAGGAGTTTCTCTATCGATGACCCAAGCAACTCAAACGATTCAAAAAGGAATTCAACTCACACCAACAGCCTTAGAACATCTCCTGGTTCTGAGAAAACAACAAGGAAAAGACTTGTGTTTGCGGGTTGGCGTTCGCAATGGCGGTTGTTCGGGGATGTCCTACCTGATGGATTTTGAAGACCCGGCCAACATTCGCGAAGATGATGAAGTTTACGACTATGATGGCTTTCAGATCATTTGCGATCCCAAAAGTCTGCTCTATCTCTACGGTTTGGTTCTCGACTACAGCACGGCTTTAATTGGGGGCGGTTTTGAATTTACCAACCCTAATGCTAACCAAACCTGCGGCTGCGGCAAATCCTTCGGCGTTTAAACCCACTAATCACTAATCACTAATTACTCATCACTCCTATGGTTGAACCAGTTGCTTCTCTCTACGAAAATGGCTTAGAACGCTACAAAAATGGAGAAAGTGCGGAATCTCTCATTCCCGTTTTCAAAGAAATTTGCGATCGCTCCAAGAAAAATGCTACAGCTTGGTCGAGTTTAGCATGGCTGTATCTCTTGGTCGATAAGCCCCAGCAGGCATTGAAAGCAGCACAAAAAGGGGTGAAATTGGACAAAAATTCCCCCCAAGGTCACGTCAATTTGGCGATCGCGCTTTTAGAGACGGAAACAAAAGGGGTACGAGAACAAATCGAAATCGTCCAGAGAGTCATGTCCTTTAGTGCGGAAATTCGCCAAGAATTAGCCGAAAATATTGAAGATGGCTTGACCCGAAAACCCGACTGGGCTAGTCTGATTCGCGTTAAAAACTGGCTATTTACCTAAAATCACCATTTCTTCTTCTCTCTAAAAATGGCATCCCCCAAAATCCCTTTAATTGGCCTCAAAGCCGATTTCTTCCGACATCCCCTCGACTTGGCTGCAACCAATGCCTTAAAACAACTTCCTGGCATGGATGTAGTCATCCGCAGTTTGTTGGGTTCTGTGGCCGAGGATTTTTTCTACTTCAATAATATTGCTTCTAGTGTGCAGGTGAGCGATCGCCAACTTCCTCACCTACACGATTTACTCTTGGATGCCTGTAAAATCCTCGATCTCGATCCACCCCAACTTTATCTCCAGCAAAATCCCGTCCCCAATGCTTATACTTTTGCCATGCGAGGGAAAAAGCCGTTTATGGTTTTGCATACCTCCTTGGTGGAAATGCTGACCCCGGAAGAGATTCAAGCAGTGATGGCTCATGAACTGGGACATCTCAAGTGCGAACATGGGGTCTATTTAACCTTGGCTAATTTAATCGTTCTTGCTTCAAGTGTTCTGCCCATTTGGGGGTCTTTAATCGCCCAATCTTTACAAGAGCAAATGCTAGAATGGTTGCGCTGTGCTGAATTTAGCTGCGATCGCGCTGCTCTTCTCGCTACCCAAAATCCGCGCACGGTCATGTCAGTATTGATGAAATTAGCGGGAGGATCTCCCAGTCTCTCTCCCCTGTTGAATTTGGATGCTTTTATCGATCAAGCCAAAGATTACGACGAGATGAGCGCGACAGACCTGGGAGAAATGCTGAAAACAACTCAAAACAGCCAATTAACTCACCCCGTCCCCGTCCTTCGCGCCCGAGAAATCGAGCGATGGGCCAGTTCTCCTTCTTATCAAGACTTGCTAAGTGGGGGAAAATTAGGTTATAATGGCAAAACTGACGAAAAATCGGGCAAGTGGCGGAATTGGTAGACGCACTACACTCAAAATGTAGCGGCCTTTGGTCATGAGAGTTCGAGTCTCTCCTTGCCCATAAGAATAAAAACCCTAATGCTTTTATGGCTCAATTTTCGATACGATTATACGATCGAAACGAAACTTATATTTCCCAATGACCGATTGGAATAAAATTACTGCTGAATTAGATGGACTGGAGATCGTGACTGATGCTAGTCAAGTTGCCAAGTTATCTCTCGATTACTATCACTTCAGTCCTGTTTTACAAGCTCAACTTGCGGACAAACGTGCCGATCTGGTGGTTCGTGCTGCAAATGAGGAGGATGTTCTCAAAGTTGCGCGAGTTTGCGTTAAAAATCAGATTCCTTTAACAGTTAGAGGTGCCGGGACAGGTAATTATGGACAGTGCATTCCCCTTGAAGGAGGTATTGTTCTCGATCTAACTCCTATGAATAAAATTCACCGGATCGAACCCAGTTTGGCTAGTGTAGAACCAGGGGTTAAATTAGCAGCATTTGATAAGAAAGCAAGAGAAATTGGCTGGGAATTGCGAATGTATCCTTCAACTTATCGTACTGCAACTATTGGCGGTTTTATCGGAGGAGGAAGTGTTGGTGCGGGTTCGATTAATTACGGACAATTGCGCGATCGCGGTAATCTTCATGCTGTTCACATTGTGACAATGGAGGATAAACCGAGAGTATTAGAATTACGAGGGGATGAAGTACAACAAGTCAATCATGCTTACGGAACTAATGGCATTATTACCCTATTAGAAATTCCCCTTGCACCGGCTTATCCTTGGGCTGAATTAATTGTAACATTTGCTGACTTCCTAGAGGCGGCTAAATTTGGGCAGGCGATCGCCGATGCAGATGGTTTAGTGAAGAAATGGGTCAGTATTTTTGCTGCTCCCATTCCTACTTATTTTACCGCACTGAAAGATTATATTTCCCCAGAAGAATCCTCAGCTTTCCTGATGGTTGCTGAGTCTTCCCTCGAACCATTTTACGATTTAGTTAAGGAATGGGGTGGCAAAATTACTTACAAAAAAACGGCAAAGGAAGCGCAAAAAGGGATTAGTTTGGTTGAATTTGGCTGGAATCATACCACGCTTCTCGCTCGCAGCATTGACCCCAATTTAACTTATTTACAAACCTTTTATTGGGATTTAGAACGGGTCGAGCAAATGTATCGTTATTTTGGTGATGAGGTGATGATCCATTTGGAGTTTATTCGCGTAGGAGGAATGGCGATTCCCGCAGGTTTACAATTGCTTCGTTATTCAACAGAAGAACGCTTAAATGAAATCATTAAATATCACGAGGAAAATGGAGCAGGAATTGCTAATCCACACACTTATATTTTAGAGGATGGCGGACGAAAAACGATCGATCTGGTACAATTGGCGTTTAAGGAACGAGTTGATCCTTATGGGTTATTAAATCCAGGAAAAATGCGGGGGTGGTTAGAGAGAGAACAGTAATTAAGTTTGAGTTTTGGAGTTATAAAATCAATCAACGAAACTTGCCTCAAAAAAGATGAGGAGAAATAAAAATTACTCCAGGACTACCGATTCCCCACATCTTCGGTTAGCCTAGAGGTAAAGACCCCTCACCCCATTACCTCCTCCATGATAGAACTCGAACAAAAACTCGGTTTGTATCAAGTCTTTCTCAATCTTTATGAGAATAATCAAGGTTTGTTAAATGAGATTCTCCAATTAGAGAACAGTCACGATCGCAGCTTGACGCGATTAAGAGGAAAATATACCTATATTATTGGTGTTGTCGAAGACCAACGGGTTTATTTACTCGCTAATCTGATGGGTACCGGAAGCCAAAAACTCTTTCAACCCCAAAATATTTGGACGATCGGACGGGGACAAAAAGCGGGAATTTCTCTCCCAGACGATCGCCTCTCTCGCAATCATGCTGCAATTCAATATGTCCCCGATCGCGGCTTTTATTTACATGACTTAAATAGTACCAATGGCACCTATGTCAACCAAGAACCTGTCAGCGATCGCATTTTACTCCAAGACGGCGATCGGGTTCGTTTGGGGAATCTCGTTTTCTATTTTTCCTGTTGTCAAGAAACCCGACAACTTGTTAATACACCCCAAGAAATTATTAATACTTTAAACAAGTTGGAAAAATCGGCTTTTTCTCAAGAACAGAAAGAACTTCCTGAAACATCCGAACATAAAACCTGTTTTTTTCTCAGTGATGAAAATACAAAACCTGCTTTTAGGGATAATTCTGCACCAGAATTGAACCCCGTTCAACAGTCTGAAATTCTCGATCGCTTCTTCCATCAAAAGCGTAATAGTTTGTAGAAAATTGTCCCTTAGAAATTCCACAAAACGCTAAAATATAAGCCATCATCTTGAGCATTAGTTTGGCGATCGCTTAAATTGACTAAAGGATAAGCCAAATCTAAACGAACATTAAATCCTGGCAATACTTCCCAAATAAAACCCACACCAACCCCTGCAATAAAGGTTTGATCGGGAACGGGTTGGAGATTGGGATTATTGGGATTGTTCCAAACCCAGCCCAAATCGAAAAATGGTGCAACGATAAAAGTAGGATTTCCGGCTTCATTTCTCACTAAAGTCATGCGATCTTCCACGGAAAAACGCAAACCATTATCACCAAAGCGAGAGTTTTGCCGAAAGCCCCGCACGGATTGGCCACCACCGACGACAAACTGTTGAGAAGAAAGTAAAGGTTCCGTAGACAGTTGTAAATCGCCGGAAATAATCAAAAAGTTATTTTCATTTAAAACTTGAACGCGCTGTACTTGTAATAACCAACTTAAAAAGCGGCTATCGGGAATCGATCCTGAATTAATCGTTGCACCAAAAAGCCCCGTTCCCAAGCTGAATTGAGAACGCAAAGCCCAAGCACCAGCCGTATCGCGGCGAATATAGTCCTGTCCGAATTTAAAAATACTGGTAGTCGTTGTCCCATCGGCTTCCGGACCAAAGCCAAAGGGGGTCCCTCCGAGAAAGGTGAAAGTTTGTCCTGTTTGATAAGTGAAGCCCGCCGAAAGAGCAAATTCTTCGCGGGGGGTTTTGACGAGGGGTTGACGAAAGCTGATGTCATAAAGTGCAGAGTTACCGTGAATATCGAGGACGCTGAATTGCTCTTGAACGACATTATTACGGTTGAAAGAGGTTCTTAGTTGTAAGGTGCCGTCCATGGGGTTTAACGGCAGGCTATAACTAAAATCAAAGGTATCTGAACCTCCTCTAGTGGTGCGCTTGTAACTGAAAAAGGTGCTATCTCCGATCCCCGTGGTGTTCAGCCAACCCGCACTAAAGCCAAATCGTTCGGAACCAACACTGGGGGGAGAATAGTTATCGGAGCTAAAATTGGCACGAAAAGGTTTTGCTTCTGTGACGCGGACGATTAAAATACTTTGTACGGGAGTACTTCCGGTTCGCAAACTGGCTTCGATGTTTTCGATGAGGGGATTTGATCGCAACAATCGTAATTGGTCTTCTAATTTCCCGGTATTTAAGGGCGCACCGGCTCCTAACCAAACGCGATCGCGGATATAATCAGGTTTTAAATGTTGAATCCCTTCAACTTCAATTTTTTCGATGCTTCCTTCAAGGATACGAATCAAAATCTCCCCACTGGTTAATGAGTTAGTATCGAGAACAGCGCGAGAGGTAATATATCCTCGTTCGAGGTAATTTTCGGTAATGCTATCAGCAAGGATTTGTAAGGATTCCTCGCTCACACTGCGATCGAGATAAGGTTGAATGCGAGGAGCAAAATCTGCCTCGGAAAAGAGGGTACTACCTTGGATGAGAATGCGATCGACTTGAATCTCTCCATCCTCTGGAATGGCTGCTGGAGGAGTTGTTGGAGGTGTTTCCGGTTCTTCTGGCTCTTCCGGTTCGAGGGGTTCTACGGGTTCAATGGGTTCTGGAGGTTCGGGAATTTGGGCGAGTTTTAGGGTGTCAGTGAGATTTATTTCCCACAGGGAATCTTGAAGGCGATCGCTCGAAATGACTTCTGAAGAAAGAGTACTTGCTAGGCTTTCTGGAACTGTCAAGCAAACAATGCTCGAAATGCAAAGCAATAGCCAGGAAGGTTTAAGATTTATTAAGTGTTTTTGTCTCAGAAATACCTTTTGCCAGGACTGCATAATTGTCTTTGCTCCAATCTGAACGACTATTATAATCGCCTATATTTTGTTCTAACAGCTAAAAAATAGTAACGTCCGGATATTTATAATAATGAATTTTCAAACAATGGGCTATGCGATCGCGCTTCAAATTCTTTCCGGTGAAGTAAAACAGAATTAAGCGATCGCGTTTCTTCTTCTCATGGCACGCGACATCTCCCAAACTAATCCGACTAAATGTAAACTTTTGCAAATGGCTTGACTTTTTTCTAAAAAACGGTAACAATGGATACAGACAGAAAAAGAAATCGTTCATCTCTTCGGAATTAGTCAATAGCCAAGAGACGGAAGTAAGGAAATCTCCTGAAGGAACGCGCCTCACTCGAACATTTAAGGAAAAGGAGGCGGACATGAAACTTACATATCGTGGCGTTGCTTACGAATACAATCCAACTATTGTAGAAAGTCTTGACACTGGAGTTAGTGGCAAATATCGGGGCTTAGAATGGCGTTTTCGCAATCGCAAAGCACCAACTGCTCAAAAACCAACATTAGATTTGGTTTATCGCGGAGTCCCCTACACCCAAGGACAGGAAGCGCCTGCGGTTAAGGTTAATCCTACTCCCAGCATCGGACAACGGGCCCGCGCCCTGTTCTTGAACAAAGAACGTACAGAACTTAAACGTCAAGAATCGGTCTTGCTGCGATCGGAAGAGCGGGTTGGTTTATCTCACTAATTGATCGCGATCGCCTGCAAGCAAATATATTGCATAGATGCGATCGGAAAAACCTAAAGCTAGAGAGTGAGGGTTAGCCATTGATTTTAATCAATGGACATCGAACGCAACGGGTTTTAACCCGTCTTGCGTTACAATACTTCCA
>NZ_JACSWA010000312.1 GCF_016888125.1 Spirulina sp. CCY15215
CCTTTGTCCAAGCTCATCGAATATGTACAAAATCAGGAAAAACCTCTCTAGTCGGATGCTTCGCGATTTCCTTTGTTGGTCTCGCTAACCCTACCCATAATCTTTGATTTGGGTAGGGACTGCACTCGACATTTTGTTCAAAATAACTTTATAAAACTACATAACTTTTAAAACTACATATAACAGGTATAGCGTTTCTCAAATGGATGGAATACAGGAGAATATAAGCAGGATAGGCTTTGAATTTTTCAGGCGTACCTCAGCAAATCGAGAAACGCTATATTTTGTTCTCTTATTAAGGCGGCAGTCGGAATCGAACCGACGATAAGGATTTTGCAGACCCCTGCCTTACCACTTGGCTATGCCGCCATGAACCTCCGATTCGCCAGTATAACACAAATCGGAAGACTAGGAAGCCAACTTTCCCCATAATTTAGAAATTAACGCCAAACTTAACCGCCGCACTAGGATTATTCTGTAGGGGACGGGTATCAATCTGCACATCTATTGGTTCAGAGGCGGCAAAATCATAGTTTGCCAATTTATCATCAATGGTAAAATCGCTGGTAACTTTCCATTGATCTGTCGGAATAATGGTGACAACATAATCCCGTTCCCCAAAACAGCGAACATTGTCGCCATTGGTATTGGGGAGACAGGATAGATCGCCCAAGGATTCGGCCCGATAAGTCACTAACCCGGCTCTAGAATAGATGTCAACAGGAGCAGAAGCGGCTCCTCCTTCATCAAAACCTGTGTTGGGCGAACCATACCCCACGCCCCCAAAAAGCAATTGATTGGTAGGTTTGAGGGTTTGATAGAAGTGTGACGCGGGAATATCTGTGGTTTGAGCCAAAGCATTCGCTGCGATTAAGGCCGCACCACTAGAAAAGGCGATAATTAAAGCAAGGGATTTCATAAGATTCCGTTCTCCTTTCCTTCTTGAGTAAACAGCCCTGAAGAAATAATTTGTTCTTCTCTTTATGTTAAGGAAATAATTGCAGATGGCGATCGCTTTTTTATAAAATTTGAATTAAGGTTGCAGGTTGCACTACATTCTTTTTTATTAACAAACGTTAACAATAATTTCTGACTCATTCAAAGAATGAACTTTTCCACCAAATTGAGCTTGGCGATCGCGCAAAATCAAAGCATTTTAGTCCTAGGGTTAGACCCCAACCCAGAAATGTTACCTGATCGCTATGGCATCCCAGAGAATAAATCTCAACTCATTGCAGCTTTTCGCGACTGGTTAACAGCACTAATCCAAGAAACCCAATCTTATATTTGTGCCTATAAACTCAGTTTTGGCTTTTATAAATCCTATGGGGCTTCTGGGTTGGAATTACTCGAGGCAATTCTCGCAGAAATTCCTCAACATTTACCTATTATTCTCGATGCCAATCACGGCGATCTTAACACGACTACTGTTTTTGCTCGTACAGCTTTCAAGGAATGGCAAGTTGATGGAATTACCCTCAGCCCTTACGCAGGACAGGATCAAGCGGCACCTTTTTTATTGTACCCCGAGAAAGCAGCTTTTATTCTCTGCCGAACTTCTAATCCTTCAGCCTTTCCCATTCAAGAATATCCCGATTCCAATTCTCCTCTTTATTTACAAATTGTCAAGGAAGTGAAAGCATGGGGAACTCCAGAACAATTATGCTTAGAAGTGGGAACAACTTCTCCAGATATTTTAGCAGAAGTGCGATCGCTGGCTCCAGAAAGACTGATTTGGCTGCGGAGTATTTGGGCTAAAGAGGAAAATCTTGAAGGTCTGATTCGGGCAGGATTAAACGAGAATGGAGAAGGATTATTATTACCGGTACCTCAAGATTGGGGAAGTCAAGAGAATGTTATTACACTGCTTCAATCTCTCAACGATCGCGTTGGGGGAATTTGTAACGAAGTTCGTACAGAAGGAACAAATTGTGAGGTTTGGATGCCCGATGTTTGTTTATTAAAACAGCATCCTCATCAAGATTTAATTCTGCAACTCTTTGATATTGGCTGCATTCTTTTTGGGGACTACGTGCAAGCATCGGGAGCGACTTTTTCCTATTATATCGATCTTCGCACTATTATCTCTCGACCGCAAGTGTTTCACCAAGTTCTCAATGCCTATGAAGAAGTGTTGAAAACCCTGACTTTCGATCGCATTGCGGGAATTCCTTATGGTTCCCTTCCTACCGCAACAGGTTTATCTTTACGGCTACAACACCCGATGATTTTCCCCCGTAAAGAAACGAAAGCACATGGGACGAGAAAAGCAATTGAAGGCAAGTTTGTACAAGGGGAAACTGTGGTGGTAGTGGATGATATTTTAATTAGTGGTAAAAGCGCGATCGAAGGGGCAAATAAGTTGCAATCTGCGGGCTTAATTGTAGAAGATATTGTTGTTTTGATCGACCATGAAGGAGGAGTAAAAGAACGATTGCGAGAGAGTGGTTATAATGCCCATTCTGTCTTAGGAATTTCGGACATTACTCAAGTTCTCTATGAAGCGGGACGCATTGACGAACAACAATATGCTATTTTGTTGGGGTGAAAAAAATAATATTGGCGATCGCTTTGCTATTAATGAACGAGAAACTTACCTAGAGATAGAATCTCCAAGCAAGTAATATTTCTCTTAAAAGTTAATATTTGGTAATGGACGTACATTGTAGAAGTAGATTAAAAGACAACCGGCGATCGCGCTGATATCCTCTAAAGTCGCGAGACGATGGCTATAGGTTGAAATCAGCAAATTGCAAAATCCGTTATCTTGCGTTGTTCTGGAGAATAAAATCCTAAAACTATATTTTCTTTAGGAATTCCTGCTGTTAAAATATCTCCAGCTACACCATCTTCTGTTCCATCGCGATGAATCCAAATTTTATTCTTTACAATCTCTATATGGATTAAACATCCATGAACCATTTTATTTCCATCTTTTCCAACAATCATTAACAAATACTGATTTTGTTCTCGGTCGAACACGGTTTGTTTTTCTACCTCACCATGAGCATAGCGGAGTTGAGCGTAATTCTCAATTATTTTCTCAATTATTTTTTGATATTTATTGGTGGTATCCATTCTAAAATTACCTCCTTATTTTTGTCAAAAACAACTAAATTAAAGCGGTTATTTTCTAGGAGTAATTCACCGATTGGTTCGCTGAATATTCCATTAAATATATCTATTCTAGCAGGCATAAGAAAATATCAAAGAAACTTGTAGCTATTGTATTTTAGTACTTCTTCCTCAAGAAAGGCGATCGCACTTCTTCAAGAAACAATCTGATGGTACGCTCAAAAGTGTTTGGCGACAAGCTCAAATTGAGGAGGAAAATTAATGCGTTATGCCATTAAATTGATGTTTACTCGTCAATGCAGTTCTCAAAAAAATATACCTAATTTCCAGACACTGAAAACCCTTCCTCATATAGAATATAGACGCTTCGCGATTTCCTTTGCTGGTCTCGCTAACCCGACCCAAATCAAAGATTATGGGTCGGGACTGCGCTCGACATTTTGTTCAAAATTCAAAGTTATTTTTAGCCACAGATTTGCCTCTCTCAATAAAAAAAAGAAGCGATCGCAATTCATGGCATAATTCAAACACGAGAATTGAGAGGCTCAACAATGTCTAACAGCGATCGCTTATGCGTGGTCACGGGAGTCGGTCCCGGTAACGGTGCATCGATTTCGCGAAAATTTGCCCAAGAAGGCTACCGTGTCATCATGCTTGCACGCTCCGTCGAACGCTTGCAAGGGATAGAAAAACAAATTCCCAACAGTATTAGTATTCCTACCAATGTTGGCGATCGCGAAGCCGTTCGCAAAACCTTCGAGATGATTCGCAAAGAAATCGGAAGAGTTAGCGTTTTGGTTCACAATGCAGGTTCGGGACAATTCAAAGATTTTCTCAACACTTCCCCCGAAGATTTTGAGCAAAGTTGGCGCGTAAATGCCCTCGGTTTGCTCCTTTGCGGTCAAGAAGCAGCGCGAGATATGCTCGAACTTGGTGGCGGCGCGATCATCGTTATTGGGGCGACAGCTTCCTGGCGAGGTGGCATCAAAACCGCTCCTTTTGCCTCAGCAAAAGCCGCTCAACGCAGTTTGGCACAGTCTATGGCCAAAAGTCTCGGACCGCAAAATATTCACGTTTCCTACGCCATTATTGACGGCATGATAGATTTGCCTCAAACTCGTGCTAATTTTCCCGATCGCCCCGATGATGCCTTCCTCAACCCCGATCGCATTGCCGATACGGTTTTCTATCTGGCTCATCAAGACCCCACGGCCTGGACGTTTGAACTTGATTTGCGACCCTCCGTCGAAAGTTGGTAGCCTGTAGGGATTTGCCATAAAAAACGATCGCATTTCCTTCTAGAGGTGCGATCGCTGTTTTGAGTTGCATTCACAAAACTTAATTACAAAACTTGATTAAATCATTAAAAATTAATCGAGATAACCAATTAGTGTAGCAATATCTTCAAAATCATTAGGAGCAACAGGACGATTTCCCATCACATTGTAGGTTTCGCTAATATCTAAATTGCTCTTAGCAATAGGGCGATTCCCTGATATAACAATGCTACTGCTGATTTCAAAACCGGTCGAAGTGATGGGACGTTCTCCCATCGAGTTATAGGTTCCAACTACATCGAGGTGGCTGGGTTCTATGGGACGATTTTGCGGCAAAGGAAAAGATTTTTGGTAAACTTGTATGCCTGCCGCATCCTCTGCCGATTTCTGGTCTTCGGCTTTATTTGCAGGTGCTTCTTTAACTGTCACGGTTTCCCCCTTATCCTGAGAATTTTTTGGATGTGTGCCGTTGTTAGCAGCGTTTTGACTCATGGCTCGTTACCCGATGAGATGAAAGGCTCGCCTCTTGCACTAGATAGAGCCTATATCTTTTTTATTTTAATGTTGTTTTAACATTTAGTCGGAATCCCCATTCTAAACTTACACCTATCTTTACCAAAAGTCGATAGGAATTAGTAAATTTGCAAACATTATCAAACATGATTTTGTACTACGATCGCGAAGTTCATTATACTGTTGCGATCGCGCCATTCAAGGCCATTAACGCCATTCTCCTTGTAGTGTAAATGCTGCCCAAAAGAAGGGCGATCGCCATTGTTCACTCTGCCAAAGTTGCAATTGAGCCGATCGCAAGGCTGCTGCGGGTTCTAATTTTTCCGCCAATATTCCCCGATAAAATCTTACCATTAATTCTGCGGTGCCGCGATCGTCTACACTCCACAAACTTACAGCAACTCGCGCTGCCCCAGCATACATAAATCCCTTGGTTAAACCGATAACTCCCTCACCGCGAATATTGTCCCCCAGTCCCGTTTGACAGGCACTCAACACCACCAGATCGGCAGGAAATTGGAGATTAAAAATTTCTGGAAGGCGCAAAAAACCATTGAGGAGGCGATCGCGATCGTCTACAAGAGAAAAGACTAAACCTGATAAGTGAGGATTTTTGCTGTTAAATAGCCCATGAGTGGCAAAGTGAACGATTTTGTAATTTTGTAATTGGGAACTGGTGGCAAAGTCTCGCGTGGCTTGAAAACCAAAGGCTTTATCACTTTCTTCGGCAGGAAGGAGGGAGAGAATTTGTTCTGCTTCTTCTCGGGTAAAAGGCAAGCGGTTGAATAATAGTTCTGCTTCCCTGGCAAACTGTGCCACATCTGGGGGAAGTTCAAGGGACGATCGCGAAGAATTGGCAATGCGAGTATCATTATTGCCAAAGATGGGATCGGCGATCGCGATCAGGGTTTTGGCAGGAGTGGGGCGATCGCGAACCTGGCGGCGCAGTGCTGCTAAAGTGGAGACAGAGGGAAGATTGACGATCTCGTGTTTCTCGAGCAAAGGCTGATATTGGGAAATAGTCGCCTTTTCCTCGGGAATATTGAGTAAAGGGTTTTTCTGCTCAAGGTTCGGTTCGGCGATCGCGGCGAAGGGGACAAAATGTAAGATATCATCGCTCACAATTAATAAACGCTTATTTTGTAGTTCCTCGGCAACAGGAACAAGAATGAGATTAGAGAGGGCGATCGCCGTCCGTTGGGTTTCACTAAATCCCGAGGGGCGATTCGATCGCAGCAAACTTTGGCGAAAGTTGAACGCAGCGTTTTTAATTTCGCTTCGTCCAGGTAGAGTATAACTCTGAATTGAATCGGGGGTAACTGCCCAAAGATAGCTTTGTTTTTCCCCGATAAAATATTCCAATAGCAGGGTATTGCGATCGCGAATTTGTGCCTGAATTTCTTCAAGAGTTAGGGTTTGCGGTTGGGTGAGGGCAGCATAACGGGGACTGGTACGGCGAATTAAATCCTGCACAGATTGATATTCTTTGAGAAGAATCTCCACCTCTCGGTTGATGTCAATTTTGCGGTTGAGGGGATATTCTCCGCTTGCGATTCTAATACGCCGTTGTTCTAATATATCCAGTTGGCGTTGCAATTGGCGCTCTCGTTGTAATAATTCTGGGTCTCCTCCCGAGGAGATATTTGCGTTGCCTTCTGCTAGGATATCAAGGAGGGAGCGCGATCGCGATCGCTCGCTAATTTCTAATGCTCTGCCATCATAACCCTCTCTCGGGCGTTCTTGATGCAATTGCATCAACAGGTCGATATATAACTCATAATAGTCCTGTTTGCTGGCAAAAAAGGAGGTTCGCAGGTCTTGACTATCGACATTTCTTCGCAGACTTTCCACAATTTCGACGGCGATTTTAATTTCTTCCAGGGCGATGTCTGCATTGCCTTTTTCTCGTTGGGCGAGGGCAATACGATAGCGGCTTAGGGCTTCTTTGGCGCGATCGCCGACGGCTATTCGTAAAGACAGAGCTTTTTCGTAATAAGTGAGGGCGCGATCAAGTTCTCCCTTATTGCTATAGACAACCCCTAAATTATTGAGGGTGCTGGCTAATCCAGAGCGATCACCGACAGTTTGCCAGATGCTTAAGACTTCTTCATATTGCGCGATCGCCTTGTCATTTTCTCCATTTTGTGCAGAGATGAAACCGATATTATTCAAGGTTCCGGCTTTAGCGCGATCGTCTTGTAGAACTTCCCAAATTTGTAATGCTTTCGCGTATTGTTGCAAACTTTCGGGTTCTTTTCCCAAGTTATTATAAGCCAAACCCAGATTATTTAGGGCGGCAGCTTCTCCTTTTTTATTGCCTACTTCCCTTGCGATCGCTAAAACTTGTTGATAATATTCTAAAGCCTGTTCGCTTTCTCCCAATTGGTCGTAAATGCGACCGATACTATTAAGATTTGCTGCTTCTCCCGTGCGATAATTAACTTCTTGCCAAAGGGGAAGGGATTTCTTGTAGTGATCGAGGGCAATTTGATACTCTCCTAATGTGCCGTAAATTTGCCCGATCGCCATTAAGGTACTGGCTTGAGAATGGCGATCTTCTAATTCTTGAAAGAGAGGTAAGGCTTGTTTATACAATTCAAGGGCGCGATCCAATTCCCCGAGGTTTTTATAAGTTAAACCCAACCAATTCAGCGCAAGTGTAATATTTTCGCGATCGCCACTATCTTGCCAGATTTGTAAGGCTTCTTCCCATTTACGAATTGCCTCTCGCCAAGATGATTCAGTTTCTTGGCGATACAATTCCATTCCTTGTTCAAAAAGTACGGAAGGAGATAGATTAGAAGATACAAGGGAAGATATTAAAGACTCTTCAGCAGCATAAACAGGAATAATACTTCCGCAGTTTAGGAAGTTTAGTCCGATTGCGATCGCGATCGCCCTGCGAGAAATCCAGTTCCACCTCATCCGTAAGTCCTCGGGAAATTTTTGGTTAATCATTGAAAATCCTCTACCTTTAGACACGCTACGCGAACGCACTACCCCCATTATGGTTTATTGTAGTGGGAGCGTCTCGCTCCCTAGCTCTAATTATTCGGAGCAATGTTGTAAATTTG
>NZ_JACSWA010000313.1 GCF_016888125.1 Spirulina sp. CCY15215
TATACTTTCAAACTTATTCTTTTTTCTTGGTTCGGCGCGCTGTTTTTGAGAACCCCGTTTCCGGTTGCTCTCTCAACCGCGCATTTACTAAGGTAGCTACTTTTTCTCTACCTGTCAACCCTTTTTGCGAAAATATTTTCCTCTCTACTTATCTTTTTTCCTGCATCCCTCTCATATCAACTCTTTCGGGTTTTAAAAAAACAGGAAATTCTTTTTGGAATTTTCCTGTTTTTGCTTTTCTAGTTTCTATGTTCTGGTTTTACCCTAGGGAGCTAGAGCATTTCCTCGCAACATACTTCCTAGAGTTTTAGCTGTGATTTTCATTTGGATAAGGGGATTGGCTGGCACTACTGTCTTATATAGATAGCTATCGAAGGTTAGGCGCTGTACGTCTCGATCCGCACACATTTCGACAAATGCTTCTCGGGTTGCATCGGTTCGGTAGAATACGCGTTGCAGCAGGTCTAAGACTAAATAGGTCATGCCATATTTTTTATCCCACTGTTTCAGGTATTGTTTGAGATCGCTTTCACTGGGAATCTGCTGACCGTTGTTGCTTGTTTCTATTATGGTTTCAGCACACATCCTTGCTGACTTGGCCGCAAAGTAGATTCCTTCTCCGGATGATTTGGTTACTGTTCCGGCTGCGTCCCCGACGAGAGCGACTCGACCCACGACTCGTCGAGGTCTTGGATGCTCGGGGATGGGATGCGCTTCTACTTTAATAATTTGCCCCCCTTGCAATTTTCGTGCCGCTCGGGTGCGAATTCCTTTTTGTAAATCCTTGATTTTGGCTTTGTTGATTTTCATTGTTCCCGTTCCGACGGCTACGTGGTCGTATTTGGGGAAAACCCAAGCGTAAAAGTCGGGGGATACGTCATCTCCCACGTACATTTCTGCCAAGTCTTCGTAGTAGCTCATTTGTCCTTCAGGAAGACGGATGCGCTCTTGGAAGGCGATCGCGTAGTTATAATCTCCTGCGTCTATTGCTTTGGCAATCCGGGAATTTGCTCCGTCTGCACCAATGACAACATCGACTTTGAGGGTTTTCATAACCCCGCTTGCACTGCCATCAGAATGATCGGCATAATGCAGGGTATAGGCTTCGCGATCGCTCGAGGGGATATCTAGCTTACATACTGTTCCATTGATTAAATTTGCACCTAATTCGGCGGCGCGATCTCTTAAAAAGCCGTCGAGGACTTCCCGACGACACATTCCTATATATTCATCTTCTCGCTCAATATTGATATCTACCTCAACATTGGAGGGTGAGATCATTTTCATTTTTCTCACCCGACGGTCTATGATCTCCGGAGGTAGAGCGAATTCTTCCACCATACATAAAGGGATCGCTCCTCCACAGGGTTTCGCATTGTCCAATTTACGCTCGAATAAATAGGTTTCTATTCCAGCTTTAGCTAAAGTCTCGGCTGCCGACGATCCGGCAGGTCCTGCTCCTACTACTGCAACTCTTAGTCCCACGACTTTTCTCCTGTGCTTTACAGGTTTGCATGGTAGCACGGACGTATAAAGAGAGTGGTTACTTGCAGAAAGTTTCCGGAAATTTGCAACAGACCTTAACAGACTCTGTAATATTTTGCAATATTTTCCGCCAGAACTAACAAAAATAGGAATTTGTCAACTTCATAAGTAGTTTGAGCCAATGCCAATGTCAAGTTTTATTACTGCTGAAGTTTCAAAACTGCCATAAATGCCTCTTGAGGCACATCTACAGTCCCGATAGACTTCATGCGTTTTTTTCCTTTAGCTTGCTTCTGTAAAAGTTTTTTCTTCCGCGAAATATCCCCCCCGTAACACTTCGCCAAAACATCTTTTCGTAAAGCCGGAATTTGTTCGCTTGCAATAACCTTTGAACCGATCGCCGCTTGTAAGGGAATCTTAAATTGATGGCGAGGAATGAGTTCTTTTAACTTTTCTGTCAGGGCGCGTCCCATAGGATAAGCCTTATCCTTGTGTACGATAGTGGCTAAAGAATCTACTGGATCGCCATTGACCAGAATATCCAATCGCACCAACTTATTCTCCCGATAACCTGTGAGATGATATTCCATACTGGCATAACCCCGAGAGCGAGATTTCATGCGATCGAAAAAATCTGTCACGACTTCTGCTAAGGGCATATCATAAATTAACGTCGTGCGCTTACTGGCAAAGTAGCGCATATCTTTAAAAATGCCCCGACTGGTTTGGCACAAATCCATTAATGTGCCGACATATTCTTCAGGGGTAATAATTTCTAAATGAATGTAAGGTTCCTCGAGCTTTTCTCGTTTGTCGGGGGAAACTAATTGGCTGGGATTATCGATTTCGTAGCTTTCTCCCGAGTTTGTCGTGACGCGATAAACTACCGAAGGAGCCGTGGTAATCAAATCTAAATTGTATTCTCTTTCTAATCGTTCTTGGACGATTTCCATGTGTAGTAATCCCAAGAAACCGCAGCGAAAACCAAATCCCATTGCGCTAGAAGTTTCCGGTTCGTATTGCAAAGCAGCATCACTGAGTTGCAGTTTTTGCAAGGCATCTCGCAACTCTTCATATTGTGCGGAATCTATGGGAAATAGGCCGCAAAAAACCATTGGTTTTGCTTCTGCATATCCTGGTAAAGGTTCTTCGGCGCGATCGCTGGCTAAGGTAATTGTATCGCCTACCCGAGCGTCAGCAACGGCTTTAATTGCAGCCGCAATATAACCCACTTCCCCCGCGTGTAGTTCATCTACTGGGATTTGACCAGGAGAAAGAATGCCAAGTTCGTCGATTTCATATTCCTTTTCCGAAACCATCAAACGAATGCGATCGCCTTTTTTGACTTTCCCATCCATGACTCGAAAATAAATAATAACACCTCGATAAGGATCGTAATAACTGTCAAAAATAAGGGCGCGTAACGGTTCTTCAATGGTATCTCGTGGCGGCGGCACTAAATGCACAATAGATTCTAAAATTTCATCAATACCGATGCCTTCTTTTGCAGAGGCTAAGATCGCCCCGCTACAATCAAGACCGATAATTTCTTCAACTTCGGCAATAACTTTCTCAGGTTCGGCTCCTGGTAAGTCTATCTTGTTTAAAACGGGAATAATTTCCAGATCGTTTTCTAATGCTAAATAAACATTGGCTAGAGTTTGTGCTTCTACCCCTTGGGACGCATCTACGACTAATAAAGCTCCTTCACAGGCAATCAGCGATCGCGATACCTCATAGGAAAAGTCTACATGACCTGGCGTATCGATAAGATTGAGAACATACTCTTCCCCATCTTCGGCTTTGTAGTTCATCCGTGCGGCTTGTAGCTTGATGGTAATGCCTCTTTCTCGCTCTAAATCCATACTATCGAGGAACTGCTCTTTCATTTGGCGCTGCTGTACCGTCCCCGTTACCTGCAAGAGGCGATCGGCAAGGGTTGACTTCCCGTGGTCGATATGGGCAATAATGCAGAAGTTGCGAATGCGGGAGGTGGAAACGTCGGTCATGGCGTGTACGGGTTGGCCTCAATATTTCTTAATCTATTGTAATATTGTCTTGCACTTTTGGCAGGAAAAGGAAACCAGAATCTCCACTTTGCTGCAAAAACTATTATCTGTTGCTCGATTAAAGGAGGAAATTAATGTTCGTTGAAATTCTCGATCGCGAATTTCTTAACAACCAAGTTCTTGATTATATCATTGCCTGTGCTATTATTATCATTGGCTTGATAACTATTAATATAGTCCGGGCTTTTTTCATTCAATCTCTAAAGCGGTGGGCAAAGCGAACTACCACAACTCTTGACGATAAATTAATCCACATTTCCGAGAAAGCCTTAATTCCTGTTCTCTATCTGGGAACGGTTTATCTGGCGATCGACAAACTGAATTTACATCCCATTCTGGAAAGAACTTTTGATGCTATTTTAACGATTGTTGCCACTATTTTTGTCATTCAGTTACTTTCCAATACTTCTGAATATCTATTGCGACTCTATTTAGTTCGTCAAGATAATCCTAATTTAATGCAAAGTTTTCGGGCAATTATGCCCGCAATCCGTATTATTTTATGGGCAATTGGGTTTATCTTTTTACTGGATAATTTGGGCTTTGATATTTCTGCCCTCGTCGCCAGTTTGGGAATTGGTGGAGTTGCGATCGCCCTTGCTTCCCAAGGATTACTACAAGATTTGTTTAGCTATTTTTCAATTTTATTAGATCGTCCCTTTGAGTTGGGTGATTTTATTGTGCTTGGTGACTATATGGGAACAGTAGAACATATTGGGATTAAAACAACTCGACTTACCAGTTTAACGGGAGAAGAATTAATTATTTCTAATGCCGATCTAACAGCATCTCGACTCCGTAATTTTAAGCGCATGGAAAAAAGACGAATTGCTTTTAAGATTGGCGTTGTTTATCAAACAAGTCCAGAAGAATTAAAAGCAATTCCTGAAATTATCAAAAAAATTATAACTTCTATTCCAGAAGCAACATTCGATCGCGTGCATTTTTCAGACTATGGCGACTTTAGTTTGAACTATGAAATCGTCTACTTTGTCAACAACAACGACTACACTGTGTATATGGATATACAGCAAAATATTAATTTAGTCTTATTTCAAGCCTTTGCCGAGAGAGGCATTGAATTTGCCTACCCAACTCATGTTACATATCTACAATCGCCGGAACAAGGGAAAACCTTAATAAAAGATTAAAGGATAATTCAAAATAATTCTGCTCCTTTGATAGGCGCAACCTGTTGAATATTAGCTCTTTCTCCACAAGCGCGGGGGGTAGGAAATAACTTTCCCGGATTAGCCAATCCTTTAGGGTTAAAGGCTTCTCTAACATACTGCATTGATTCTATATCTATTTCATTAAACATTTGGGGCATATAACAGTTTTTATCCGCCCCAATTCCGTGTTCTCCTGATAAACTTCCCCCCGCTTCCACACACAATCTGAGGATTTCTTCCCCAACTTTTTCGACTGCTGCAAATGCACCCAGTTCGCTACCATTGTAAAGAATTAAAGGATGTAAATTACCATCTCCCGCATGAAAAACATTAGCAATTTGATAGCCCGATCGCTCGCTTAATGCCTCAATTTCCCGCAAAACCGCAGCCAATTTCGTACGAGGAATCACCCCATCTTGTACGAAATAATTAGGACTCATTTTACCCGCCGCCGCAAAAGCAGCTTTTCTTCCTTTCCATAATTTAAGACGAGTTTCGGCATCAGTAGCGGTGGTAATTTCCCGCGCCCCATTCTGAGTACAAAGTTTGGCAACGCGCTGAATATTTCCCTGTACTTCAACTTCTAAACCATCCAATTCAACCAATAAAATTGCCCCCGCATCTCGAGGATAACAATTAGTCGCTACTACATCCTCAACTGCATTAATACTGAGATTATCCATCATTTCCATTCCCGCAGGAATAATCCCCGCACCGATAATATCTGTCACCGCAGTTCCCGCCGCTTCAATGGTGGCAAAATCCGCAAGAAGAACACAAATTGATTCGGGAGTTTTCAATATTTTTAAGGTGATTTCCGTCGCAATTCCTAACGTTCCTTCCGATCCGACAAAAACCCCCGTTAAGTCATATCCAGGCATTTCTGGAACTTGCCCGCCAACATCAACAATAGAACCATTAGCGGTAACAATTTTTAAACCTAAAATATGATTGGTTGTCACACCATATTTAAGACAGTGTACGCCCCCCGAATTTTCCGCCACATTGCCCCCAATGGAACAGATAATTTGACTGGAGGGATCTGGGGCGTAGTAAAATCCTGCACCGCTTACCGCTTGCGTCACCCAATTATTAATCACTCCTGGCTGTACGATCGCGCTGCGATTTTCCCAATCAATTTCGAGAATGCGTTTCATTTTTGCCGTGACAATGACCACCCCATTTTCGATGGGTAATGCCCCCCCTGATAGCCCCGTCCCCGAGCCTCGAGCCACCCAAGGTAGATTGTAGCGATCGCACAGTTTCACCGCCTCTGCGACCTCTTCTGTCGTCCGAGGAAGCACCACGAGGGCAGGCCGTTGACGATAGGCTGCTAAACCATCGCATTCATAAGTTAAGAGTTCTTCCTTGCGACGCACAACACAGCCTTTCCCTAGCACTTGCTCAAATTCTCGCACAATCGATCGCCATTGATTTTTCGTTTCGGGGGGACTATTTTTTACAATCATCGGTCATCGGTCACTCAAAACTATTCTTCCATTGTGGCAAAAAAAAGGATAGGGTGAAAAAAATAGGGAGTTTTTAGGGATTTCTCTAGATGAGGACATCGAACTCTGTTGCCTTTTCTTGTCTCGCTTCCCCTCTCACACCGCAGATCCTCTCCCGAGGGAAAGTTGTACAATTTATTGGCAGCGAAAGTGAAAAATTTCCGATCTAGCCCGACCTAGATTGACTTCAAAACGTGAATATGGCAGAAGGTGCACAGCAATTGCTGAAAGTGGCGAAGGAAGGTATTGAGAGGGCTAAATCAGCTTGGTTGGCTGAAGCCGGCAAAATTCTTGATTCTCATGGGTTGCAAGTTTCCCTCGCTAGTATTCACAGTTTTCTTCAAGGTCAGCCTCTCGAACGCGAAGATTTTGAACAAATTTGTACTATTTTAGGGTTAAATTGGCAAGAAATTGCCGAAGTATCGCCAATTTCTGGGGATTTTGAACTGGATTCTCCTCCCGAAGAAGCGATCGAACCTAGTCTTGGCGCGATCTCGTCTTTGGCAAGAAAAAGAGCATCCGAAAAAATGATCGAGGCCTATTGCAAAGTTCAATTGGTTGTGGGTCAATGGGTTCCTAGCGAAAGTTTTGAATTTGATGTTTATTTAGTTGATAAAATTCCTCGCGATGTGTATCTAAATTTACCAACTTTCCTCAAAATTTGCGATCGCTCTCAAGATTTTGAAAGATTTGGCTTGGGCTATCGCATGGAAAAAATGACCGGCATAAAAGCAGTTACGGATTATGCAAAACTTGTCATTCTCGGTAATTCTGGAGTGGGGAAAACCGTTTTTTTGCAATCTCTGATCGTTGCTTGTTGTCGAGGAAACTTTCAAAAGAATTATATTCCTATTTTTTTAGAGTTGCATAAATTGCCAGATTTGAAAAAAGGAATTACTGAGTATATTCACAATATTTTAGGGATTGAAGATCGCCAGCAAACAGAACAATTACTCAATTATGGACAATTTTTTATTATATTTGATGGCATAGATGAAGTCGTTTATCAAGAAAGACGCGATTTACAGTATCAATTGCGGGCATTTACTCAGCGCTATTATAAAAATCGTTTTATCATTGCCTGCCGAACGCAAATTACAGATTATACTTTTCCTACATTTACTTATGTAGAAATTGCTGAACTTAATCAAGAGCAAATTAAAAAATCTGCAAAAATTTGCTTTCAATCCCTCGCGAAATCTCATTCTCAAGGAAAAAAGCTAGTTCACCAATTCTTGTTAGATTTAGAAGTACCGGAAAATGAGAAAATTCTCAGGTTTTCCATGTATCCCGTTTGGCTAAATTTAATTTGTGTGATTTTTTATGAAGATCAAAAATTGCCGTCAAGACTTTTTAACTTATATGAACAAGGATTAAGATTGATTTTTCAAATAAAAGATATTGAAGAAAAAGATGAATTAACTTCAATTCAGCAAGAACTTGGACTCGAACAAAAGTTGGATTTATTGTATTATCTGAGTGTATTGACATTTACCAAAAAAGAGTTATTTTTTGAGCGCGATCGCATTTCTGTTTACATTGCTCATTACTTTTTCAATCCCCTTTCTGAAAATAAAAAACAAGAGAGAGAAAACTTACTTAAAGAAAGTCGAGAAATTTTGACTTCTCTAGAAAAGTATAATCATATTATTATTGAGAGAACACAAAAATATTATGCTTTTTCTTATCTCAGTCTTCAGGAATATCTCATTGGAAGATTTCTACTCAAAAATTTTGAACCCGATAATTTGAGAAAAGAATTAGATCGTTTCGATCGCTTAATTTGGAGTGATCTCTTTATTCTCGCAGTGGGAACGATGGAATATGTTGATGATTTTCTCTTACAAATTAAACAGAGAATTGATAGTATTATTGCCGAAGACAAGAAATTGCAAATTTTTCTTTCCTGGGTGCATCAAAAGTCTATTTTTGTCCAAACACCCTACAAAGTTTCCGCAGTCCGTGCTTTTTACTTTTCCCAAGCCATTAACCCCATGTTTGATGCAAAATTATCTCATCCTCTTGATTTTTCCCATGCCGTAAATCGTGGGTTAAAAGCATCTATTCATGATCGTTCTCTAGCTTGTAATTTGGATCGAGATTTAGATTATGCTTTTAATCATCAAACAATTAATGAGTTAGCACCAGATTTTATTATTGATTTAATTCTAGATTCTTTGTTGGTCACTTATGCTCACGATCTTGATTTATTTTTAACTTTTACAGAAGATCGTAATATAGAAATTAGTGGCGATCTTAAAAATGCCTTAGAACGATATCGTGACCAGCTTCCTGACATCGATCGCGATCGCATTCACTATCAAGAATGGTGGCAGGAAAATGGCGAGATTTGGACGAGAAATTTACGACTAGCGATCATCGAACATCGTAATATTGGTTATGATTGGCAATTTGACTCAGCACAAAAAACCATCCTCAAACAATATTATAATTCAGTTAAATTACTGGTTGATTGTATGTATAGAAACCCTAAGATTACCGATGCAGCAATCCAAGAAATCGAAGAAACAATTCTCTTACCGATCGCCGAAATTGATAAAAGAGGATTAGGTAATTAATAATTGATAATTATTCATTTTTCAAGGCTTGACGAAATCCGAGAACCACTAAAATATTAGAAAAGGTTAAAAATAATTCTGCACTACCATGCAGCCAGTCTATATCAGCTAAAGGAAGATTGTAAGCAATTTTGGCATAAATTCCGGCTGGAATTGTGACAAAGACAAAGACTAATAAGACATAAAAACCAATCAATGCTAATCGAGGCGCTTTTTGCGATCGCGTTAAAAACCACAAGAATCCCAAATAAGGAAAGAGAGAAAGTGCAAATAATGTATCTTTAGAGAACATCTTTTTCTAATCTAATTTTCTTCTAATTTTTCCGAATGAGACGATCGCCATAATCCCCATGCAGCCAAACAAAGGGTACTATTCCCCAAAACTGTTGTTGCAGCTTGCAGCGTCACCAACCACTCTAGTGATTTAATGTTCTCGAAAAAATGCCACGTACAAGCACACATTGCGCTCACAAATGCAGGTAACATTGCTAAAGCGAACCATTTCCAAGCGCGATCGCCTTTAATTTCGCCATAGCGCCAAATCAACCAAATCGCGACGATCCATTCAATCACGCTGGAAATATGAACAATCCACGTTGGGATAGAAAGAGAGTGCATAGAATCTTTAATTCTTTCTCGATAATTTTCTGATTCTTCTTATTTATCATACAGGCTAAGAGTCTTTTTTATTGTTGAGAATAACAAACCAAATACTGAAGAGGAATGAAAAGCCCTCGCAAGAAGTCGAATTGACTGAAGAGAAGAGGAATCGTGACAGAACAAGTTCTGTGATAGGATTGGGACAAACCCAATGAGCCGAGAATCTCCCGTTAACCTTTCAGGTGTAACAGCGAGAGTAGCAAAATATAGATAGGGATGAAGAAAATTTGAGTAACAGTCTTCTCGATTTTACGTCCCTAGCGCAGAAAAAATGTCTCTCGAGACATACACCCCGCCCCCAACAACAACGTTAGGATCGGGTGAATTTTAGAAAAAAATAGGAGATCCGTTACCAATGCAGGAACTTGCAGTTCGTCCGACATTTGATTCTACAAGCGAAACTTACGAAAGCGAAACTTACAAAGACGCATATAGCCGCATCAATGCCATTGTGATTGAAGGGGAGCGAGAAGCCCACGGCAATTATCTCTCCATGGGCGAACTGTTACCCGACTATAAAGATGAGTTAATCAAACTCGCCAAAATGGAGAAACGCCATGAAAAAGGGTTCACCGCTTGCGGCAACAACCTGAAAGTTACTCCGGATATGGACTTTGCTAGAGAGTATTTTTCTCAACTCCACGGTAATTTCCAAAACGCCTATGCCCAAGGAAAACTCGTCACCTGCTTCCTGATTCAATCTTTGATTATCGAGGCCTTCGCGATCGCCGCCTACCATAAATATATCCCCGTCGCTGACGAATTCGCCAAAAAAATTACGGAAAAAGTTGTCCAAGACGAATACACACACCTCAATTTCGGGGAAAAATGGCTGCAAGCCCATTTTGAAGAAGCCAAAGCTGAACTCGAGGAAGCCAACAAGCAAAACCTACCCCTCGTTTGGAAAATGCTCAACCAAGTGACCGATGATGCTCTAGTCCTCGGTATGGAAAAAGAAGAACTGATCGAAGACTTCATGATGAGTTACGGTGAGGCTCTAGCCAATATTGGTTTCTCCCCCCGCGAACTCATGAAAATGTCTGCTTATGGCTTGAGTGCTGCTTAATCAAACTCTTGAGAAACCATAAATAGGGGCAATCCGATGCGATCGCCCCTATTTTACGACCAAATTTTGCTACCATCTTAGAAAGTCTTTACTTTTTTTTAACTTTAGATTAACGCCCGATACGAGGTTTCATAGCGAGCAATCAATGTTTGGTCTTATCGGTCATCTTACTAGCCTAGAACACGCTCAAGCCGTTGCCCACAAACTCGGTTATCCCGAATATGGCAATCAAGGATTAGATTTTTGGTGTTCCGCCCCCCCGCAAATCGTCGATGATATTACTGTCAAGAGCATAACAGGACAAACGATTCAGGGAAAATACGTCGAATCCTGCTTCCTGCCGGAAATGCTCTCTCAACAACGAGTCAAAACTGCCATTCGGAAAATTCTCAACGCTATGGCTTGCGCGCAAAAAAATAATATTGATATTACAGCCCTCGGCGGATTTTCCTCTATTATTTTCGAGAACTTCAATCTCAAAAATAATAAGCAAGTGCGCGGTGTCGAACTAGATTTTTCCCATTTCACCACTGGAAATACCCACACAGCTTATATCATTTGTCGGCAAGTCGAAGCGGCTGCCCGAGCGGTTGGCATTGACCTCTCTAGTGCAACTGTTGCCGTTTGTGGTGCAACAGGAGACATTGGTAGCGGTGTTTGTCGCTGGCTCGATCGAAAGACCGATGTACAGGATTTATTATTAATTGCTCGCAACAAAGAACGCTTGCAAAACCTGCACAATGAATTGGGACGAGGAAAAATACTCAGTCTTGAAGAAGCATTACCCCTCGCCGATATTGTCGTTTGGGTTGCTAGTATGCCTCGAGGCATAGATATTGGTGAAATTCCTCTCAAGAATCCCTGTTTGTTGATTGATGGAGGCTATCCCAAAAATCTAGATACAAAAATCCAACAGCCTGGGGTTCATATCCTCAAAGGCGGCATTGTCGAACATTCCCTCGATATTGACTGGAAAATTATGGAAATCGTGGAAATGGATTCTCCCGATCGCCAATTATTTGCCTGTTTTGCTGAAGGAATGCTCTTGGAATTCGAGCAATGGCACACCAATTTCTCTTGGGGACGCAATCAAATCACCGTTGAAAAAATGGAGAAAATTGGTGCAGTCTCTATAAAACATGGCTTCAAACCCTATCAGTTAGCGATGGAAAATCGGTGATTGATATTGATAGCTAATGTCTCATTAACCGATCGCCGATAACTAAATAACTGAGCTAATGCCAGCAACAAAGAATCGTCCATTTTTATTGGATTTTGAAAAACCCCTGAACGAGTTGGAATCGAAGATTGAGCAAATTCGCGAACTGGCTCAAGAAAATAATGTTGATGTTTCCCGAGAAATTCGCGACTTGGAAGCCAAAGCAGAACAATTACGAGAAGAAATTTTTAGTACCCTTAGCCCTTCCCAACGGCTCAAACTCGCCCGCCATCCCCGTCGTCCCTCGACTTTGGACTATATTCAAGCCATTAGCGATGATTGGCTCGAACTTCACGGCGATCGCGGCGGTTATGACGATCCTGCCCTAGTTGGCGGTGTAGGGCGCTTGGGGGGAATGCCCGTAGTGATGATGGGACACCAAAAAGGCCGAGATACAAAAGATAATGTCGCTCGCAATTTTGGCATGGCTTCCCCAGGAGGCTATCGTAAAGCCATCCGTTTGATGGAACACGCCAATCGCTTCCGAATGCCGATTTTAACTTTTATTGATACTCCTGGGGCTTGGGCAGGAGTCGAAGCAGAGGAATTAGGACAGGGAGAAGCGATCGCCTATAATCTCCGGGAAATGTTTAGTTTTGATGTTCCCATTCTCTGTACTGTCATTGGTGAAGGGGGATCTGGGGGTGCATTGGGTATTGGTGTTGGCGATCGCCTCCTCATGTTTGAACACGCTGTTTATACCGTCGCCACTCCTGAAGCCTGTGCCGCTATTCTTTGGAAAGACGCAGGAAAAGCCCCGCAAGCCGCAGCAGCCTTGAAAATAACTGCCCGAGATTTAAAAGATTTGGGCATTCTGGATATTATTCTTCCCGAACCCTCCAGTGGCGCTCATGCCGATCCCCTTGGGGCTGCGGGTATCCTCAAAGAAGCGCTAGAACAGAATCTAGAAACCCTATTGACCCTCACTCCTCAACAGCGAAAAGATTTGCGCTACCAAAAATTTCGGCAAATTGGCAAATTTGATTTGGGAAATGGGGAGTAGGGAATCAATTCCTGATTAATCAGGACTAATCTCAAACTGCTATACTAAGAAAAGTAACATTTGTTTACAATATTTTTGGTTCGAGAAACTAGCTTGCTATTTCTCTAGAGCCTTAACTGTGAAGGTTTGATGAATTACAAATCAAGTAAAAATCGTGCTGCGATCACTGGTGCGAGTAGCGGTATTGGAAAAGCGACTGCACTAGCTTTTGCCCGAGCCGGAATTGATGTTGCTCTGGTCAGTCGTTCCCGAGAGAAACTTCAAGCTGTTGTTGAAGAAGCACAAGCATTAGGAGTTGAAGCTAAAGCCTATGTTGTAGACTTGGCCAAAGTTGAGAATGTCAGAACAGAAATGGAGGCGATCGCCGCCGATTTCGCTCCTATTGATATTCTAGTTAATAATGCCGGCATGGGCTATACGGGAACATTAAGTGAAACCCCTCTAACAGATTGGCAGCAGGTTCTCGATCTCAATCTCACGAGTATTTTCCAATCCATTTTAGGAATTTTACCCTCCATGCGCGATCGCGGCAAAGGCACAATTATCAACATTGCCTCGATCGCCGGGAAAACTCCCTTCCCCGGTTGGGGTGCATACAGTGTCAGTAAAGCGGGACTGATAGCCCTCTCGAAAACCTTAGCTGCTGAAGAACGTGCTAATGGCATTCGCGTCGTTGTCTGTTCTCCAGGTGCAGTAAACACTCCTATTTGGGATACTGAAACGGTTAGCGTCAACTTTGATCGCACGGCAATGCTGACCCCAGAAATTGTCGCTCAATCTATTCTTCACACTGCTCTATTACCCGATGGGGCGGTTATCGAAGAGATAACTTTAATGTCCAATAGTGGCACTTTGTAAACAGTTCTTATCTCAACGTTAATTTTTGATCAGAATCAGATTTTTCAATAATTTTACTATGACCATTACTACTTCTAACGGGGCTACCCCTTCCAATTCCATTGCTGCCAATGCTAACAATCTTTCTGCTCCTCGAGAGCTTCTAAGTCGTCCTGATCGCATTACCCATAATGGCCAGCAAGCTCAAATTCGTCCTGTCTCAGAAGAAGCTCAAATTGAGATGATGGATGCTGTACGAAAGATATTAGAAGGGGTTGGAGAAGATCCCGAACGGGAAGGACTCCTAAAAACGCCCAAACGGGTTGCAGAAGCAATGCAGTTTCTCACCCAAGGGTACAGCCAATCCTTAGAAAAGCTCGTCAATGATGCCATTTTTGACGAAGGACACAATGAGATGGTCTTAGTACGAGATATTGATTTCTTTAGCCTCTGCGAACATCATATGTTACCTTTTATGGGACGCGCTCATGTTGCTTACATTCCCAATCAAAAAGTGGTTGGACTGAGCAAATTGGCTCGCATTGTGGAAATGTATTCTCGTCGCTTACAAGTTCAAGAACGATTGACTCGTCAAATTGCTGAAGCGATCCAAGAAATTTTAGATCCTCAAGGTGTGGCAGTGGTTATGGAAGCCTCTCATATGTGTATGTCCATGCGCGGCGTGCAAAAACCTGGCTCTTGGACAGTGACAAGTGCAATGATTGGTGTTTTTCAAGATGAGCAAAAAACTCGCGAAGAATTCTTGAGTTTGATTCGCCATCAACCTAATTTTTAGGGTTTAACTTGGCCAACAGTTGGGCAACTTTGGCTAAATCTTTATGGCCAGGCGATCGCTCTACTCCACTGGATAAGTCAATACCATGAGGATGTATTTGGCTGAGGGCTGCAAGAATATTATCGGGAGTGAGTCCCCCAGCTAAGAACCAGGGACTTGCTGGCTGAAAGTCTTGTAATATCTGCCAATCGAGGGTTTTTCCTGTTCCTCCTCGTTGATGGGGGTGATAAGCATCCAAGAGTAGAGTGTCGATCGCCTGGCAATAATTGTTCGTCTGGTTGAGATCTGTGGGATTTTTGATTCGCAAGGCTTTGATTAATTCTATCTTGGGAAGATGTCGGCGCAGGTGCAGGCAAAATGCTGGAGACTCATCGCCGTGGAGTTGAACTCCTGTAAGTCCTGTAGTCTTGGCGATCGCCGCGATCGCATCAACGTCGGTATTAACAAAAACGCCGATTTTATCAATATTTTCGGGGAGTTGTCGGATAATAGCAGCAATTTTTGGGGGTGGAATATAACGGGGCGATTTTTCAACGCAGATAAATCCCAGTGCCGTCGCTCCTAATGCCGCGATCGCGCACCCCTGCTCTGTTTCAGTGATTCCACAAATTTTGATTCGCATTTTTTCGTGAGTTTGTCTCAAATTGATAATTGATAATTGATAATTAATACTTAATAATTAATCATTGCTCATTAAGAATCAATGCCGTCCGACGACTCATTTCGCAGAAAAAAAAAGCGCTCTCGAGATCGTTCTTTGCCACCCCTCAATTCAGGGAAACACAATACTCAAAGTCAAAACAACCGAGAAGGGGCTTTACCGCCGTCATCTTCCTCGGGGTTAAGTAAGTTTCCTGAATTTCCCAAGCGGTTGCGTCCCTTGCGATCGAATCGTTCTCGTTTGAAAAGCACTCGCCCTCAGATAACTGGCGATCGCGATATTTCTCCCCTTCAACCTACTGGGTCAAATTCTTCGCGAGAAGGCGATCATTCTGGGGTACGGAAAAGACAACCATTAGGGCGAACGTCATCTTCACGTCAACGAGAGCCTTTATCGGCACAGGAGCGTTGGGAAGCTCGAGTTAACAATACCTCCTCTCTTGCCCTTGTCTCGAAGCCGTCAGCGTCTTCCCCTTCTTTTTCTTATTTACTCTTGTTATATGGAGTCCGCTTTGCCATTTTGGGGATCGGGTTAGGGGCGATCGCGGGAACGTTAATCGCTACAATTGCCCCATACCGTCAAATTGAGCGGGTACAGGCATCAATTGCCTCCGAGGAAGAAAAAGTTTTAGCTCCATTGGCCGCCGCTATGTCCGTACCATTGGGGGAGGAAATTCTACCTCTCAAAACTAAAATTGAGGCCATCGCCCAGCAAAATCCCCGCTACGATCTGGGAGTGTTTTTATTGGATTTGGACACCCAAGCCTACGTTAATTGGCAAGGAAGCAAACAGTTTTCTGCGGCGAGTACCATTAAAGCACCTATTCTCATTGCTTTTTTTCAAGAGGTTGATGCCCGAAAGGTGCGCCTTAACGAAACATTAATTATGGATGAAGAGTCAAGGGTTGGAGAATCTGGGCGAATGCAATACCAGCCGGTGGGGAGTAAGTTTTCGGCGCAGGAAACCGTGGAAAAAATGATTGTTGTCAGTGATAATACGGCAACTAACATGATTATCAAACGTTTAGGGGGTATTGAAGCCCTTAATCGTCGTTTTAGCGAATGGGGCTTAACTTCCACTACCATGAGTGAACTTCTCCCAGATGTTAGCGGCACAAATTTAACCAGTCCTGTCGATCTGGCCAATGTTTTAGTGATGGTTAATCAAGGGAAGTTAGTATCATTACGATCGCGCGATCGGTTGCTCAACATTATGAAGCAAGTTGAAAATCGACAGTTATTACCGCAAGGATTAGAACCAGGGGCAAGTATTGCTCATAAAACAGGGAATATTGGTTCTTTAATTGCTGATGCGGGTTTAATTGACACGCCAACAGGAAAGCGTTATATTGCTGTTGTTATGGTTAAACGAGAATATGATGATCCCCAGGCTCAGGAGTTAATTAAACAAATCTCTAGGGAGGCATATCAGTATTTTAATCAGAGGACACCCACTCCCAATACAACAATTGTGCCAAGAGAAGAGAGGGAGTCTGTTGCATTTAAACGTCCAGCAAATAGCGAAGGTTTTAGAGATCGTTAATTAAATATGAAATTACCAATACTTGCACTATTAGTTACGGGATTATCTGGTTCTCCCGCATTTTTGGAAAGTCTACCAACAGCGCAAATTTCTTTACCTAATTTGCCCGTATCTTCTTGGGAAATTGCCCATTACGATCCCAGTACAATGGAGTCTTTAGATCGTGCTATTCTTGCCGATCCCAATAATGCAGAGGCTTATCATCATCGCGGTTTACTTTGGATTCATGTCGAAGATTATCCCAAGGCGATCGCCGATTTTAGCGAGGTGATTCGCATTGAACCGAATAATGCTCAAGCCTATAACTATCGAGGGACGGCGTTATTTTGGAGCCGACAATATGATGAGGCACTCGATGATTATAACCGCGCTATTGAACTCGATGAAAACTTAGCGACTGCCTATTTTAATCGCGGTTATTTGCATCGGCAATTTGGGCGCATTCAGGAGGCGATCGCCGATTTTAGACGTGGTGCAGAATTATCTCAGCAACAAAAAGATAATGATGTTTATCAACAGGCTTTGGAAATTCTTAGGGACTTGGAAAAAACCCCTCAATTAAGTTTATCGGCATTGTTCGATCGCGGCAGAGAAAAACTGCAACGGGGCGATTTTTTAGGCGCAGTTTCTGACTTTAATCAAATTTTACCCCAGACTAATAACAAAAGTCAAGTTTATTATTCCCTTGGATTAGCACAAATGGGTTTAGAAGATTATCGCGGTGCGATCGCTTATTTTGATGCGGCAATTCGGGACAATTCTCGCTTTGTTGAAGCCTATAATCAACGAGGGGAAGCGTTGATAAGGTTGGAAGATTGGCAAACTGCATTAATGGATTTTAATCACGCTTTAGAACTGGATGCCAATTTTGCTCTAGCTTATTATAATCGCGGACAAATTCGCCTTGAAGAAGAGAATTTAAGCGCTGCACTAGAGGATTTTAATACAGCGTTAAAGCTAGATGCAAAAATTGCAGAGGCATATCGCGATCGCGGTGTTGTTTACGCTCGCATGGAAGAAAAGGAACAGGCAATTTCCGATTTACAAAAAGCTGCCGAACTTTTTTCTGTTCAAGGAAATATAGTTAGCTATCATCAGAGTTTAGCTTACATTCAAGCAATTGAAAATTCGCAGTAGGATGGTCAGGATATACTAATATAACTCGAAAAATATTGATAATAACTCCCTGCCCATCCTACAGATTTACTAAAATAAAAATTTAGCGATCGCCTCTGCAACACCATCTTCCTCAACAGAAGGAGCAACCCATTTAGCTACTTTTTGGACATCAGGTGGTGCATCCCCCATAGCAATACCCAAACCAGCATATTCAAGCATTTCCAGATCGTTATAATTATCGCCGATCGCCATCACATTTTCAGCAGCATAACCGAGAATTTCGGTTGTTAAAAAATGCAATGCAGTTGCTTTATTCACACCAGGATGAGTTGCTTCTAAAAAATAAGGTGAAGATTTGGTTAAATATAATTCTGAGGGTGAATAACGATCTTTAAGTATCGCCATCATCTCTCGAATTGCATCCACATCGGGACTTAAAGCCAAAATTTTCGTGGGAGGATTTATTAGTAAAGTTCGCAAGTCTTGGGTAATATTTGCCTCAATACCCGAACGAGCGATATATTCACGAGTATATTGGGTAGATTCTCGCACGTAGAGGCAATCGTCCCAATAACAATGAATATCAACGCGATCGCGCCATTGGGGTTGTTCGTAATAATCTAACAATTCCCTCGCAGATTGGAGAGAGAGGGGGCTATGACGCAGAATTTCCCCGGTTATAGGATTTTGAATCCAGGCCCCGTTATAAGCAATAATAGGCAATTGTGAGCCGATCGCCTGGTGAAAGCGTAACGCTGATCGATACATTCGTCCCGTCGCGATCGCCACTTGAATGCCTTGTTTTTGCACTTCGGCGATCGCCTTTTTAACCCCTTCGGAGACTTGATTGGATGTCCCCGCGATCGTACCATCAACATCTAAGACTAATAAACGAATGCCCATAATTGAGTTTCCAATGTTTATACTGAAGTTAATGCTTGTTGGTTGAGTGATGGTGCAAATTTCTCCTAAAATAATTTCTCTTCAAGACTTTCTCGCGAGTTCAGAAAGTCACGAGTCTTACGAACTAATTGACGGAGAAGTAATTCCTAAAATGCCACCCCAACGCTTTCACTCTAAAACGCAACGTGCCTTATTGCATTATTTAGAAAACTGGGGAGAGTCGCGGGGAGAAGTAGGAATTGAGTGGTCGGTTACATTACAGCGACAGGGACGGGACTGGGTACCTATTCCAGACTTACTTTTTGTCCATCGCGATCGCCTCCCCCAAGTCTTGGGAGATGAACCTTGTCCGATCCCTCCGGATCTGGCGATCGAAATTATTTCACCGGGTCAAAGTTTTGGGAGAATGGCAGAAAAAGCAACAGATTATTTAGCAGCCGGAGTTTTGCGGGTTTGGGTAGTGGATCCTCAATCTCAAAGTATTACAGTTTTTGCGCCTAATACTTTACCCGTCACCTATCGCGGCGATCGCATTCTTACCGATGAATTATTCCCAGAATTTTCCTTAACAGCGCGATCTTTGTTTATAAGTGCAGGAATAAGTGCTTGATCTGTTGCTAGGATCGGTCTAGCTAGATTTTTTGAAATGAATAAAATTCTCTCTCAAATTCAAGCCGTGGCAAATTCAGTAAACTCTCGCTTGTAGGGGGGATGAAATGCGAGAACGATATCACTATTGGGAACGCCAGCAACCAGCAAATCCGTCGCAATTCCTTCCGTCGTCCAATCTTCCTCAATCCAAATTTTACCATTCTTGAGACGGGCAAAAATCATCGTGCGAGAAATGCGCCGATCGCCATTCCAACCCACCTGAAACCACAGAAAATAACCGCGATCGCGATCGCAAATCAAACAATTATCAAACATATCATCAGCAGCGCGATCGGCCCAGTCATGATAATCGCGGATCGTTTCTTCTAGGATATCTACATATTGATTTCTGGATTCCATAAGATAATTACCTCCTGCTGAGAGTTGATAACGAAAAATTTGACGGCATTGCGATCGATTGCAAGTTGGACAGAAGGACGAAAAAAAATGCGTTCGTGGGAAGTGCGATCGATTGCCAAGTAAAGCTGTAAGCTAGGTGCTGTAGCACTCAAGAGATCGCGATAAAATATATATTGCCCGAGAGCATTATGAAAGTCGTATAAGGGCGATCGTCCGACAAAACTCTTGATTTCTACAATTATTTTAATCCCTTGACGTTCGGCCGCAAGAGGACGGGAAGCAGCAAGATCGGCATAGAGATCTGCATCTTCGTAAGAAATGCGATAGGGGTCTGCAAATATTGTCCAGCCTTCTTTAATTAGAGATTGTTTGACAGCATTGTGGTAGATGTCTTTGGCTGGCATAATTTTGTGCTTATCTTATTCACGTCTCCATTTTATCGCACTTCTCAAAGCTAAAAATCTGACTTGCAACCGAGGAAATTAATATCCTAGGGTATTGTGCCAATTTAAAAATGAAAGAAGATGGTAGAATTATAGTCTTCTTTACTAAGATTCACAATTTATTATCGGTGTAAATTAAAGATAGTTAAAGGCGATCGCGAACGGGATGAACGAAGAAAAAAATGCTTATTTTGTTAGTCGCTTGGTGTTATTAGCGACCCTCTGGTTAATGGGGTTGGTATTCTGGGTTAAAGTTTCCGTAGGTTGGGAAGCGCGATCGCTGGGACTATTAGTGCAATGTTTACATACTCTGATTATTTGTTTTAATGCCCTTTTGGGGTTTTTAGCCGTTATTGGTTCCGATCGCCCAGATGGACGAGAAATTTATGGTCATGGCAAAAAAGAAGTTGTATTGACCTTTGCTTTAGTGGCAAGTTTGGCGATCGCTTCTTTCTTTTTCTTTGAAACATTAATTCCTCAATTTCAAGCCGCTTTAAAACGAGAAATCTTGCCTTTTCCTTTAGAGGTTAAAATTCCAATTCTACAATTTCTTGGATTTGTATCTTTGCCGATTTTAGGAATAGCCTCTTTTTCTTTATATCAAGCCAAGCGTTTAGATCACGCCATCCTTGCCTTTAATGCCAATCAGTTATTTAAAGAAGCAGGTTTAACTTTATTAGTCTTCGCTGGACTCTGGGGAGTTTGGTGGGGAGAACCTTTAATTGACCTTGTTTTAGCGATTATTCTTTATATTTTGGTTTTAGATGAATTTTGGCAGTCCATCGCGTGGAATTTGCCCTTAATGCTGGAACAAAATGCAATTGCTTCAGAAGCGATCGCCGCGATCGCTCAAAGTGTGCGAGGAGTTTCTCATTGTTCTAAAATTCGCACGAGGGGAATTGTAGGACAATTTGTTTATATTCAAATGCACCTCATTTTAGAACCACGTTATGAAAAAGCCACCACAGGCATCGCGCGTAAAATAGAGGAAGCATTACGGTTGAGATACGGTTCTCTGCAAGTCACCTTTTATATCGATACAGAAACCGGGCGATCAGATATATTGCGATAGCGATCCCGCTCGTAAATATCTCATTTATGGTGCGGAAAGTCTTGAATTCTATTTTCAACCCTGAAAATGGTGAGGATTTGCGAAGTCCAGATGAGTCGGAAAGAGAACGTTTACAGGAACGGGAACGCGCTGAACGAACGTGCTTTGCAGGAGTTGCGCGATCGCCTCAACGCAATGGAAAATCAAAACAGTTAAGAAAACAAAATTGACCCGTCTTTATAGCTTATAATAGTCCCTCCTAGCATAAAGTTAACGTTTTGGAGTGCAGCCGGAATGAAGGTTTTGGTAGTTGGTAACGGCGGTCGAGAACACGCTTTGGCATGGAAACTCGCCGAGTCTCCGAAAATTAATGGTGTTATCTGCATTCCAGGTAATGGCGGCACGGCATCTCTTGATAAATGCCAGAATATGCCGATGCGAATCGATGATTTTGAAGGAATTGCTCGTTTTGCAGGGGTACAAGGCGTTTCCCTCGTGGTTATCGGACCCGAAGCGCCCTTGGCAACAGGTCTGACGGATTATCTCCTCGCCCAGAATATTCCTGTTTTCGGACCCACAAAAGCAGGGGCGCAAATTGAATCGAGTAAGTCTTGGGCAAAGACACTCATGACAGATGCGGGCATTCCCACGGCAAAAGGGGAAACTTTTACGGATGCTGAAAAGGCAAAAACTTATCTGCAAAAACAAGGCGCTCCCATCGTGGTGAAGGCGGATGGGTTAGCATCAGGTAAAGGTGTTATTGTGGCTCAAACCTTACAAGAAGCCCGCACGGCGGTCGATACCCTCTGGGATAAAGGATTTCGCAAGCTGGTTATTGAAGAATTTTTGAGTGGGGAAGAAGTTTCCGTTTTTGCGATCGCCGATGGTATTACCTTTCGTACTTTACTCTCCGCCCAAGACCACAAGCGCATCGGGGAAGGGGATACGGGTTTAAATACAGGAGGTATGGGCGCTTATGCCCCGGCTCCCATTGTAACTCCCGAGTTGATGGCACGCATCGAGGAAGAGGTTTTTCGCCCCATCATCAGCGCCCTAAAGCGGCAAGATATCGATTATCGCGGGGTTTTGTATGCGGGTTTAATGATTTCAACGACGGGGGAACCCAAAGTGCTTGAGTTTAACTGTCGTTTCGGCGACCCGGAAACCCAAGCCATTTTGCCCTTGTTGGCAACTCCTCTCGATAAACTCTTACTCGCTTGCGCCCAACAAAAACTAGCAGATTTTCCCCCCTTGGAATGGAAACCAGAGAAATCTGTCTGTGTGGTTGCCGCAGCAGAGGGATATCCTGAAGATTATCAAAAAGGAAAGGCGATCGCGGGCATTAAAGCGGCAGAAGAATTAGAGGCGCTTGTTTTCCATGCTGGCACGAAAAAGAAAGGCGATGGAGTTGTCACCAATGGTGGCCGGATTTTAGGCGTTACGGCTTTAGGAGAAACTTTTGCCGAGGCGATCGCCAAAACCTATCAGGCGATCGAGGGGATTGAATTTGAAGGAATGTATTATCGTCGGGATATTGGCCATCGCGTCCTTCCCAAAACCCCTTCCCCTCCAGTTAACACTCCCTCTGTTCCCAGCAGCAAGCCCTTTTCTACCGACGATGAAAAGGAAGACCTTTGGGGAGAAAAGACAGAAAAATAACAAAAAAATAACAGTCGAAGGAAAATTTTTTTCCTCTTCCCAAGCCTGCAAGTGTAAACTGTAAACTATCAACTATCAACTATCAACTATCAACTATCAACTATCAACTGTAACCCTTGCTGGCACTCTTAAATCAAATTCGAGAAGTTATCCGCCTTTGGTGGTCGGAATTTACCCTCCAGACAAGACTCATGGCGGTGGCAACTCTGGCGGTTTCTTTGTTAATGAGTAGTTTGACTTTCTGGGCGGTGAATACCATCCAGCAGGATGCCAGCATGAATGATACTCGCTTTGGCAAAGATTTAGGACTGTTGCTGGCTAATAATGTTGCACCTTTAATTGCAGAAGATAAACTCACCGAAGTTGCTCGTTTTTCGAGTCTTTTTTATGGAGGAACATCCAGCGTTCGTTACTTATTATATGCGGATGCTAATGGAGAGATTTTCTTCGGTATCCCTTATAGTGCCGCAGAAGTCCAAAATTCTCTAACGATTAAACGCCATATTGAATTACCCGAGAATTACGCACAAGAGGCAAAATTTCCGATGATTCGCCAACATAAAACCCCTCATGGTGGCGTTACTGATGTTTTTGTGCCTCTCAACTATAATGACAAATATCTCGGAGTTTTGGCGGTAGGAATTAATCCGAATCCAACAGTGGTTGCTTCTTCTAATTTAACGCGGGATGTAACGATCGCGGTATTTATTTCGATTTGGGCGATGGTATTGTTAGGGGTTGTTTTTAATGCTCTAACGATTACTAAACCGATTAAGGAATTGCTAGTAGGGGTGAAAAATATTGCCGCCGGAAATTTCAAACAGCGTATCGATTTGCCTTTGGGTGGGGAATTAGGAGAATTGATTTTTAGCTTTAATAAAATGGCAGAACGTTTAAAGCGTTATGAAGAACAAAATATTGAGGAATTAACGGCTGAAAAAGCTAAGTTAGAAACCCTTGTTTCCACCATCGCCGATGGTGCAGTTTTGCTCAATAATGATGCCGAAATTATCTTAGTCAATCCTACAGCGCGGCGTATTTTCGGCTGGGAAGGGAAAGATACGATCGGCAAGAATATTTTACAAGAATTACCTCTATCTGTTAGCGCTCAATTAACGCGACCCCTGCAACATAAAACCAGCGAAGATCTGGTTCAAGATTCCCATCATCTTTGGGAACGATCGCAGCAAGAAAAAGACGGAGATGAGTTTCGCGTCACGATCGCAGGACCTACAGAACGAACGATTCGCATCTTATTAACCCAAGTCTTCGATCGCGATCGGGAAAATGTCAAAGGTATTGCGATGACAGTGCAGGATATTACTCGCGAAGTAGAATTAAATGAGGCGAAAAGTCAGTTTATTAGCAATATTTCTCACGAACTTAGAACCCCTCTTTTTAATATTAAATCTTTTATTGAAACTCTCTACGAATACGGCGAGGATTTATCGGAAGCAGAACGACAAGAATTTCTACATACTGCTAATAACGAAACCGATCGCTTAACTCGTTTGGTCAATGATGTTCTCGATTTATCTCGCTTAGAATCCTCAAAAAACTATCAATTAGAAGACGTTGAAATTGAGCGCACCATCGAGCAAACTCTGCGTAGTTATCAACTCAATGCCAAGGATAAAAAAATCGAGATTGGTGCTGAAATTGAAGCAAATTTGCCTTTTGTTTTAGGGCATTATGATTTATTATTGCAAGTCTTAGCGAATCTTGTGGGTAATAGCTTGAAGTTTACAGAGTCTGGGGGGCGAATTATCGTTCGCGCTTATCAAATTGACCTCGATGCTATAACAAAAGAAGGCGATCGCCTGCAAAAAGTTCGCGTTGAAGTCTCCGACACGGGAACAGGAATTGATGCGGAAGATCGCGAGGCAATTTTCGATCGCTTTTTCCGGGTTGAAAATCGCGTTCATACCCTCGAAGGAACCGGGCTGGGTCTTTCTATTGTGAGGAATATTGTCACGAGACATCGTTCGCGCGTCAATTTAGTGAGTGAGATTGGCTTGGGAAGTACCTTTTGGTTCGATCTAGAGATTTACGATCCCCTGCAACTCGATCGCCCTTCTCCAGAATTACCCCAGATAAATCTAAACTTACTTTAATTATGAAACGAAGGATTGCACTATTATTTTTTGTGGGCTTACTTAGTGCTTGCGATCGGCAAGCTGAAAATAATACTCCTGGCAATACAGCAAATTGTCCCGATCCTGCTGCTTCTCCCCCCACTTTAGCCAAACCTGCCGAACGAGATTTCCCCAACTATTTTAATTTCCAAATCCAGAATATTGCAGCCAACAAAAATATTATTCGCTTTCAAAGTTTAAGCTACGATTTTATTTTTTGTCGAGGCAATGAAACTTGGACAGTAACAAAAGGAACGATGTCTCCTCCTGCTTCTTCCCTGGGTGCAGAACTTCCTTATAAAACTGTGGAATTTCAGGGAAAAACCTATCAATATCGCGCCGTGTTAGACCCTGATTTTACCTCGGGACAGCGATCGCAGCGTGCGGTTCTGCAATTGATTCCACCGGAAGCAACAGAACCCATCGTCACCAATCTTTACACCCTAGAAGATATTCGTAAAGCCAATTTAGGCAATGATTTAGCGTATCCAGATTTCGTCAGTGCAGTTCCCTACGGCGATCGCCTGTTGATTTCAATTTCTGCCCCTCGGGGGGAAGGATTTACGAGTATTGCCACCTTAGCCTTTTACAATCCTCAAAACCAGGCGATCGAACTGAAACAACCGGATAAAATTAAAGGGCAAATCATCAAAGATATTGCGATCGCCGGGGAGTCGGATAACGCTAAAATTTGGCTGACCACGCAGACATCAGGGGAAGGAAACCCCTATATTCCGAGTATGGGATTAGTTTCCTACGATCTCAATTCTGATACCATTACTGCCTATCACGTTCGCAATAGTCCCCTTGTTGGTGCCATTCCGACCAAATTATGGGTGAATGGAGAAGAATTATGGGTAGGTACTGGAAATGGCATTTGTCGCACCTATTGGCAAGCAATGGAACAACGGGATAAGTGGAATTGTTGGCGCTTTGCGGTCATGGCAGACCTCGCCAATGGAGGGATTACCCTATACAATCGTTTAGCTGCCCAAAAACCGGCACTAACCCTTGAAGCAGATAAGGTAGAGGTGTTGTGGCGATCGCCTCTCGCTTACGAGGAAAATGCGAAGGAACGCTATGAGATAGTCTACAAGGAGGGGTTTACGACGGCGATCTCCGGGGGAAAAACGGCTTGGTCGGAAATATATGGAACAGCGCAAGAGTATTTCGCACCGCTATACTGGCCGGGATCGGAATGGCATTGGAATGGCCAGCGTTTCCAACGGGGATTTGATGAAGTCTCTCTCAATATCTTTGGTGGGGGTCCGATGGGTATTGGACAAAAGGAATTTAATCCCAATAATCCTCCCGATGTTGCAGCCATACGAGGGGATCTGGATTTACTAGAATTAACGGGAGCAAGAACAGAAGTACGCTATTATTCGGGTTGGGTTGATGAGGCTTTATTATCTCCCTATGTGGCGATCGTCCCTGTTCAACCTATTATTAATCCTCAACCGAATCCTCTGAGGGTTGGGGAACCAAATTGAGAGGGTTTGGAGAACCAAATTAAGAGGGTTTGGAGACCAAATTAAGAGGGTTTGGAGACCAAACCCCTACCACATGAATCTCGATCGCTATGCCCGTTTAAAGTCACCAATTCACCAATGGGAACCGCGTTCTAAATTGGTATCATTATTGACTTTAATTTTTGCTTTTGCTTTTGTCCGCCATTTGATTTTACTGCCATTTATGGTAGTAATAACAGCAGGTTTATATTTGATTTCTCGTCTACCTTTTGGATTTTGGCTTTCTCGATTGCGCTATCCAGGCTTTTTCATTGCCGCAATGGTCTTTTTTTTGCCATTTGGGACGGGGGAAACGGTGTTATGGCACTGGGGATGGTTGAGCTTAAAACAAGAAGGCTGTGAGGCTTTGGCGTTGATTCTGGTGCGATTTGCTTCTATCCTAACAGTGAGTTTGGTGTTATTTGGTACGGCACCGATCGCGAATAGTTTAAAAGCAATGCGATCGCTGGGTCTTCCGGCTTTAATTGTTGATATGGCTTTGTTAACTTATCGGTATTTGCAAGAGTTACAAGAGATGCGAGTTAAGATGCAAAGGGCAATGCAGTTGCGAGGATTTCGACGCGATCGCCTGACGCGCAGAAATTTACAAATTTTGGCACAACTGACGGGAACTTTATTAATCCGAAGTTATGAGCGATCGCAGCGTGTTTACTATGCTATGATTTTACGAGGCTACGGTCAAGAAAAAGCGCAAGATAGAAAAGGGATTCAAGATATCGATCGCTTGAGTTGGATTGCATCAATTACTACACTTTTTGTTGCAATTATTTTCATTATTGTTGAATTTTTGCTGAGTCGTTGATGATTTTTTATTGTTCAATCGTTTCAAGTTGAATTTCCTGTAATTCAACTTGAGTTTCTTGCAAATCGAGTTTTGTTGAGGCTTCTTGCAAAAATTGTTGCATTTCTTGCCAGTCTTCTTGAGTTGCAAAGTCTCCATTTTCCAGTATTTTGCTTTCCATCGACTGAATGCAAGAGACTAAACCTGCTGCAAATTCATAACGAGTTAAAACGCGATCGCCTTGAAATGTATCATCGGGATAACCAGTAATACAATTATAGTTTTGGGAGAGGTTTTGCAGGGCTTCATAAGCCCAGTCACCGGGGAATACATCGCGATTTTGGGCGATTTGGATGGGGTTAGCGAGGGTAGGCGTTTGGGCAATAAAGAAGGGACTCAAAAGCGCGATCGCGATCGCCGCAATAGGTTTAAACATTTTCTCTCTCCTGAAATTTAATTAAAAGGTTTTAATAGACGCGATCGCGCCAGTTTAGAGTTTATTTAATCTTAGCTTATAATTTTGCAGATCTACTTAAATGGGCAGCCTTTACTATTCAGGGAGATTGGCTATAGAGACGTTAAATTTAACATCCCTACAGCGATCGCCAATTTGGTTGATGATAATCTTTGCTGTTTTGACTTTTCAGGCTGTTCCTTCTTCCCTTTAATTTCACATTAAGCGTAATTTATTGGATTGAACTTCCCTACTGTGGCGATCGCAAGATAAAATTGAAAAGCAATTAAAACTCTTAGCAATGTTCGGAAAAATTCCCCTCGCGTTACTCGGTCTTTCTGTTGGCAGCATCCTCACAATTATGGGAGTTATCGCCTACGCTTTCGGTAAACCCACCCTTAACCTGATTGGTTTTTTCTATGGAATACCTTTATTCCTCGGCGGTTTAGCCTTAAAAGCCTCAGAACTTAAACCCATCCCCTACAGTAAACCCACGTCACCAGAAGTATTAGCATTGCGAGAAGAACAAGCAACAGAAATTCAACAAAAACTTCGCAAAGATATCACCCGCTATCGCTACGGACAACCCGTTCATTTAGATTATCCCTTAATGAAACTGGCGATCGCCCCTGATGAAGAACTTCCCAATCTTCAGGAACTCCGAGAAGAGGCGATCGAGGGCAATTATGCTTTAATTTTGGACTTTTACTCCCCTTTTGTCAGTTTAGAACAGTGGCAAGAGAAACAAGAAAAAATCGAAAAATTCTTCGGTCCCGGCATTCGGACAACCCTCGCGCAAACCCAAGAAGAATGGATCGAACTTGCTTTAATTACTGTTACAAATGATAATGAATGAGTAACGAGAAATCACCTTTTTTCCAATCTTGTCACATACCATTGTAGATATTGACTCGGAGAAACATTAAACTCGCAAGACGTTTCCAGTAAATGTTGCGCTTGTTCTTCCAGAGAATTAAACTTTTGTAAATCTCGCGGTAATTCCTCCTGTTGTTGCAAAATGTCCTTCAGTTTCTCGAGTAACTCTGCTTCTGAGAGAAATTGTTCTGGGCGATCGGGTTCGAGGATAACATAACAATCCTCTTGATACATGATTGAATCTGCCATAAGTCAGAAGTATAAAATGGTAAATTTGTTTAAACTTAGGCTCTACACATTAGCGGGCAAGATGCCCGCACTACCATAACAAAAGAATACAGTAGTGGGAGCGTCTCGCTCCTTAGCTGCCTAAGTCATTAG
>NZ_JACSWA010000314.1 GCF_016888125.1 Spirulina sp. CCY15215
AGCTTAAAAAACGTAGTTCCCAAGAACTTAGGCTGGTCAACTATGGGCTTGGTTCAAGCCCCCGCTATACCCAAAGGGTTAGCGGTGGGTTATTGACTGCATTTCCTGATAGAGTTTCTCTGCAACGCCTCCCAATCGCCCCGTAATCCTTGGCAATACGCGCTTCCTGTTCGGTTTCGGGAATAATGAAACCCCAAGGTCATTCTCGCTTTCCATTCGCTAATTCTAATCCAGAAAGACTTGAGGTTTAACTTTAAAATATTGTGCTAACTGTTGAATTTGAATCAGAGTTAAGGACTTCTCATTATTTAAGATAGCTTCTATTTTCTCTGCCGTACTAATTTCAGATAAATCTGATGAACTTAATCCATGCTCTTCCATTAAATACGCTAGTGCATCACTCCCGCCACAATTTGGGATAGAATAATACTCCGCCTCATAAGCCTCAATCAGCGTGCCTAATGTATCAAGCAAATTATAAAGAGGATGCTGCTCATTAGTACCAATTTCATCAATTAAAGCATTTAATCGCTCTATTGCCCGATCGTATTCTTCCTCATTGCGAATTGTCAACAGTGGCGCGATCGCACTCCAATGATGATTAATATCTGGGGGAAGTACAGTTAATTTTTCCATGTATCTTTGTCGTATTCTGAATGGGTTAAAATATGACGAACATAGACTTTCTGACGATTAAAGTGAATTGAAGTAATTAATCTATATTTATTACCACCAATATTAAATACAACTAGATCGTCTACAAGATCGGCACTTGGAAAAACTGAGCGTAATTCATCAAAAGTGTTAAAGTTTGCTGAGTCTATGAGTTTAAACCAACGAATGAGTGCTGTTTCACTATCAGGATACTTTTCCCAAAATTGACGTAAGGCTTTGCGAGAAATAATGTGCATGATTCTCTGGTTCTACAAAGGAATCAGAATTATTAAATTCCCTATCAAATGGATCATGAAAGTGCCAATATAGTTACTGAAATAATTTTTTAATCTCCATGCAATTGAGAGAACAAGAAAAATACTTGTCACATTCTTTCTAGAACTGAAATTCCCAGTAAAGATAGTCCTTGTTTCAAGGTTCTTGCGGTTAAATCGCATAACATTAAACGAGAAGTTCGCACGGGTTCTTCAGCTTTGAGAACTGGGCAGTTTTCAAAGAATTGATTGAATTTTTGACTGAGTTCGTAGAGATATTGGCAAAGACGATTGGGATATAAATCGCGTTCGACTTCTGCGAGAACATCTGTTAGTTGTAAGAGGTGTTTGGCAAGAATGAGTTCAGAATCTTCTTGGAGGATAATTTCAGCGCGATCGCCGGCTGGAGGAAGTATCTTCACTGTATCGGGAGTTCCCAAAAACTCTCTTTTTTTCTCTTCTAGTTTTTGCTTAAATTGTTGGCGTTTTTTGTAGAAAAGGAGATGCTTGAAAGCAAACCAAAGAGTGTAACTAAAACCAGTAAACTGTAGAATTTGAGAAAACAAGGGAATGTGATGAATTGCCAGATGAATTTTGACGATCGCATCAATAACAAAAATAATTGTTACCAAAACTCCCGAGGCGATCGCCATCGGTTTAAAAGTTGGCCAATTATCTTGGATTTGTTGTTGAATATATTTGGGACTTATTTTGGCGATCGATACTGGTTCTACTGTTGTTAAGGCACTCGAACCGATTTTTTCTTCTTTGCGTCCGATGCCTTGAGTTCTGACATAAGTATATAAAAGATAAGGGACAGTATTCCCTTTCAAGTCCAGCATTTTATCGTAATTAAAAATGTATTCGCTGGTACGATTTTGGCTCAAATCGGCATATTTCACCGCACTTATGCCCACGATCTCGGCAACGTTTTCCTTAAAAGGTTCGCTTTCGGTTCTATTATTTTCTTGCAAGCGTTTATCTAAGTCTTGATAAGCACGAGAAACTGCTTCATCCAACAAGTCTTTTAAACGGACGGTATCTCCAGCCCGAGTTTGTAGTTTTTTCCCATCTTTGCCTTTAACAACCCCAAAAGGAACGTGAACCACTTCTACATTTTCGGGTAGAATTTTCGCTTTGCGGGCAACTTGAAAAACTTGAACAAAATGATTGCCTTGTCCTGCATCTGTAACATAAATAATGCGATCGGCTTCATCTTTTCCTGTGCGGTATTGCAGTGCGGCTAAATCTGTGGTGGCATAGTTAAAACCGCCGTCAGTTTTCTGGACAATTAAAGGGAGGCGATCGCCTTCTTTATTGGTAAATCCTTCTAAAAATACGCATTTTGCTCCTTCATTTTCCTCCAATAGTCCCACGGAGTCTAAATGTTCGACAACACCGGGAAGCAGGGGATTATAAAAAGATTCCCCTCGTTCTTGTAAGCTAATATCAAGGCGATCGTAAATCTGTTGAAATTCTTGCCGAGATTGTTCGCATAATAATTGCCAAGCATGACGACTATCTTCTGCCCCAGATTGTAAGCGAACCACTTCTTGACGCGCGGTTTCTTGAAATGCTTCGTCCTCATCAAATTGCTTTTTCGCTTGACGATATAATGTCACTAAATTCCCTAAATCTAAAGCATTTGCTGTCATCAATGCTTCGGGATGAGTTTCTCGTAAATAAGCAATTAACATCCCAAATTGTGTCCCCCAGTCTCCCACATGATTGAGACGTAAAACATCGTGACCGCGAAACTCTAATATTCTGGCAATACTATCGCCGATAATAGTCGAACGTAAATGCCCGACGTGCATTTCTTTGGCAATATTGGGGCTAGAAAAATCAACAATAACTTTTTGAGGCTGCTTAACTTTTTCGACCCCCAAACGGCGATCGCTTGCCATTGTTGCTAATTGTGTCGCCAAATAGTCCGGTTTGAGAGTGAGGTTAATAAAACCAGGTTTAGCAATTTCAGGAGACTCGCAAAAGTTGCTAATTTCCAGGCGATCGCAGATTTCCTGCGCGATCTTCATGGGATTTTTCTGCAAGGGTTTCGTCAAACTAAGGGCAATATTAGATTGATAATCCCCAAATTTCGGATTGCTGGCCAAAACAACAAGGGGATCGGTGTTGCTAAATTCATCGCCAAAAGCGGCAACTAAAGCATGACTAAATTTCTGGGTAAGTTGGGTTTGAATAGAAGACATGGGGAAGGATGAGTAATGAGTGATGAAGGATGAAACAGGAAGGATGAGGGATGAGTGATAAGGGATTAAAAATTCACGATCGTCTCTTTTCCCAATTCTCAACTCTCAACTATTCGTCTATCGAAATAATTCGTTATAATTCCTAAGAGTCAATTTTACCACACAGCCCAAGGCGATGAAAAATACCGATTTACTCGCTCTTGCGATCGCAGTTACCCCTATTGTTAGTTTATCTCCCCTTCCCGTAGCAAGCCAAGAATTACCCGCCACATTTCGAGGTAGCGCACCTCGTATTGAGGAAGTGAGAAGCAGTTCGACGGAAACCTATTCCAGTCGTGCTAAATATTATTTTACGATCGCCATCCCCGACACGACAGAAACTCCCCTGCAAAAAATTGTCATTCAACAACGAGGAGGACAAGAACGCATTCGCTTTAAACTAGAAGAGACGATCGCCTTTATCGGGACATCGGGCGATCGCGGTGCATCCTTGAGGATTCAAAGCACTACTTATGATGCGTCTGCCCTCGCTGTTATAGTGGAATTAGAACAAGCTGTTTCTCCAGGGACAACCCTTAGCGTCAGGCTCAAACCGCGACGCAATCCTAGATGGAGTGGGGCTTATGGGTTTGGTGTCGCGGTTTTTCCCCCAGGAGAAAATGCACGAGAATTATACTTGGGTGCGAGGAGATTAACTTTTTACGATCGCTTTCCCCGAAGGATTTGGTGACGGGTATCGTGAAAAATGGGTGGTCAGGAACCTCAGCCTAAAGGCGTGAGGCTTGAAAGAGAAATCTAACAGGCCATTCTGACCAGACTAAGTACCCCGCGTACTACGTTATTTGGG
>NZ_JACSWA010000315.1 GCF_016888125.1 Spirulina sp. CCY15215
ACCCTAGAAATAGGAGGCTCGAAAGAGCAAAAACCGTTATGCGTACAGGGTTGTTTAGTTAGATACAGTAATTGTCCTGTTAAAAGTGCAATACAAAGGCACCCTAATTAAACAACTCCAAGGCAGTAGCGAAACTAATATAAAGCCGTCCTATAAGGACGGGGTTTCCACCCAATTTTTCTGATGAGGGGGACAATAGGGTGGCAGATGAAGGCGACAAACCAGAAAAATTCATAACTCCCAAGGATAATCAGGATAATCCAGCCTTAAATGCCGAGAAAGGACAAACTTCTCCCACCCTTGAAAGCGATCGCGCCGGACAATTGCTCAAACAGGGAATTGCCGGACAACAAAGCGGCGATTTTCAGCAGGCGATCGCCGCACTTCAACAAGCGCGAGACTTTTATCAAAATCTTCAAGACAATCTTGCTGAAGCAACCTCTTTGTATTACTTGGGTTTGGCTCACTATGGGTTAGGAAATTATCAAGAAACGATTCAAACAGCAGGATTGAGTCTATCCTTGGCTCAATCATTATTAGAACAGCGTCTCACTGGCCAAGTATTTAGTTTATTAGGCAATGCCCATCGCCATCTCAACGATTACGATAAGGCGATCGCCTTTCAGAAGAAAAGTTTAAAGGTTTTTCTGGATCTCAAAGAGCGCACCGGAGCAATGGCCGCCCTCAATAATTTGGGTTTAGCTTATAAAGCGCAAGGTAAACACGAAGATGCCATTTCCTGCCAAAAACGCGCCCTCATGTTCGCACATTCCCTCGACGATCGCCAAACTGCCGGACAAATTCTCAAAAATTTGGGCAATACTTACTATGTCTTGGGCAATTACCGCGAGGCAATTAACTACTACGAACAACGCTTAGAACTGGCTCGAGAACTCGAGGAAGATCGTGTTGCCGTCCAAATTCTGCGTAATCTAGGTAATGCTTCTTATACATTAGGGGATTATCGTCAAGCTATCGCCTACAATCAAAAACGCCTCACTTTGGCCAGACAACTAACAGATCCCCGCTCTGAAGAACAGTCTTTAGGCAGTCTAGGGGTTGCTTACGATGCGATCGGGGACTACGAACAAGCGATTAAATATTACGAACAGCGTTTAAATGTCGCCCGAGAAATTGGCGATCGCCGGGTAGAACGGCAGGCGATCGGCAGTTTGCGAACGGCCTGTTATGCTCTAGGAGATTATGCCAAGATCGCACAATATCAATCAGAAGAATTATAAAATCAAGAGGAAGCATTCTGGCGATGTTTTTGGTTAATATGGGCAAGAATCAATTTTTTTGCCCTCCTTGGGTCGCGATCGCAACCTACAATTAAATTCCATCTTAAACTGCAGGAGAAAAAAGCAATGGATCCAAATATTCCCTCAGCAGAAGCTGAAGTTACTCAATCTCAAAGCCCATCGGGTTTTAAGACAGACCCTTCTGGGGCAATCTCACCCGCAAAACCACCAGCAACCGATCGCCCTTGGCAAGAATGGATCGAACCCGCTTCGGAGTTTTTGGGCAAATTACCAGATCTCGTGAAGAAGTTTTTCTCAGATTTTAAGGAGCCTTTAACCGTAGTGGCTCTGTTGTTGGGAGGACTGGTTACTGTATATCTAACCTTGGCGCTACTAGATGCAATTAACGATATTCCCTTACTCGCTCCCGTTTTTGAATTAGTGGGTATTGGGTTTGGTATTTGGTTTATTTGGCGCTATCTTTGGAGTTCTAAGGGTCGTCAAGAACTTTTCCAAGAATTCCAATCCTTAAAAGAGCAAGTTTTGGGTTCTGACGTTAAAGAATAAAAAATAATGAAGGATGAGGGATGAGGATTTACGCATTAGCAGGCAAGATGCCTGCACTACCATAACCAAAGAATGCGGTAGTGGGAGCGTCTCGCTCCCTAGCTGCGTAGGTCCTTCATAACCAGAGAATGCGGTAGTGGGAGCGTCTCGCTCCCTAGCTCCCTAGCTCCCTAGCTCCCTAGCTCCCTAGCTCCCTAGCTCCCTAGCTCCCTAGCTGCGTAGGTCCTCTTGTCCCTCTAATTCCGAAGAGACTGGGCGAGTTGGTAGCTTTTGCTCCACTCGGACATCACTTGGGATTTTTTCAGGTTTAATTTTTTGGCAATCTCTTCTAGGGTTTTGCCCTCTTTGAGGAGAGTGATAATTTGTTGTTGCAGAAGAGTAATATCTTGCCAGAATATCTGCCATTGTTTGGGTGTCAATCCCAGATTATGTTCTTCTAGGGAGATTTTTAACCAATTTTCCACTAATTCCGGACGGCTTTTGAGAGCGAAAATCTTAACCGCATGATAGTTGATTTTTTCTCGCAAGCGATAAATTTGTTTGATTGGTAAATCTAATATTTGCGCGATCGCCTCTTGGGAATGACCTTGGAGATACAAGCGCAGCCATTCTACCGCCAGAGGCTCGACTTTTTCTGCCAGGTAATGCTCAAATTCTTGTCGCACTTCCTCCCGCAAAATCCGTTGTTCTTCTTCATCGCGATCGCTTTGGTAGTGGGCGATCGCCTCCGAGTCCAGCAAACTAATGGGTGAATCCCCCGCATCCGGGGTCAGTTCCTCAGAAATCATCTTGATGCGTTCTTTTTGAGGAACTTGGGTCATTCCCCCTTTTTGGGAGCGTCGCAGATAATTGGTAAAACGATAAACCAGCAAAGGCTGATTGCGAATTGGTCGCAAGCAATATTCTTCAATACTGGCCAACAACAGCGCATTTCGCAAAGAAGGATTTTCGCTACAGCGAGAAATTCGAGCAATTGTGTTTCGGATGTAGCGATCGCTGTCGATCATTTCTTGAATGACCTCTTGCAAAACATCCGCCACCGCACGTTGGCGATCGCGACTTAAGGAGACCCAAGTGCGAATTTTATTCCGCAAGACCACAAGAGACCCCAAGCGAGAGATTAAATTGCGATAGGCTCGGGTCGGATTTACCCCCAAATAGCGCTGGTGAAGAATGCGATAGCGGTATTCGATCGCCTGTCGCGCGATCGCCTTTTGCCGATCGTCCAGATTGGCAAATCGCTCTCGATCCTCCCCCACCAACCACAAAGCAACACTCTGGCGCGTTTGGGAAGGGCGATCGGCACAATCTTCCTGCAAGCGCTTTTGCCAAAAGGTTTCTAACTCTCGGGCAAATTCAATAGTCACCTTGATATCCTCCAACCCCATGTTTCTCTAGTGTGCATCACAACTTCCCTTTCACCAAACTCTAGGGGTCTGTCTACACTTCTCAATTTGAGGTAAAACCCCGCGATCGCCACAGGTAGCTTTAACCGTATCTCAATCCATTTCAATGGATTTTTCGTATGAGGCAGGAGAAACCGAAAGTCCCCCTTTTTAAGGCAGGAGAAACCGAAAGTCCCCCTTTTTAAGGGGGATTTAGGGGGATCGATCGGTTCTCCCCAAAAAAATTAAATATGGCTCTCTCGCACCAAATCCCAGATTGCGTTATATAATCTGATAGAGCTTTATCAAAAAAAAATATGAAAAATTTTGATAAAGATCGACAACTCCATCATCAATTTGCTATAAGGGTAAATAAGAAAGCGCAACAACTCGAAACAGGCCGTTCCAGTTCATCGTTTTTTATCTAGTGTGAGGAAGTTATCAATGTCAGAAATTCTTAAGAAAACCTTATTAGCTGCTCCCGCCACCCTTGGCGCGCTGCTCTTTGTCTCTGGGGAAGCGATGGCTGAACCCGTTAGCGACCCTCTTTCCACCAGCGATATGCTGCAGCAAATTGAAAGCTACAGCACAGAAGGAAGCTCCCGCGCTCAGTTCACAGGAGCCTCGAAATTCAGCGATGTATCCCCTGGAGATTGGGCATTCCAAGCCTTAGATGACTTGGTACGACGCTACGACTGTCTCAAGGGCTATCCCAACGGTACTTATCGCGGCCATCGCGCTCTGACTCGCTACGAATTTGCAGCCGGTTTAAACGCCTGTTTGCAACAAATTGAGCGCTTGATTGCTGAAACCACTGCGGATTTTGTGACGCGGGACGAATTAGAAACCCTCCGTCGCTTGATGCAAGAGTTTGAAGCAGAACTCGCTGCCTTGGGAACGCGGGTAGACAACTTGGAAGGTCGAGTTGCTTTCTTGGAAGATAACCAATTCTCCACCACTACTAAATTAGTGGGAGAAGTTATCTTCAACTTGGATATTGCTACGGGCGATCGGGCCAAGATTTTTGGTCTTAATGGTGCTGAATACTTTGATTTGGGTCTATTAGATAATCTTAATGCTGCCGCAACCCCAGCATCTGTGGCTAACATCATCGACCAGAACCGGATGATCGGCTTGTTTGAATCGGGTGGAACCGTTGATTCAATCACCTTGGGACAATATCTCGTAGCTAATCCTGCGGTTAGTAACGCATTCATCAACGACTTGGATACCCTTCACGCAGCTGGTAATAATACGGCCACTAACTTCCGAACCGATCGCAATAACGCCTTAGCCTTTGGGTATCGGGCGCGGTTGAACTTCGATACCAGCTTCACCGGGCGCGATCGCCTTCGCACCCGCTTGCAAGCACGCAACCTGCAAAACATTTCTCAGCTTGGTACTGGAACACCTCAAGTCGATCCTAACTCCTACGGGTTCACAGCCCAAGATGATGTGCGCCTCGCCAAGTTATGGTATCGTTTCCCTGCAAGCGATAACGTAATGCTCCACGTTGCCGCACAAGGAATTAACATTGACGATATCCTTGATGCAGAAACGACAGGTGGTTATGCTTATGGCGGTCTTCCCCTAGGAACTGCTTACAACCAAATGTTTTACGATGGTGTTGGCGACGGCGGTGCAGCCGTTGGTGCAAACTTCTGGTTTAACGAAAAAATCGGCTTAGATATCGGCTATTTTGCTACTGATGCTAACGATGCTAACTTGGGGATTTTTGGTGGAGAATTCTACATCCCTCTGCAACTGAACTTCAATCTCAGCGAAAAATTCAAGTTTGCGCTGGGTTATGGATTCGGTTTTGCCCCTGGCGGAGCGGCAACAGCTGGTAATGTTAGCCTTGGAGAAACAACCAGTGTTTTAGGACGTTCTCCCTTCCTCTGGGTCAACAGCAGTGGAAATATCCAAGAATCTGCAACCTCTATCAGCAACTATCACTTCTCTGTATCTTGGGATCCTTCCGAAGCCTTTAACATTAGTGGTTTCTTAGGTTATAGTAGCGCAACGGGTGAATCAGGAATCCGCAAAGGGGATAGTGCCGATCTCTGGACTTGGGGTATTAACTTCGGTTTCCCCGATCTCTTTAAAGAGAATGATGTTATCGTTGCGAGTTTTGGTCAACTTCCTTACTTAGCCAGCGCTAACAATGGACCGAGTGATCGTTCTCCCTCCTACTTAGCCAGCTTAGAATATCGCTTCCCCATCACCGACAATATCGAAATGGCTCCTGGGGTTTATGCCGTCTTTAACCCCAATGGTAACTCCAACAATGACACCATCTTTGTTGGTATGCTGCGTACCACTTTCAATTTCTAGAAATAGTAAGTTTATTTGAGTAACTTGCTCATCTAACAAAAAAAGGGGTGCTTAAATACACTCCTTTTTTGTTATTTCACTTGTTTCACTTACAAAATCTTGAGAATACGATAAAAACCCAACAAACTTAAAATATTATATTGTAGACAATCGATGCGAATTTCAAAATCAGTTAAACTGTGATGAAAAGCCCCTAAAATTTTCTGAGGATCGGAGAAATAGAAGACAGATTCGGGACAGAATTGGGTTTGCAATTGAAAAGATATTCCGAGTTGTAAGATGGGTAAAAGTTGGTCAAGAGTGGCAGAATTCTGCCTGTAAATTGCCAGATCGCAAATCGAACATAATCCTGTCATCCGTCGTGCAGTTGCCAGCGATCGCGGTGGTTGATAAATGCCTCCTAACCAATCAATATAGGGAGTTTGTAGATTTTGTCCTCGGGCGATCGCCTCGGTTAAACTCATCATCAAATCGTAATATTCTTCCTTCTGGCGATCGCGAAAAAGTTGATTTAAACTCCGCAATAACCAAGGTTCTGCGGTAATAGGATGCTTGGATTTTAGCCGTTTTTCCATCAGATAACGAACACCATTTTCCGCAGATTCTAGCCAAGTTATATCTTCTGTTAAATGATAGATAGAAAGCAAAGCAAAAATTGCTTCCCCTGGGTAAATATCCGACACAAAATCTTTTATTTTGCCTTCAGGATAAGATTGTTTATGGGAGATAAATTCGCCGTTTTCTTGTTGAAGACTGCGAAGGCGTTTACCTAATTCTAGAATCAGGGGAATATAGGGTTTATCGTCGGTGAGTTCAGTATATTTGCTCAAGGCGATCGCCGCGAGGGCATTTCCTCCTAATTTGATCCATCCTTCTTCTACAATACAAGTTCCGATGCCTGGTTCGGGACAAGGTTGTACGAATTGTAATAAATACGAAATGGCGTTGAGTAGTGTTTCTAAAATCTTAGGGTCTTGGGTTTCTTGATAAAGTTCTAGGAGTGCATAAATTGTTCCTGCATGATGCAGAATATTATATTTTTCGCTGGTTTTGTTATTTTGGGGGTTATAACTGTAAAGGAAATTCCCTTCAATTTCTATAATTGTTTGCAGATAGTTTCCGGCGTTTTTGGTCGCATCGAGAAGTAAATCTGGGGTGATTTTTTGAGGATTCAAAACCCGATGTCCGCGATAAAGAGAAACTAATTTTTTCCCATCGCAAAAGAAACTGGTACTGTTGAAGCGATATAATGTTAATTGAGGAGATTCCAATAACTGCTGATAAGCATTAAGGCGATCGGGATAAGGTTCTAAATAAGCAATAATCTTTTTAGGCAATAAACGCTGTTCTTGATTAATTAAAGTTTGGGCAACTAATTCTTCAGGTAAAAAAGCGATTTGAGAGGCTGCATTGAAAGCCAAACCGTATAAGCTGCGATCGAGTTTGAGGGGATGGCGAGAGTTACGCCTTTGCACGGATAAGACTTCCTGCACGATATCGATTTTAAACCATTGCGGCGCATCCTTGGGAAAAAGCAATTGAACTTGGGCGATCGCATCACCGATCGCCTCTTCAAGTCCCCATCCTGTCCCCCACAACACTTTTGCTGCGGTTTGTGTATCGCTAATCGAGAAAAAAACAATACGCGGTTGGCGATCGCTTTGCAATGCTTGAGGAAGCGGAAGATTTTCCGCCGAGGAGTCTAAAATTGAGAGGATATATTGCGCGATCGCCGTTTGATCGGCAGAGGTTAAAGAAAGCGAGGTTTGCAGGCGATCGAACCAAATATTATTCATAAGTGCCACACTATAGCTTACCGAGATAGCCTCGGGGAGTAATCAGCCAATCTTGATGTTGGTAGGTGCTGCAATTCCCAATAATAACTGTGGTTAGCATATCAATGGGAAATTGTAACATTTGTTCGAGGGTGGTGATTTGAATTTCCTCATCGGGACGATAGGCAGATTTAACTAAAGCAACGGGTGTATTACCTTGGCGATGTTGCAGGAATATCTCTTGTGCTTGTACAATTTGTTCTTGACGCTGACGCGATCGCGGGTTATAGAGTGCTGTCACAAAATCCCCCAGCGCCGCAGCTTGCAAGCGTTTAAGAATAACATCCCAGGGCGTTAAAAGATCGCTTAAACTAATCGCACAAAAATCGTGCATTAAAGGCGAACCCACCCGAGAAGCGGCGGCTTGTAGGGCGGTAATCCCCGGAAATACCTGCACTTGAGGGGTTTTCCCATCCCAATCCTGTTGTTTAAGTTCTTCCATGACTAACCCTGCCATCCCATAAATGCCACAGTCCCCGGAAGAGACTACCGCTACCGTTAACCCCCATTCTGCCAGAGCGATCGCCCGTTGAGCGCGATCGCGTTCTCGAGTAATGGGAAAAGATTCTATAATTTGTCCAGGACGTTGCAAGGGGGCAATTAAATCGAGATACAGAGAATAGCCAATAATAACATCAGCCTCGGTTACAGCAGATCGGGCAGCATTGGTCATCTGGTCTAAGGCACCGGGTCCCGTCCCCACCAGAAAGAGTTTCCCCCCACGTCCTGTAAATTCTGTCTCTGCTAGGGAAACGGCGATCGTCACGGCACCTTTTACCCCCTCTTCCTTATAAACCTGTTTTTTCACCAATAAATGTGGGGGTTTGGAGACCAAACCCGTACCCTCCAAACCCGTACCCTCCAAACCCCCACAACCCAATAAACAAGCGGCTTCTGCGACACTAGGGGTACCAACTTCGCGATCGACCACTGGGGAAGGAGTTGGGACAGCGACGCTTTTTAATGCCTCGGCTGAAAAGGTGCGAAGGGGAAAATCTCGTTCCTTGCACAGTTGCAAAATTCCCACTTCATCCGCTTTAATATCGATAGTTGCAATACCCGCGATCGCCGCTTCTGCGAGATGGTTGCGTTGAAAAACTGCTTTAAGTCCGCGATCGATAAGGGATTTCGGCGTTCCTCGTTCGCATCCCAGTCCTACCCACAAGACGCGGGGATGCCATTGGACTTTGGGGATATCTGCGTTGGGGTTAAATGTGCGTTGAGTAAACCCGATCCAAACTCGTCCTTGGGGAGAGGTTTCTGTCTGAAACTGAAAGGGATGGTCGCGAGGAAGGGCATTTTGCCACAGAGTAGACCCAGCTTCCTGGATGACTTCTACGGGGTATTGTTTGGCGATCGCAGCACTTACTCCCGTCCAGTCTCCGCTTCCTTTCTTCCAGCCAAAGGGAAGGCCGAGAATATCAATTCCGGGTAAGTTTAAACTGTGAGAAGCCCCGGTAATAATAGGGGTTGCTTGAATTGTTTGGGCGACGAGTCGGGTTAAAGCATCCCCTCCCCCTTGATGTCCTCCGCACAAACTAATCACAAATTCTCCCGCTTCATCTACAACTAAAATCGCTGCATCTGTGCTTTTATCGCTTAATAAGGGGGCAATGAGGCGAGTGACGGCTCCTGTTGCCAAAACAAAAACAAAGGCTTTATAATCGTGCCAAATTGTTTCTAAATGCTCCTTGAGACTGCCTTGGTAGAACTGCACATTTTCTGGGGGTTTGGAGATTGGGGGTTTGGAGACCGGGGGTTTGGAGGGTTTGGAGGAGGGTTTGGAGGGTTTGGAGGGTTTGGAGACCAAACCCCTACCCTGGGGGATATATAAGACGGCATTGCTTGCTTGACAGAAGGGTTTTAGGGTCAGGATCGCCCTGGGAGTTGTCGCGATCGCCGCGATGGGTTGATAGGCTGCAAATAGCATTAACAATAAATGGTTCTAAATATAAACAAAAGGACTTCCAGAGTAACATCTTCAGACAACGATTTCCGATTGTCGATCGCCATCCGGGAACCGTAGGGGTTTGGTCTCCAAACCCTCTTCCTCTTCCCCTTCCCCTTCCCCAGTGACCAAAACCCTACCCGCTTCCCAACCGAGAATGAGGGCTTTACGATCGCAGCCCCAGCGATACCCACCCAATGCCCCAGATTCTCGCAAAACCCGGTGACAGGGGATTAAATAACTGATAGGATTGCTACCTACAGCATTCCCTACCGCCCTCGCCGCCCTGGGACGACCGATCGCTTGGGCGATGGTTTGATAGGAGGTAAGACCCCCAAAAGGAATGCGTAAAAGCGCCCGCCAGACTTGGATTTGAAAATTTGTTCCTTTTACCAATAAACTGAGGGGTCTGTCCTGATGAAAGCGATCGCGGTGGAAAATTTGCGCGATCGTTGCTTGAGTGGTGGCGCGATCGCAGTTTATCTCAGCATTCGGCCATTCTTCCCGCAAAAATTTCCCTGCTGCTTCTTCCCCGATAGACCCAAGCAAATAGAAATTACAAATTCCGCGAGGGGTTTGAGCCAGCAAAACCCGCCCCAAGGGGGTATCGTGGAGGCCGTAGCTAATCGTTAAGCCTCGACCCCTAGTCTTAAACTCCCCCGGTGACAAGGCTTCCAGCTTCACAAAAAGGTCGTGCAAACGTCCGGACCCCGACAAGCCAGAATTAAGCGCCAGATCGAGCAAATTTCTCGTTTCCACCATTTTTGTTTTGGCATATTCCACCGTCAGATATTGCCAAAAACGCTTGGGACTAATTCCCACCCATTGTACAAATATGCGTTGAAAATGATATTCGCTCAAATTGACCTGTTGGGCAACAGTGGCGAGATCGGGGGCATTCAAATAATTTTGCTGCATAAAGGCGATCGCCTGGGCAATGCGATCGTAATCTTCTGGGTTTGAGGAGTGGGTTGTCATCGTGGAAACCTAACATCAATCTGGGTTTAACTGTAGTTGTCCCCTTTCAATAAAACCACCCCTTTCTTGCTGCCATTCTTTAGTATCTGTTACCCACTTCGGGTAAACCCCGATCGCCAACTGCAAATTTCTGAGTCAATAAGAGATCGCATCATACTATCAGGGGATCGTTTACAATTTCAGATAACCTTATCTCTAAATAACGAGACTAATATAAAGCCGTCCTATAAGAACGGGGTTTCTACCCATTTTTCTGATGACAATTGAGCAAGTCAGAGAACGAGAAAAGAGACAAAATCCTAAATTAGAGTCTAACGCAATAGAAAGCCAAAGCGGGATAAAGCAATCTTGTCCCGATTGGCAAGGGAGTAATATTAACTATTTAATCCAAGCGATCGCCATCGTTCGCACTTTCCTCGATCGCCATATTGCCCGCGATCGGGGATCAGAAATTTCTTTTGCTGAGATTGACTCCCAGACATTAGACGCGATCGCCAGTACAATGTCTTCATCTCCAGCCCTCGAGCAAGTTTGTCGGATTTTTGAGCTTTCGTCCTTTGAACGCCAGATTTTGCTCTGTTGTGTGGGACAAGCGATCGATCCAGAGTTTCCCAATCTCTTTGCGATCGCCCACAACCAAGCAGAATTGAACTATCCTACTTTTCAACTGACCTATCAGTGTTTTCCCGATCCTCATTGGAATGCGTTAACGGAAAGTCGTCCTTTGCGTCAATGGCAACTCGTCCATTGTGCCACCAGTCCCGAACTTCCTCGCGCTTGTCTGCAAATTGATGAAGCCATTCTAAACTATCTCATGGGAGAACCCTATCGCGATCCCCTGCTGTCGTTCGCGATCGCGCATTATCCCAGTTCTCCCACTCCCCCTCCTTTACAACCCTCCTATGAGAAAATTGCCGCGCAAACCGTTGCCGTCTTGAGTTGTCCCCCATCGACCTTGCCGATCGTACAATTGTGCGGAACTCTAAGAGAATCCCAACGGGCGATCGCGGTCAAAGTGAGTGAGGATTTGCAACTTCCCCTCTATCGCCTTTCCAGCGATGCCATCCCCTCAAATCGCGACGAACTCCAGAATTTAGTCATGCGCTGGCAGCGATGGTGTACTCTCGATCCTGGCTTGTTGTTAGTAGAGGTGAATTCATCGTTTTCTGTGGGCGATCGCAGTTCTCGTCCTCTCCTGGACGCATTTTTACAGTTGCTTAATGTTCCGGTTTTGGTGGCGATCGAGCGAAGATTGAACCTTTCTCATCCCGCAGTTGTCACCTTTGAGGTTATGGGACTTGAGTACGAGGAACAACTCGAACTCTGGCAAGCTGCATGGCCAGATAGTGACGGCGATCTGGCCAGATTAGCGGCACAATTTCGGCTCTCAGCAACGATGATTGAAACAGCAAGTGCAACAGTGCGATCGGACTCCGCGATCGCCCCAGAAGAACGAGGAAATCGTCTCTGGAACTTCTGTCGCTTGCAAGCGAGGCCGCAATTGGAAGGGTTAGCCCAACGCATAGATATTCGCGCTACATGGGACGATTTGGTACTGCCGGAACGGGAAACAGGAATTTTACAGCAAATCCTCACTCATGTTCGCCAACAAGCCAGAGTTTATCAAAATTGGGGTTTTGCGGGCAAAAATCAGCGCGGTTTGGGCTTAAGCGTGCTGTTTGCTGGGGCAAGCGGAACCGGGAAAACCACAGCAGCCGAAGTTTTGGCTCACGAACTTCAGCTAGATTTGTATCGTATCGACCTCAGTGCGGTGATGAGTAAGTATATTGGCGAAACTGAGAAGAATTTGCGCCGGATTTTTGATGCAGCAGAAGTAGGAGGAGGAATCTTGCTTTTTGATGAAGCTGATGCACTCTTTGGCAAGCGCACACAAGTGAAAGACTCTCACGATCGCCATGCCAATATTGAGGTTAGCTATTTATTGCAGAGGATGGAGTCCTATCAAGGACTGGCCATTCTTACCACCAATTTAAAGGACGATTTAGATCGCGCCTTTTTGCGTCGCTTGCGTTTTGTGGTCAATTTTCCTTATCCCAAAGCCCCCCAGCGCAGTCAAATTTGGCAGCGTGCTTTCCCAGAGCAAACACCAACGGAGGGGCTAAATTTCCATCTGTTGGGTCAATTGGATATCACAGGGGGAAATATCAAATCTATTGTTCTTAATGCCGCTTTTTTGGCCGCAGATGCCGACGAACCGGTGATGATGAAACATATCCTCGCAGCCACCCAAACCGAATATTTGAAACTGGGGCGATCGCTGGTCAGTACAGAAACTCGAGGTTGGGATATTTAGGGGATAGTGGGAGGATATCTTATTGACATACTCTCACCGCTAAACGCTTGAGCGTTCTGCGGTCAGACCCCGCGTCGCCGAAGGGCGCAAGGGAATGCTGACCAAGAAGAGCGGGAGATTCTTGAACTCGCATTCAAGATTTCTTGCTTCACAGATTTTTGACTAGGCAAAGCCCCCGTCAGATCATCTCCACAAGCATTTTCTGAGACGCTATGCCCTAGCGCCTTTTTGATTCCTCTATCCCTGATAACTTCTGCTGCTGCTATATCCCGATGGGTTTTGTATCCACACTCTAAGCAATGATGTTCTCGTTCGGAAAGTAATTTTTTTCCGGTGTGAAAATCACATTTTGGGCAGATTTGCGAGGTGTAATTCTTATCAACTTCCGCGACAAAAACATCTCGTTTCCACGCTACCCATTTGAGAATGGTAATAAATTGACCAAACGCAGCATCTAGGCAATGTTTAGATAACATTCCTTTTGCCCATGACTTAAAGTTAATATCTTCAAAAAATATTGACTGTGCTTGGTCACAAAGGGAATGTGCCAGTTTAAATTGCCAATCTTTGCGAGTATCAGATATCTTTTGGTGCAGTCTCGCTATTTTCTGGTTTAATTTGTGTCGATTATTAGAGCCTCTCTTCTTATTCCTTAATCTACGTTGCAGCAATTTCAGCTTGCTATGTAGTTGGTTCAAAAAATGGGGTCTTTCGACCAGTTCTCCATCAGAAGTTGCCAGAAATTTGTCCAGTCCTAAATCTATCCCAATGGCATGACCGTGAAATGGGACATCTGGAATATTAACATCTAACTGCAAAGACAGTAGGATGAAATATCCTGATGCTTTCTTGATAATTCTCGCTTGTTTAATTGCAAAACCATTGGGAATATCTCTCGATTTCCTAAACTTAATCCATCCTAACTGAGGAAGTTTGATCTGGTTTTCTTGGAGACAATCTTTCAGCATTTGAGGATACACAAAAGAACGCATCCTATACTGATTCTTAAAACGAGGAAAACCGAGTTTTTTTGATTTCATATCTGTAAATGCTTTGTCTAATCTTTTGAGTATCTGTTGCAAGACTTGAGCATTCACAGATTTTAACCACGGGTTTGTTTTCTTGGCTTCTGTTAATTGTTTGGCTTGGATGTTGTAATTTGGAAAAGGTTTATCCGCCGGAATAATATATTCCTTATCTAGAGAACAAGTGTTAACGGGACACTTTCGAGAGTTAATCCAGTCTTTTCGCTCTCTGAGTGCGTAATTCCAGACAGCACGACACACTCTCAAGGTATTCTCAATTACCTCGATTTGCTTTTCGTTTGGGACTAGTTTATACTCGTAAGTTAGTGTTAACATTTTGACCTCCTGAATTAGATTTTAGCAATCTTTACAGAGAATGTCAATCTATGAGGGAACGCGCTCGTCATCTCACCGCTAACCCTTCGGGTCTAGCGGGAGTCCTCTTTTTGCATTTTGTAGATAGTAATCACTCATTAATTTAAACCGTCCACTATAAAAACGATCGCCCTATATTTTTTGAGGAATAGCAGAAAGAATAGCACGCAAAGCCTTATTTACAGCTTCAGAAGTTTTGAAAACTTTAGCTATGTCCGCATCTAGAGTAACTGTTATCTGGGTTTCGCTTTTTTGAGTGATAAAACGGTTAGGACTAGCTTTTTGATAATCAAAGTTGTATTCGGGAAGCAAGTCATCTTTTAGATTTTGATTAGGGTTGGCAGCCTCTGTATTCTTCATAATCTTTACGCTCTTTCTTGGTGACTAAACGGGCGCTAATAATACGAATCTTATTCGCTCTTTCAGTAAAACTGACTAACAAAAGATAGTTTTTGAGATTGTGTCCAATGATGATTTCTCGTTTTTCTCCCATAGAATGCCATTCATCGTCGAAAATATAGGCAAGAGGATCGACAAAAACTGCTTTTGCATCTTCAAAGTTGATACCATGTTTTTTTAGGTTGAGGTTAGCTTTTTGCTCGTCCCATTCAAATTGTAAATCCATCTCTTCGATATTCTCGCATATCTCTTGAAGTATATCGTTTGAAACTGGGGCGATCGCTGGTCAATACAAAAACTCGAGGTTGGGATATTTAGGGGATAGGCGATCGCCTTGCTATGCAAATGTCAACCATGCTAAAACTTGCGCTACCGTTAGCGATAATTCAATTTCTGGTAAAATTGGCACTGGTTCATTTTCTCGCAAGAGTTGTACCCGTTGTTCTAAATCCACAATCAAGATTGTTTCTTCTTCTGGATCGACAAGCCAACCCATTTCTGTACCGTATTGAGAGCAATGCAATAAATTTCCTAAAACTTTTGTTTGACTTTGACCCGGTGAGAGGATTTCAATTGCCCAATCGGGAGGAATCTCAAAACGGTTGGTAATTCGACCCGAAGCGGTAAAAGGAATCCGTTGCCAGCGAAACGTACTCACATCTGGAACGATCGCATTACCTCCAAAACTACAACGGAGTTCTGGAAAAGCACAAGCGATTTTTCTCGTTTCTGCAACTTGATTAATTGTCGAACAGAGTTTGTATTGCAATCGGCTATGTTCTCCTTGGGACATAGTTTTTTGACCGATTTTGCCGTTAATGAACTCAGACGCGGGTTTCGTTTCTGGAAGTTGCAAAAACTCTTCAAGGGTTATTTTGGCGATCGCACTTTGAATCATAATTCTGAATTCAATTGATGTCTTTTATTCTCGCATATCCCTAAAAATACCAACATAGCGATCGCAACGGTTCTTGGTTTTTTCTTCAGCTATGTCCGCATCTAGAGTAACTTTTATCTGGGTTTCGCTCTTTCGGATGGGAAATTGCCGAATTATCGGGAAACTTGCGATCGTCCCTTCGCAGTCGAAGTCACCAAATGTTGACCATCCCGGAGATACCAATCGAGCCAAATTTGTAAGATATTAAGTCCTTCTGGATCGGGAAGATCGGCAAGAGCTTGAATTGCTGCATCTCGGCGATCGAGGGCTAAATTCATGAGTCTAGTGCGAACGTCCATTTCATCTAATAAGTTACAAATCTTGATTCTGTTATATTCTTTTTGCTGAAACATCTCTGCCAAAATTTTTGCATTCGGATGTTCGAGAGTTAAACCCAAAAGAACAGGAAATGTTTTCTTTTCAACTTCTCGAATATTTTCAACGACTGGAAACCACAGTGATTCAATATCGTCTAAAATTTGCGTCATCCAGCCAAGATGAATACCACTCTTTGCAGATAAAGCGATCGCATTTTCATCGGCAGAAGCAACCCACGCACCAACAACTGTTGTAAATTGATAAGCGGGTATGGTCTTGAGTCTGACAAGTTCTTGATACTCTTGCAACGAGTTAACATTCTGTTTCATATCCCGATCTTGCCCTTCGCATACGCGCAGAAATGAAGAAAAATAACAATCGATGAGATCGCTGGAATTATAGTTCGCGATCGCGCAATTCAATAGTTCTCGTGTCGCAAGAGTATTGAGTGCTATTGCATAATTAATCGCCCGACCCATTCCAATAGATTGGTCAAGAGAATTGGGATTATCGCCATCGGCACAATCATCAATAATCCTGAGTGAGAGATCGAGAAGAACAACAAGGGCTGCAGTATGAATCAGTCGATCGCTTTTTCCTTGACACCCCTTTCCTGTGGCAATAGATAAGAGAAAAAAGGGATTAAGGGGAGCGGGGAGAATGCGATCGATTAAAGCGCCTAATTCTAACCACTCTTGTTTCACAATCGCGATCGCCAAGTTACGGATTTGGACAAGAGCATCGTCTAAATTAAGCGAAGGTTTGTTTATCATCGACCAAAGGATAAAAGGTTGTCTGACACAACTTTATTCTTAATTAGGCTCGTTCAATATTACTAGCAGGGATTTTTTTGTTCGTTCTGAATGCACTACTCGCCGACCCCAATTCTGGATCTAGAGTTACGGGATGACCGGCGGGAAGCGTAAATTTAAGCAGTGAATACGATCCTGTGCTAGGTTTGATCACATTTTTACCATAACCGTTGGCAGTCGAAGGTTCTACCGTAAAATAAACATGGCCCCGGCTATTCCATCCTGTAATGGTTTTCGGATCTCGCTTACCTCCCCAGTTTGGATCGAGTCCATTTACAAGGATACTCTTGGCGGCCTCATCTGATGTTGCTGTGTAGAAGTAATGAGTTGTATCAAGTATCTTGTAAACCTGCACGTGCTTAGTTACAGTTTCGATGGCATCCTTACCAAATACCGATGGGACAAAGTTTCTTGCTACTTCAACATTGATAATTTCGTCTTCTTCGACCAGTCCGTCTATCACTAACTGATCCCTTGCTACAAGTCCGTCGTATTCATCTATATTTTTTTCTACTGTCCCGCCGTTACCAAATTGTCTGACGGGAGTTCCTGTAGTACGCTGCAATGTTTGTGTCCGTCGTCCGAGTAACTGACTACTCTGTTCAGCTTGGGACTTTGAAGGTAATCGAGAGACAATATCTCCAATATTATCGGCTTTCGCTCCCATTACGTTTGCTTCTCTCTCAAGCGAGAAATCAACATTTGCCTTAATACCTTTGAGTTGAAGTGAAGGTTGAACCCTTCCTTGTTTTTGCTGAACAACGTGCCATGCCTCGTGTGGAAGATGTTTTTCTTGTCCCGATGCGACATGAATATCTGTGCCTTCTGTGTAAGCGTATGCTTGTAGTTGGGTAGGTTTGCTGGAATTATAGTGAACTTTAACATCGTCCATCGCGATGCCAGACAGATTTTCTACGCCAGCTTTTAGGCGATCGGGGAGTCCCGTCTTGTTGGGGCGATCGCCTTCGGGTTTGATAGTTTCTGAAGCTCTTTGAATTCCTGTTCCTCCTTGCTGAACCACATGGGTCAACTCATGGGCAATTAACTCTTGTCCACCTCGACTGCTAGGCTGATATGTCCCCTGCCGAAAAAATACATCTTTTCCTGTTGTAAATGCCTTCGCTTGAATGGATTGATTCAACTGGTCGGCGCGATCGTCAGTATGCACCTTTACGCCGCTAAAATCTGCCCCCATTGCCTGCCCCATTGACTGTTGCAAACCCGAATCTAAGGATTGTCCGCCACTTTTAGCGCGATTAATGGAAGATTCTAGTTCTGAGGATGCCTCACCCCCAGCTACAGTTTTTTGTTGTTGCAGCATGGGTTTCATCTGCAATTGATTAATCTCACTTTCCCGTTGTACCGTATCAGAAACAGGAGCATTAATCTGAAGAGTAACATTATGGGCAACGCGATCGGCTTCTTGTTCGTAGCGATCGCCTGGCTGTCCGATCGCCAATTTTGCCTGTATGGTTTGTTGGAGTCCCGCCAAGGGATTCGCCCCACTTCCTCCCGGTTTCCATTCCGGCAATTCTGCTTTGGCTTTCTTGTCCGCTTTCGGTTGAATAACGGGGGGTGCAGTAAATTGAGGCTGTTTTTTCCCAGAGGAGGATTTCTGAGAAGAAGTCCGAGTTTGGTATTGGCGGCTCACGATCGATTATTCAGGTTAAGGGTAATTGCATGGGCTTATTCTTTACTATAGAAGCAAATTCAGAAATATTATCTAGACCAAAGTATAAGAATTGCTGCGATCGCACTCCCTCAATCCCACCTCTACATCGTCACCAAAATTCACATCAATCAGTGGATTCGATCGCAATTTAGCGATCGCAGCAAAATTTCCTGAAACAAATATCTTGACAAAAAACAAAAAATGTGTGTTAGTTAAGTCGATGGGATACCTAACTCATGTCAACAAACGATCGCATTTGGGAGATGCGTCGAAATAATAAGGATAATAGAGACTAGAGTTAGATCGGTTTACGCCTTTAACCCTATTAAGATACAATCTTAAGAAAACGTTAAAAAAGGCGTACAATACAATGTACGTGGTGTTTGGAGGGAAAGACATTGTTTTTACGATTAGCACAGCAACACCGTCAATTTGTTCGCGATCTCGTCATGAATCTGCAAGCATTGGCAACTGTTTTGGAAAATCGGGGCTATTTGGCTTCTTGTTATACCTGTGGCGGCGAAATGAATAGCGCTTCCTTTATGGTGAGTTTGGGAGATAATCACCTGATTCGCTTTCTCGTTTCTGACTATGGCATTACTTGGACGGAAATGCGGGACGATCGCGAGTTAATGAAGTTGGAGGGGGCTGAAGCAATTAGCCAATTGGAAGAACTGGAGAATCTGGTCAAATATGATTTTGCTGCATCGGAGGCGATCGCTACCGAGAGATTACGCAATCCGCGTCCCATATCATTAACAAGCAGTTGATGACAATTTGAGGAGATAGTGAATTTTATGAGGAATCCCTGACTTTTTCTGCCCTTGGTTGTGGCAAAACCCTTGAAAAAAGGCAGAAAATCCAAAAATATAAAGAAAATATTACAAATTCTTGGGAAATGAGCGATCCCTGACATGATTAAAGAAGTTTAAATAGGGTTAGCTTTAATAAAGACCCTAAATTTTAAATGGGGTCAAATCCATAAAAGACCCTGAATATAAAAAAAATAAGATCGCCTGAAAAGAGCCAGCTTTCTTTAAGAACTGGCTCTTTCTACTTTCAATCGGCAGTCAGTGCAATAACATAAAATGCAAAAAATGCAAAAATGTTATTTATGTTTCTGCAAAAATGTAACGATATAACTCACTGGGATCGGGTTCGGCACTCTCCTCGGCAAATTTCACCGCATCTGCAATAACTCCCTGAATTTTCTCGTCGATCGCCTCTAACTCCGTTTGAGTAAGTAAATTTCGCTTCAATACATCAGCACTAAAGCGTTTAATGGGATCGCGGGCATTCCAATACTCCTTCTCTTGGGGGCTGCGAAGTTCGTCAGGATCAGCGAGGGAGTGACCTCGGAAACGATAGGTCAAGGCTTCGATCAGGGTAGGACCTTCTCCAGCCCTGGCGCGGGCGATCGCCTCTTGTGCGACCTTGCGGACAGCCAGTACATCCATCCCATCCACTTCGACACCGTGCATACCAAAAACGCTGGCTTTTTTGTAAATTTCCGGTTGGGAAGTGGCGCGATCGTGCGCCATGCCGATCGCCCATTTATTATTTTCCACCACATAGAGAATCGGCAATTTCCACAGTGCTGCCATATTTAAGCACTCAAAGAACTGCCCGTTATTACTCGCACCATCCCCAAAGAAACAAGCCGTCACTTGGTCAGCAGTTTCATCTCCCAGGGCTTCTCGACGATATTTACTTTGAAATGCCGCCCCCGTAGCCACAGGAATTCCTTCTGCCACAAAAGCATAGCCCCCCAATAAGCGATGCGGTTCTGAGAACATGTGCATCGATCCGCCTCGTCCTCGACTGCATCCCGTTTCCTTACCGAACAATTCTGCCATCACCTCTCGGGCAGGTACGCTTGCACTTAGGGCATGAACGTGATCGCGGTAGGTGCTGGAAACATAGTCTTCATCGGGACGCATGGCCTTAATGACCCCAGTGGAAACCGCTTCTTGACCATTATATAAATGGACAAACCCGAACATTTTGCCCCGATAGTACATTTCAGCGCATTTATCCTCAAACTGTCGCCCCAGTACCATATCTTCGTAAATCATCAATGCCTCTTCTTTGGTGAGTTGCACCGTAGAGGTATCAATTTGGGGGACGGGACGTTCTGCAATTTCAGCCATAAAATTTTCTCGATCGGTGCGACTATAATAGTTGTCTTGCAGTAATGCTAGAGCAATGGGCAATTATAACATTGCGGCGCGATCGCCCTCTGTTAGTATGATACTTTGATACTTCTAGGAAAGCGCGATCGCCTTGCCTAGATAATTGCCAGAAGCGTTAATTAATATAAATCATCAATAATATTGAAATAATGACACAATATCCCGTGCGCGTAATTGGAGGCGGACTCGCCGGCACCGAAGCGGCGTGGCAAATTGCCCGCGCTGGAGTCCCCGTGATTTTGTCGGAAATGCGACCTGTACAAATGACCCCCGCCCACCATAGCCAAGAACTGGCCGAATTAGTTTGTAGTAACTCCTTTGGAGCCAAACAAAGCGATCGCGCCGCCGGGCTTCTCCACGAAGAATTGCGCCGTTTAGGGTCTATTATTATTGGCAAAGCCGACGAACATCAAGTCCCCGCCGGAGGAGCCTTAGCCGTCGATCGCGGCCTCTTCAGCCACCAATTAACCGAAACTCTTTCCCAACATACCCTGATCGAATTGCGCCGGGAAGAAATCCCCCAAATTCCCCCCAATGGAGTCGCCGTTCTCACCACGGGTCCCCTCACTAGCGAAGCCCTTACCCAAGACCTGCAAGGCTTTACGGGCATGGAATATATGAGTTTTTTTGATGCCGCCAGCCCCATTGTTGTCGGGGACTCCATCAATAAAGAGATTGCCTTCCTTGCCTCTCGCTACGATAAAGGAGAAGCGGCTTATCTGAACTGTCCCATGAACAAAGAAGAGTACCTGCATTTTTTGCAAGAACTCTGCCAAGCCGAACAAGCCCCCGTCAAAGACTTTGAACGAGAAACTGCCAAATTTTTTGAAGGCTGTCTCCCCATAGAAGAAATGGCACAACGGGGAGAAGATACCATGCGTTACGGTCCCCTCAAACCCGTGGGCTTGTTTGATTCTCGCTATGGTGACTTTAAAGCACCGGAAAATCAAAGCAAGCGCCCCTATGCTGTCGTTCAATTGCGCCAAGAAGACAAAGAAGGACAACTTTGGAACATGGTTGGCTTCCAAACCAATTTGCGTTGGGGCGAACAAAAGCGAATTTTTCGGCTCATTCCCGGTTTAGAAAAAGCCGAATTTGTCCGCATGGGAGTCATGCACCGCAATACTTTTATTAATTCCCCTCAACTCCTCAAACCCACCTTACAATTCAAAGAACGATCTTCACTTCTTGCGGCGGGTCAATTGGTAGGAACTGAAGGCTATACGGCGGCGGCGGCGGGAGGTTGGTTGGCAGGGACGAATGCAGCGCGATTAATCTTGGGTTTAGACCCCGTTACCCTGCCAAAAACAATGATGATGGGGGCATTGTTTGAGTTTATTACTTCCGCTTCTGCCAAGCATTTTCAACCCATGCCCCCAAATTTTGGCATTATCCCCCCTCTACAAGAGCGCATCCGCAATAAACGAGAACGATATGGGGTTTACCGCGATCGCGCCTTGGCCGACTTAGAAGAATTTCAGGCAAAACTCTCGGCCTCTCACTCGCAATTACAGCTAATCTAATTGCGTGAATTTTGCCTTAAGTGTATATTCTTAGTGAAGTTCAGCCGGTTCGGGAAGTAGTTCGGGAAGTAACGGCGATGATAGGGATTTAACTTTGTGTCGTGCTTGGTTAGCAGTCATCATTACACTTAATAGATCGGGCATCTCTTGACGACAATCTGGACAAAACCAGTAAGCGCGACCTTTTTGGGCATACATCAGCATACCTCGAGCGCAGCAAGGACAAGTAATCATGAATATCCGCTTGTTAAAGATTGATGAATTTTATAGGGAACACTCCTCCCTTCCAGTGTAGTCAAGGAATCTGAGAATGAATGTAACAAATATTTCATAATTTGACATCTCCCCGCTTTAAAAAGACGGGGATTCTGTGGTTAATCCACCGAAAGCGGGTTAAAACCGCGCTTGCTCCAAGCCTGTCAACAGACTC
>NZ_JACSWA010000316.1 GCF_016888125.1 Spirulina sp. CCY15215
TTTTAGTAGTAGAATTGGCTTCTCCTGGCACAGAGGATGAAGATTTAGGCAGAACTCAGCGAAAAAAGGAGACAAGACCGACAAAATGGGAGGTTTATGAAGAAATCTTACAAGTTCCTTATTATGTCATTTACGATCGCTATGAAAATCAGTTTCAGGGTTTTGTTTTGCAGTCGGGAAAATATGAACCGTTAGACTTAGAAGAGGGGCGATTGTGGTTGCAGGAGTTGGGTTTGGGTTTGGGTTTATGGGAAGGCATTTATGAGGGAGTAGAGGGGTTGTGGTTGCGTTTTTATGATGAGGTTGGTAATTGGATTTC
>NZ_JACSWA010000317.1 GCF_016888125.1 Spirulina sp. CCY15215
CTGTTTCTGCCCTGCGAGAAGCACAGTTGCAAATGTGGAAAAATGGGGAGTTTCCTTATAAATGGGCGGCGTTTACTATTCAAGGAGACTGGCGTTAACTCGCTTTTTGAGATGCACCTAATGTCGATCGCTCGCGAAAATTCAGATTGAGTGTAAGATTAGATTTCAAGATGAACGAGAAAATACCTCTCTTATTCCTTTCGCAATTGTGGCAAGCATAGAGAAACTCAATTTACATATCAAAAAACGTCTTGTTGTTCGTTTGACCAGAAGCGCGATATGGCTTGCGATCGCCGCATTCCTCGGCTCCCTCTATAGCCTCCCTTCTTTATCCCAGATCGTCCCCGATCGCACTTTGGGGACAGAAAATTCACGGTTTGTCCCTCAGTCATTCTTTGATTCAATTGCAGGCGGGGCAGTTAGAGGAGAGAATCTATTTCATAGTTTCAGCGAATTTAACGTCTCTGAAGGACAACAGGTTTATTTCACAAATCCCGATAATATTAGCAATATTCTCACTCGCGTTACTGGCAATAATATTTCCCAGATTTTGGGGACATTAGGGGTAAATGGTAACGCAAATTTATATTTTGTTAATCCCAATGGCATCTATTTTGGAGAGAAGGCACGTCTCGATATTAACGGTTCTTTTTGGGCGGGAACTTCTGAGGGTATTCTCTTTGATAATGGCTACAGTTTCAGTGCCAAGAACCCAGAAGCCCCACCTTTAATGGCGTTGAAGATTACACCTGGAATTCAATATCCCAGCAACCCTCTTGGGGATATTATCAATGAGGGGGATTTAAGTGTAGGTAGGGGACAGCGCTTGACCTTATTTGGCGATCGCGTCATCAATCGAGGAAATCTCGTGGCACCGGGGGGAACTATTGAAATTTTGGGCAATACCATCTCTATTCTGGATGATGCACATATCGATGTTTCTGACGTTACAGGAGGTGGAAATGTATTCATTGGTGGCGATCGCCAAGGTAAAGGAAATAGACCCCGCGCACAGCAGATCGAATTGGCAGAAAATGCGGCGATCGAGGCGAATAGTTTGCGAGTTGGAGATGGTGGGGAAATTATACTTTACGCCGATCGCACTGCTACTATTCGCGGCAATTTAAGCGCTAGAGGGGGTGTTATTTCAGGAAACGGGGGATTCATCGAAACTTCAGGGAAACAGGCGATCGAGCTTACTTCTACCCCCGATGCGTCAGCAATCAATGGAAGGGGAGGAACTTGGCTTATCGATCCAGCCAGCGTTACCATTGCAACCACAGGAGGGGCGATCGGGACTAATCTAGTAGATGTTGCTAATATTAACGCGGCACTGAATGCAGGTACGGGAGTCACGATTCTCGCCGATGCAGGAGATATAACCCAGAATACAGGCGCAGATATCATCAAAATCAGTGGCGGTGATGCAACTTTAACTTTCTCTGCTACCAATAATATTATTTTGCAGGGCAATATTACTTCCACAAGCAATAGTTTAGATGTTAATCTTATTGCCGACAGCGATCGCAGTGGAGATGGCGCGATCGCGATCGCCAATGCAACTATTATCATTCAAGGTGGCGATATCAATCTCTCAGCCGGGGAAGTTCGTGCTGCTAATAGTACAGTTCAAAGCATCAAAACCGCCGACGGTGGCGGTGATATTAACATTACAGCGCGATCGCTCTATCTGACAGAAGATGGCCGATTAGGGATTCTTAACCAGAGTACAGGACCAGGAGGCGCTTTGCAGATTAATGCCTCTGAATCTGTGCAACTCATTGAAGGAGCCGGTATTGGTTCTTTGCCTAGCAATCTGGGGGCTGCTGGCGATATTACCATTAATACCCAAAGACTACAATTACAGAATTCAGTAACGGGAAAATTAACGGCGATCGTGACAGAGCCTTTTAATGGGGCGATCGGCAAGATTGGTAATATTATAATTAATGCTTCTGAGGCGATCGCCATCATCGGTAATACTCCTGGGGCTTTTACCCCAAATCCTAGCCAAAGTACCCTAGACGCGCTGCGAGCAACAACTGTGGGTATCACTTCTCTGACAACCGGAGCCACGAATGCGGGTAATTTAATCATTAATACCGGTCATTTAACCCTGCGGGATGGTGCAGGAATTATCGCCTCGACGGAAGAGGAAAGTACGGGAAATGGGGGGACGATCATCGTTCAGGCCGATCGCATCGATCTACAAGGAAAAGCGGGTTTAGGAACATCTTCTTTAGGTTCTGGAGAAGCGGGAAATTTGCGGATCGATGCCACAGATATATCTCTTTCGGATGGTGCAATAATGTCTGCGGATGCCCCAAGCTCCGGTAATGCAGGAAGATTAAACATTAATACAACACGATTGGCAATTCGCAATGGTTCGCGGATCGGGGTAGCGACAAGAGATGGTTTGGGGGGAAGTATTGCCATTCGCGCTTCTGAGTCGGTGGAAATATCCGGGCGATCGGCAGATGGAACTGTTGCAAGCGGTATTTTTGCGAACTCAGACGGTGCGGGGACGGCGGGAAATTTGCGAATTGATGCTGGATTCTTGCACATTAGTGATGGCGGGGAGGTGACAGTCAGCAGTAGGGGAACGGGCAATGCAGGAAATTTAACGATTTTGACCTCAAACAACCTCGAACTGTTTAATCAAGGCAAATTGAGCGCTCAAACTGCCTCTGGGGAAGGAGGAAATATCGATCTAACCGTGGGAAGGATTCTCTTAATGCGTCACAATAGTTTGATTTCTGCGGAAGCGGGAGGAACGGGAAATGGCGGTAATATTGACATCAGGGCGGGTTTTATCGTGGCTGTACCGAAAGAGAACAGCGATATTATTGCCAATGCGATCGCGGGACGAGGAGGCAATATCAACATTATCACTCAAGGGATTTTTGGCTTAGAATTCCGCAATTTAACCCCAGAAAGCGATATTAGTGCCAGTTCTGAGTTTGGTGTGGATGGCAACGTGAATATTACCACCTTGGGGTTCGATCCCACTCAAGGATTAAATCAATTATCGACGGAGTTAATCGATCCTGCCAATTTAGTGCGACAAGGTTGCCCGAGTAACCGGACTGAAGCGAGAGAATTCGATCGCCAAGGCAGTAAATTTGTTATTGTCGGACGAGGAGGCATTCCTTTAAATCCTACGGATCCCCTTGAAGGAGAAGTTTCTCTAACTGAGTGGGTAGGAGGGGAAGCAGAGAGTGCTTTGGAAGGGGATGAGGCGATCGCCGACTCGATCTCGTCTCCTACTTTCCATGTATGTTTTTAAGTTCATTAAGCATTAAGCCCAAATTCTACTTCAATCGTTTGGTTAAAAGATCGCACGATCGCCACGATATTATTGGCATCTGTATCGGAGAAAACCCCATTTTCTGGATAGTGCGGAGTTTGGGGAATATTCCAGGGGCAAGATTTTCTTGAAAGGTTCTCTCGTGGATGAGGGTGCTGAGGTTATCATCGTAGGGGAGTTTTAAGTAGGGATCGTTAGCGTAGAGCCAAATTACGGCTTGTTCTAGGGTGAAGCGGGTATAAAAGCAACTGGCACGGGGGGCGCTATAGGTCAGTCCTTCGGCCTTGGCGGCATGGTCGAAGATTTGGGGAAAGGGGGTTTTGAGGAAGGTGAAGTTTGAGGGCATTATCTCAGTTATCGGTTAGTGGTTCGATCGCCTCGCTCTCTATTGTACGATAGAACTCGACTTCTTCATCAATGTTATCAATTTCGATTTTAATAGATCGTGCTAAATTCTGTTTTAAATGACAGCAAAATCGGTAATTTTTCGGCGTTCTAGGGTTTTAAAGGCGAGGACGATCTGCTGGTGGGAAATGCCGCGATCGAGGAGTTCGTTAGCGATACCGATTTCTGTTCCGTCTTGTTGAATCCAGATTTTGCCGTTGATAATTTGCAGGTGGATGAGGTTGCCGTAAATTCTTTGGTTTTTGTGCCAACCTGTTTCTAAAAGGATGTAATGATGGGTTTTTTCATCAAAAACAAGGTGTAGTTCGCTTTCGGGGTCATGGCCGAGAAAGTCGCGATAATCTTGCAGGACTTTGATGGCGGCTTGTTGGAGGGTTAGGGTTAAGTTATCCATTTGACGATTGTTTCTTGGGTAATATTAAAGGTAAATAGCCGAATAATTTTATCTTCAATTAAAACTTGTCCGGCTTCTTCTTCAAAAACTGATTCTCTCGTGTCTTCGGGAACGGCTAAGTATAGAATGCGATCGGGTTCATAGCGACTTAAAAGTCTATCGTATAGGACAAATTGACCGACTGCTTCTTCTAAGTCTTTCATTTCTGAGGGACTGCGAAAACTTTTGATTTCAACGGCGATTTTCTGAATATCTTTTTCGGCAGCGATGAGTTGTTCTGCACCTAAATCGATATACAGGTTCTTTTTACGGGCGAGTTTGAGACGATAGGGATCGTGGGTAATTGTCCAACCGTCTTTTTTGAGGGCATTGCATACTATTTTATGGTAATAGTCTCGGGCTGGCATGGTTCAATATCCTTTTTAACAATTCGATAAACTCTTGGTTGTAAACGGGTTGTTTTCTCAGTTTTTTGAGGTCTTTGATAAAGGTGGGAAGGTATTGAACTTTCATTCTTCTTCGAGCATTTTTAGAGCTTGTTCGCGGTTGAGGGGGGTTTCGGAGAGGGTGGGTAACATGGCACTATAAAGCCCTTGGTCTTCTAAAAGTTCTAGGAGGTGGGTATAGTCTTGATAGTTGAGGATGACTTTTTGGATATTGCCGTCGGTGTCGGTAATGAGTTCGCGGGCAAAAGGATAGTTTGAGTTTGGCATCATGCGGCAAAGTTATAGAAAGTTATAGACAGGGGTTTGAATGAAATAACTGGGTTGTCGTTGGTCATTAATAATCTGTTGGATTTTTTCAACGGTATCGGGAGAAAAATATTCTTCTCCGGTGTCTCGGTTGACTCGGGCGGGGACGTTTTCAATTAGGAAAAATTGACCGTTCATTTCTAGGGTATAGGTAACAGTAGTTTCGATTAAGTTTTCGAGGGTTGGGTTATTCATGGTTTTCTTTTGCTAAAGTTTTCAATCCAAAGATCGGGAGTAGGTTGATAGAGGGTGATAATTTTAATTAAGGGACGAGAGGGATAGCTGGTCTGGATATGTAGGGGACGGTTGGTTGAGGTAAGTCCCAGAATAAGGCAACTGGCTCCATATTTATCGTCGGGATAGTTTTCTATTCGGAAGGCTCTTTGCAGGAGGGAGTTAAAGAGATTTTCTGATTCTTGATTGTGTTGTTTCAATCCAATATTATTTTGGTTAATTTTGTTTATCATTAATTCAAATTTATTTTGTAATTCAATTGGAGGAATAGGGACTACTATTTCTTCAATTCTAAAAAGTGCAAACTTTGGTTGTCCTGTTGTTTTTATTTTTGATGCTATTTGCCTTTGTCCTAACTCCGACCTTAAAAAACTTGACAAGAAATAGTTTGTTATTTGTTGATTTATAAGGAACTTGAGAATATTTTGCCCTCAACTCAGCCGGTAAATTTTTCGTCGCTTCCCCCCGACGAAACGACCCAAACAAACCACAGCGACGCACCCCAAAATTCATCAACACCTTTTGATGTTCCTGCAACCGTTGAAAAATATCATTTTTGTTGGTGATTTTTTGATTCATGATTCTGCTTTAGGGTTACAAAAATTAAACAAATAAATCTGTAATGAGATTGTCCTTATTCATTATAGTTCTATCTTTGGAGTTCCGTAAATATAGCAATTGGATAATTAATGAACCGTAATACGATCGCAACTCAATTCAATAAAATCGCGATCCTCAAATAAATCTGCGATTGTCTCTAAATTATTAGAGAACAAAGTAACTAGATCATTGTTTTTAATGTTTCCTGTCGTTACAAGAAGAAGTTTATAAGGCATTTTAAAAATGTAAAAAGAATCAAAAAAATCCTTATCTTTTGTCACCACAATATACTTTTTCTCTATAGAAAGACGATTAATTTCTGTATCCCGAGTTTGATTTTGTTGCGGCAAATCTAAAGTATGAATTGCCTCATAACCAGCATCGAGAAAAATTCTCACCAATCTTCGAGGTAATTGAGCATCAATTAAAAACTTCATCCCTTAACCTGATAAATACTTTTAACCTGCGTTAACCTCATCGCAAAAGTCAAAGCCGCAAAAAGATCGTCCCGTTCTAAATCTTCATAATCCATTAGTATCTCATCCATTGTCATCCCCGAACTCAACAACTCCAAAATAAACTCAACCGGATAGCGCAAACCGCGAATGCAAGGCTTTCCGTGACAAATATCGGAATCTATTGTAATCCGTTCTAGCGCCAATTCTAAACCCATAACCGAACCTCCTTTAATTTGACTTAATTGTATGGCGATCGCCCAAATAAATCCATATCACGATCCCAAACTAAGATAACATCCCCTCCAACTCATCCAAATCTGCTCTAA
>NZ_JACSWA010000318.1 GCF_016888125.1 Spirulina sp. CCY15215
TATGCGTACAGGGTTGTTTAATTAGATACAGTACTTGTCCTGTTAAAAATGCAATACAAAAGCATCCTAATTAAACAACTCCAAGGCGGTAACGGAATCAATATAAAGCCGTCCTATAAGGGCGGGGTTTCTACCCATTCTTCTGATGAACACACTGATTCGCTTTGCTCAGACTCCCTTGTTTGTGGCAAGGGGACTCCCGCTAACCCTATCGGGTCTAACGGGAGTCCCCTTGCCACATCTTTGATGGGATTATGGCGATGCGATCGCCATTACAGCGAACAATATACAGGGAACAAAATCTCTGGGATAAATATCGCATCCATGCACGCACCCAACCCCATCGCTTCCCCCAACAGGTCGAAACACCCCTCACTTGGGACTATCTATCGCAAATAAAGCCGCCTCGCTTACTTGAGAATGGTCATCTTTGACCAAGTATTGAAGGGCGGAAGCACTTTTCTCGCAGGGGAGGTGACGGAGGGCTTCCGCGAGGCGCTGACGCACTAACCAATCCTCTGAATCGATAAAAGAGAGAATATCATCGAGGGATTCCATTGCACCAATTTCCCCCAGGGCAGCGATCGCCGCTTGTTCCATGACAGACTCCTGGCTATAGAGGGCTTCCATCAACACTTTTCGGGCGCGGATATCCCCAATATTTCCTAAAGCAACGGCTGCACTAAAACGCACTAACCATTGGGTTTCCTCATAAAACGCACGCACGAGAGGTTCAAAAGCCCGTTTATCCTCTAAATAGCCCAACGCCCCCGCAGCATCGGCACGAATGCCATAATCGGGATCAGTTTGCAAGCATTTAACCAACATAGGATAAGATTCTTCCGTGGGCTTGACCCCCAAGGCAAATACCGCCATCGATCGCACCTGCAAAACCTTATCGTTGAGGACTTTTTTGATTAAGGGAAGGGCATCCTGGGGAGAAACTTGGCGCAACCTTACCAGGGCAAGCATTCGATCGCGAGAATCTTGACTTTCCAGTTGTAGGGCGATTTGTTCTAAGTCGGCTTGAATCATAAAATTTAGTATCCTTTAAAAATCCCTTTCCCTTTAGAGTTGGGAGCTATTCGGACAAATTATTGTCGCTTTGCTTTTGATTTTAATTATCTTATCTCCTCCTGATGACAGAATTTTCTCAAAAACTCTGCGGCAGGATCGGAAAGAACGACATACAATAGGCAAAATAAGAAACCTAAAAATTTAAAAACCTGAGTTTCCGTGTTTCCTGGCAGAGTTTGAGGAGTCGGCGTGTCAAAATTCGTTCAAAAACCCAAAAGTCAAAATGGTAAGGTAAGCCAATCGGCATCTGTCGATCCGGCTATTCCTGTTGAGGGAAAGATTTCCCTTCCCAACTTGGGAAAGGGTAAATCAAAAAATGGTAAGTCTAATGGTTCGATGCTACCTGCCGCGATCCCTGGGAATGGTGAGACAGTGAAAACTGGTAAACCAGGTAACACGGGTAACACAGAGCAGGTAAAAGCAACCGTAGCAACCCCAGAAAAGTCAGTAATTCCCAACCCCAAAGAAGAGGAGGAAACGGCAAAAGAACCCATTGCGGGCAAAAAGAAACCCTTATACCGTCGTCCTTGGTTGTGGGCATTGTTAGTAGTGGCAACGGGTTTGGGCAGTGGAGTCGCCTACGGCCATAAAGTTTGGCAGGAGGTAGAAGCGCAATTACCCGAGTCCGTAGAGGGAATTCTCACCTACAAACGAGCTAAAACCATGACGGTTAAAGCGGGTGATGGTAGCATACTGCAAGAAATTGGACCCCTGGCTCACGAAAAATTAGAAATGGGTAAAATCCCTAATCTAGTAGTTCAGTCCTTTATTGCCAGCGAGGATCGCCGCTTTCTCGATCATAAAGGCGTAGATTATCCTGGCATTGCCCGAGCCACTTTTGCCAACTTGCGCTCGGGACGAGTGGTAGAAGGGGGAAGTACAATTACCCAACAATTAAGCCGTATTGTCTATTTGGATAACGATAAAGAATTCTGGCGCAAAATTAAAGAAATTCGCATCGCGCAAAAAGTTGAAGGAACTTACGATAAAGAACGCATTCTCGAACGCTACTTAAATTTAGTCTATTTGGGTTCGGGGGCTTATGGGGTCGCCGATGCGGCCTGGGTTTATTTTGGTAAGTCTGTGGATAAACTCGATGTGGGAGAAGTAGCAACCCTTGCGGGTATTGCCCCGGCTCCAAGTATTTATTCTCCTCTTAAGGATGCCGATGCTGCCAAAGAACGGCGAAATATTGTCTTGGAGAGGATGCGGGATGAAGGCTATATCAGTCCAGGTCAAGCTGCTTTGGCGATCGCGGCTTCTCTCAAACTCAATCCCCAGCAACCCAAACGCCTCGATCGCAAGGTGCCTTATTTTACCGACTATGTTCAAGAACAAATTCCCAAACTTATTCCCCCAGACAAGATTGCGGAAGGAGGCTTGACTATTGAAACCACCATTAACCTGAAATGGCAACAAGCCGCAGAAGATGCTGTTGCTAAAGCTGTGGTGCGTTATGGCGAATCTCAGCAGTTTTCCCAAGCCTCCCTAACGGCGATCGACCCCCGCACCGGGGAAATAAAGGCAATGGTAGGGGGAGATGATTATTTTAATAAAGACAAAAACGGACAGTTTAACCGCGTTACCCAAGCCAAACGCCAACCGGGATCTACTTTTAAAACCTTAGTTTATTCCACGGCGATCGCGGCAGGTTTCTCCCCCTACAAGAGCCTGCGAGATGCTCCTTTGGTGGTGGATGGGTACGAACCCAAAAACTACAATAAAGGCTACCGGGGGGAAGTCTCCATGCGGGATGCGCTAACTTATTCGGTTAATATTCCCGCCGTAAAAACTTTGATTGACGTGGGTTGGAATCCTATTGTCAAACTGGCCAAGGATATGGGTATTGAATCGGAACTCAAGCCGACCTATTCCCTCGCTTTGGGTGCGTCAGAGGTGACGCTGTTGGAGTTGACCAGCGCTTATGGAACCCTCGCCAATAAAGGGCTACACCCTGAATCTCACGGCATTGCCCGCATTCTCGATCGCGAGGGAAAGGTAATCTACGAAGCCAAGGAAAAACCAAAGCAGGCGATCGATGAAGACTCAGCAGCAATTATGACTTGGATGCTGCGATCGGTGGTTGATTCCGGTACAGGAACCGCCGCTCAACTCAACCGTCCTGTGGCAGGTAAAACGGGAACATCGGATGATTACCGGGATTTATGGTTTGTCGGTTATATTCCCCAATTGGTCGCGGGAGTTTGGCTCGGAAATGATGACAATACTTCCACCAAAGGCGCAAGTAGCACTGCCGCCGCCGTTTGGCAGGATTTTATGAGTCGAGTTACTGAAGAAATTCCCGAGGAGGAATTCCCCGATCGACCTGATTTAGATGGGCGCAAGGGAATCATCGCGGCGGAACCGCTCAAACCCAAACAAAATTACTATAAATCTATTCCCCCAGATCAAAATTTAGCGGTTCAGTCTCAGCCGCGTCGCAGTCGCAGTAGCAGTCGCAGTAGTAGTAGTAGTGGTGGTAGTAGTAGCGGTAGCGGTAGCAGTCGCACTCAAACACGGCAAACACGGCAAACTACCCGTCGTGCTACACCAACCCCGACACGAACAGCAAGTCCTGCTCCACAACGCTCTTCGGCTCCTGCTCGTAATGTCAGCAAGCCAGCGAGTCCCTCAAAACCTGTAGTGCGTCGTGCGACGACTCCTTCTCGCCCTGCTCCTGCACCAGCACCTCGTCCTCAACGGGCAACGGCACCGGCACCCCGTTCTAATCCTGCTCCCGCCGCTCCCGCTCCCGCTCCCGCTCCCGTGCGTCCCACAACTCCACAAGTGAGTAAACCTGCACCTTCTGCGGCTCCTCCGTCGGTAAACAAGCCACCTAAAGAATAAACAATGAGGGAAAGAACCCCCCAACTAAATCAAAGATTATGGTTGGGGTTTCTTTCGGCGATTTCTTTCAGTTTCAAGAGGGTTTGGGGACCAAACCCCTACGGGCGATCGAATAACTCTTGAAACCCCGCTTGTCTTCTTTCGGGAGATTCATCAGTATAGTTCCATAAACTCTCATAAAAGAAGAAAGATACTCCTGCAAGATGTTCCCTTCTCACCGCATTGACTTGTTTTTTGATGCGATCGAAGGGGACAAAACGCTGTCTTAAACCGGTTAATATGCCAATTCCTACAGGAATATGATTTTTAGCTTGTTGAATGGAAGGATGAGATAAATCGCGACGAAACTTATTCAGATCGTCGCGATATAGTTGAACGATTAACTCTTCAATTAAACCCATTCTTTCCCAGGTTTGCCAGTCGAGTAAATAGTATTCTAAAGAGAATTCTTGAGGATTAGGAGATAAAGAAACAATTACATTATTTTTGGCGGCTTTAATGGCAAAAAAGAGACTTTTCATATATCCAGTAATCTTATCAGCACGCCAGCGAATCCATTCTACATCTTTGTAATCATTGGCTGGAAAATAACCGTTATGTTCCTGTCGATATAACTTTATTGTATAGTCATCGTAACCAAAATCAGAGGGATAGCCAAAGTGATCGTCAAATTGAATCCCATCAATATTATAATTGCTAACAATCTCAACAATTAAACTGGTAATAAATTGTTGAACTTCTGGATGTAAAGGGTTTAACCAGACTCTCTCGCGCACTCCACCTTCTAACCAGATATTATTACCATCGATGCGTTTAGTTAACCAGTCGGGATGTTTTCGGGCTATTTCTGAGTCTGCGGGTAACATGAATCCGAATTCAAACCAAGGAGTAACTTTCATCTTTTTCCCATGACCGATCGCGATCGCCTCTGCTAACATATCTCTTCCTTGCAAACCGGGTTCAGGATCGCGATCGCGGCCAATTTCTTGTTTCATTATTGCACTAGGATATAAAGTATATCCCCCATTCCAAACCGTCGGATAAAGAGTATTAAAATTTAAGGCTTGCAAACGAGAAATCGCGGTTTCTAGATTTTTGTGGGAAAATAAAACATCGCTGTCAATATTGGTTAGCCAAACTCCTCTTAACTCAGTATCAGAATTGCGATCAGGGTGTTTCTGAAATGAAATAGGGAGAAAAGAATCATTAGCAATCAACTTTGTTGTAGTTTCAGCAATATTTTTTTTGGTATCAAATTGCAGACTAAAATCCAGATTATTTTTTTCATTACCCTCTTCTAAAAACTCGGGTGGCAGAATAAAATTGTTTTCATTAATAACATATTGTGGTGGAACTAAACCTGAATCTCCTGAAGTCTGACATAAAAAGGCAGCTATTTCACCTCGACTCGCGAGGGAATTAGGTCTAAATTCTCGAATTTGAGGAAAGTTAACAATTAATTCATTTTCTGCTGCCGTAGCAATAATTTCTCTAGCATAAACGGGAATCTTTTCTACATCATTAAAATATCCCGATAAAATAAAATCCGCAGGTTGACTGGGTTGGTAAAGATTAAAACCCGAGGCGATCGCAATGACAACTTCAGAACGAGAAATATACTTGAGAGGGGCAAAAATGCGATCGGGATATCCCGACAGAAAGTTCGTTACAAAAGATTGATGAATGGCAGTGGTTGCCCAATATCCTTCCGGAATATCGTCAAATTCTCCTTCTAAATATCTTCTCACATCAGGAGCATTGGGAAAAGCAGCAATTAAAATATCGGCAAATTGTCCGCGAGTGACTGGTAAATTGGGTCGAAAGGTATTATCGTGAAATGTCTCCATTACCCCTTGTTTGACCATTTGTCGCACGCATTGTTGCGCCCAGTATCCTTGTATATCCGTGGGAAAATTGGGCAGGGTTTGAGAGGAAACGATCGCGGGACGCAAGGCGATCGCAATAAAGCTCAAACAAACAAGAATAATAAACCCTTTCCACTGTTTCAATCTGCGAAAAAAGTTCCCAAATAAGTTCATTTTCATTCTTTACCTTAACCCTCTTCAGCCAATAGTTAACAATTATCAGCTATCTTACATTGATAACTGATAATTAATAATTGATAATTAATAATTGTTCATTGTTCATTAATACGACGCACATCCAAAACATCACTCATTTGGCGAATTTTCTTAAAGCTGCGATCGAGTTGACTGCGATCGCGAATCTCAATTCCCAATGTAATTAAAGCTGGTTTTCCGAAACTGGTACTAACCTCCGCTTGACAGACATTAATCTCATCATCGCTTAATCGCCCCAAAACATCTCGCATCACCCCAACGCGATCGAGAGTTTCTACCTGAATGTTAACGCGATAGGTGGGAGAACAACTTTTCCCATCTAGGGTATTCCAACTCACGGGAATGAGGCGATCGCCGGCCATTTTCTCGACATTTGCACACCCTTGACGGTGAATAGAAATCCCCCGCAGTTGCGTCACAACGCCAATAATTGGTTCTCCTGGAATTGGATTGCAACAGCCTGCAATATGGTGCATTAACCCTTCTACTCCAGCAATAGGGGATTTGCTACAGGTGCTTTCTTTGGGAAAACTGCGAATCGAATCGATTGTTTCTGCTACATTTGGATTAGTATCGGGTTGAATGGGTTGAGTTATTTTAACCGCATCTCGCAAGCGATTAACCACAAGATTGAGGGTTGTTTCACCATACCCCAGGGCGGCGAGAAGGTCTTCTACCCCTTGATAATTACATCTTTCCGCAACCATTCGCATCGGTTCGGATTTTAATAAAGCCTCAAATCCCTTTTTTCCCAATTCTTTTTCTAATAATTCTCGACCTCGGGCGATATTCTCTTCCCGACGCGATCGCTTATACCATTGACGAATGCGATTTCGGGCGCTGGGAGTAGCAACAAAGTTCAACCAATCTAAAGTTGGGTGACTATTTTTACTGGTGACAATTTCGACAATATCACCATTTTGTAAAGGCGTATCCAAAACCGACCAACGCCCGTTAATTCTTGCCCCTTTCATGTGATTGCCAACTTCGGTATGAATGCGATAGGCAAAATCCACCGGAGTCGCCCCTCGTGCTAAGGAAATAACATCTCCTTGGGGCGTAAATACATAAACATCATCTTCAAATAAATTCGATTTCAGATTCTCAACATATTCTTGAGCATCGTTGAGGTCATTTTGCCATTCTAATAATTGTCGCAACCAAGTAAATTTCTCATCACCTGGAGAAGTTTGTTCTGAATTGCCACTTTCTTTATATTTCCAATGGGCGGCAATGCCATACTCGGCAATATGGTGCATTTCTAAGGTACGAATTTGTACTTCTAGAGGACGACCTTTAGCGCTGACAACCGTTGTATGTAAGGATTGATAGCGATTGGGCTTGGGTAAACCAATATAGTCTTTAAAGCGTCCTGGAATGGGTTTAAAAATATCGTGAACGACAGCTAAAGAACGATAACAACTATCTTTTGTATTGCCAATAATCCGAATCGCAGCAATATCATAAATCTCTTCAAAGGCTTTTTGCTGCCTTTTCATTTTACTATAAATGCCATAAAGATGTTTGGGTCTACCCGTTATTTCTAAAACAGAAATACCCAATTCTTGCATTCTTTCTCGTAAACTTTCGATGGTTTTTTCGATCCGATCTTCGCGATCGCTGCGACGTTCGGCAACTAATCCTTGAATTTCTCGGTATTCTTGAGGCTCAAGATATTTAAAGCATAAATCTTCCAATTCCCATTTAAAGCGACCGATGCCCAAACGATTAGCAAGAGGGGCAAAAATATCGCGGGTTTCTTGAGCAATACGTTGTTGTTTGTCGGGTTTAAGATGCTCTAAAGTTCGCATATTGTGCAGGCGATCGGCCAGTTTAACCACAATGACGCGAATATCTTCAGCCATAGCGAGAAACATTCGTCGAAAATTTTCCGCTTGACGTTCGGTTTTGCTGGAAAAATTAAAACTGGATAACTTGGTCACTCCTTCCACTAATTGGCGAACTTGGGGTCCGAATTGTGCTTCAATTTCCTCGGGAGTCACGTCGGTATCTTCGACAACATCGTGTAAAAATCCGGCTGCGATGGTAACGCTATCCCCTCCTAGATCGCGCAATAAACCTGCAACAGCGACGGGATGGGCGATATAAGGTTCCCCCGATTTGCGATACTGACCTTCATGTAGGGTATAAGCAAAGTTAAAAGCGCGACAAATGAGTGCGATATCGCGATCGCTATCTTGGGGATGGGCATAGGAAATAAGACATTCGTTTAGCCAATCGGGAAGAAGAATATCATTAGGCTTGGGATTGTAGGACTTGGAGATATGGCGATCGCTCGGTTGAGGGATATCGCTCCCTAATGGGATAGAATTAGCTGGGGAAGGATGGGTAATGGTAGGTAAATTCATAAGATTTGAGGGTTAGATGGGTTAATGGGATGATAATAGATGGCTAGTTCAAACGTTACTAGCACGAATCTAAAATAAATATGGGGGAATATTCTCGGTAAAATTTCTGAAAAAAGCGATCGCAAAAAAGTTAATACTAAAGAATACCAAGAAAGAAAATTTTTATTTACGAGAAGTTTATATTATCTCAACTAGGTATGGAAATTCAATCCCTTGATTCTCATTATGGAATTTTTCTCGAAAATCTAGAAGCCTTTAAGGTTTTTCTTGAATCTTCTCCCGAGGTGAAAAGCGCGATCGCAGAAAAATTCACAGATTTAGAACAAATGTATCGAGAAAAGATTCTGATTTTAACCGTAGAAAACGGCGATCGCAGCATTCCCACAGACATTCCAGAGAATATTCCTCAAACTATTCCTCAACACACTTCTCAATGGCAATCCCTGCATACTGAGACTCATCGAACCATGCGTTTGTTGCAGACTGATATTATTTTTTTGCAAGCCTCTCGCCAAGAGAGAACGATACAACAGCGCCAAGCCGCCTGTTTAGTTAAAATCGAGCATTTAATCGCATATTGTCAGCAAATCTTGACACAATTGCCAAAACAATAAACGCGATATAATCGAGGATATTGGCAATATTTTTCTGTCGAGGGTTTGATTCTTCGACGGGGTTTTGTTTGTCTAATGGGGCAAAGCGATCGCCTGATGCTTCTTGGATTTGTCGGGAACGTTGGGAGAGTTTAACACCAGAAGAAAGGCGCAAATTTGCCCCGATTTGCCCCGATTTTGTAGTAGAGTTATTGTCACCTAGAATTACAAATTTTGGTGAAAAACATGACAAATCAAAAATCTAATAATTTATTCCCAATCAAAAAACTTGACGATTTGATTCGTCCTTTTATTGTGCCACCAGAACGAAAAATTTCTCTTACTAAAGACTATGATCCAGGCTACAAAGCCGATCACCTCAAAAAGTCGAAAGCTAAAGGTAAATTAAAGGAAGGAATTGAGGCGTTAGCTGAATATCAGGATGTTCTCTATGCCCAAAATACTCATGCTGTGCTAATTATCTTTCAGGCTATGGATGCGGCGGGAAAAGATAGTACCATCAAGCACGTTATGTCGGGGATTAATCCTCAAGGATGTCAGGTGCATAGCTTTAAAGCGCCATCTACGCAAGAGTTAAATCATGACTATTTGTGGCGATGTTCTAAGGCTTTACCCGAAAGAGGACGAATTGGCATTTTTAATCGTTCTTATTACGAAGAAATTTTAGTAACAAGAGTGCATCCAGAAATTCTAGACCAGCGACCGCTCCCTGTTAGCATAACTGATACTGATATTTGGAAGCGCCGCTTTGAGGAAATCAACAACTTTGAGAAACATCTGGTTAATAATGGAACGATTATCCTCAAGTTTTTTCTCAATGTATCTAAAGAGGAGCAGAAAGACCGTTTTTTAGAACGGATTAATCGCCCTGAAAAGAATTGGAAATTCTCTGAAAATGATGCGAAAGAGCGTGCCTTTTGGGATGACTATATGAGTGTCTATGAGGATATGTTCAATCATACGAGTACAAAATATGCTCCTTGGTACATTATCCCCGCCGATCATAAATGGTTTACTCGTCTGGTGGTGGCGGGCATCATTTACACGCAGTTGAAGGAACTGAATCTCAAATATCCTAAGATTAGTAAAGAGCAACATCAGGCGCTTTTGAATGCGAAGACAATTCTGGAGAGTCAGAAATAAGGATGAGAATTGGTTGATAATGGGGGTGCATCTCAGTTTTGTTTGTAAAAATAGCGAGCAAGATGTTTGTCCTTTGGACACGCTACGCGAACGCACTACCCCCATTATGGTGTAGTGGGAGCGTCTCGCTCCCTAGCTCTAATTATTCGGAGCAATGTTATAAATTTGCAACTTTGAGATGCACTCGATAATGCCGATCGCTATTCCTGTGAGTCGTGATTATTAGGCGATCGCACTTAACAATTATTTATCTTTCGCGATCGCCTTATTGTTAATCCCCTTATGAGTTGGCAATGGGGCGATCGCCGAAGTTCCAGATATACTGACTAATTGTTAGATGACTTATATTTGTAACTGATTTCAAGTGCGTTGCAAAAGCTATTAAGTCGATTCAGTAAAGCATTGTAGTAGTGGTAAGCATCCTCTCGTTCGTTTTGGAGACGGGCATACAAGGTTAGCTCTGGCTCTGAGGCTAAGTGATGTCTTGGAATATCTAAACCTGCTTCGGTTAACCGAGTTGCGGCGATCGCCTAGCGATCGCCATCACTATGAGTTGTGATTATTAGGCGATCGCTTAATAATTATTGGTCTTTCGCTGTACTCGTCATCAGGCATTATAGCTGACCAGAAGTTACTCCGAAAAAATTGCTTTTGTTCAAGCAAAAATAAGGTGCGTTACATTTCATTAACGCATCCTACAAGTTAGGCGATCGCAGGAGAGTAATGTATTGCGATCGCCGATAACTTCGGCAATAAAATAATCTTGGCGAGGGAAATGAGGAGAAAGACAAGTTTGAATTAACAAATTAGGCTGAAATTCGTGAAATTCGTCAAAGACTACGGAATCATGCTGTAAAACCAAAAATTGCCGCGATCGCCAAAACCCGCTTGTCCCGATTCTCAGTATTATAGAGAGACGCAGAATTGCAATATAAAAAATATGAATCAACCGTTACCGAACGCCGAAGAACAAGAGCTAACCCCCCCCATTCGCCTGCCCCGCACCAGCGAATCAGATACCCTCAAACGCATCCGTCACACCACATCCCACGTTTTAGCGATGGCGGTACAGAAACTCTTTCCTCAAGCGCAGGTAACGATCGGTCCTTGGACGGAAACCGGATTTTACTACGACTTTGATAATCCCGAACCCTTTACCGATAAGGATCTCAAGACCATCAAGAAGGAGATGGATAAGATTATTAAGAAAAAATTCCCAGTCATGCGCGAGGAGGTCAGTCGGGAAGAGGCAAAACAACGCATCAAAGCCATTAACGAACCCTATAAACTGGAAATCCTGCGGGATATCATTAAGGGGGACTCGATTAGCTTGTACCACCTTGGCGAGGAATGGTGGGATCTCTGTGCGGGTCCTCATGTAGAAAATACCTCTGAACTAAATCCCAAGGCGATCGCCATTGAAACCGTCGCTGGTGCCTATTGGCGCGGGGATGAAAACCGAGAACAATTACAGCGCATCTACGGCACAGCCTGGGAAACCCCGGAACAATTGAAGGAATACAAGCGCCGCAAGGAAGAGGCATTGAAGCGGGATCATCGCAAATTAGGTAAGCAATTGGGCTTATTTATCTTCTCGGATGCCGTTGGACCCGGTTTGCCTCTGTGGACCCCGAAAGGGGCGATCGTGCGATCGCTATTGGAGAATTTTCTCAAGGAAGAACAGGTAAAACGCGGCTATCTGGGGGTTGTCACTCCTCACATTGCTCGCACCGACCTCTTTAAAATCTCCGGTCACTGGCAGAACTATAAAGAGGATATGTTCCCCATGATGGCAGAGGATGCAGAATCGGCGGCAATGGAACGAGGTTTCGTTCTTAAACCCATGAACTGCCCTTTTCACATCCAAATTTATAAGGATGAAATGCGTTCTTATCGGGAACTGCCCATGCGTCTCGCGGAATTCGGCACCGTTTACCGTTACGAACAGTCGGGGGAATTGGGGGGATTAACCCGAGTGCGGGGCTTTACGGTGGATGATTCTCACTTATTTGTCAGTCCCGACCAACTCGAAGCAGAATTTCTCAGTGTAGTAGATTTAATTCTCACGGTTTTTAATAGTTTGCAGTTGCAAAACTTCAAAGCGCGGCTGAGTTTCCGCGATCCAGAATCGGATAAATATATCGGTTCGGTAGAGAATTGGAACAAGGCTGAAAATGCGATTCGCAGCGCAGTAGAGCATTTAGAAATGGAGCATTTTGAGGCACCTGGAGAGGCAGCTTTTTACGGTCCTAAGCTCGATTTCATCTTCCACGATGTTCTCGAGCGAGAATGGCAACTCGGCACCGTACAGGTCGATTATAACTTACCCGATCGCTTTGAATTAGAATACGTGGCGGAGGATGGTTCTCGCCAGCGTCCAGTTATGATTCACCGCGCTCCTTTTGGCTCCTTAGAGCGACTGATTGGTATTTTAATTGAAGAGTATGCGGGAGATTTTCCCCTCTGGTTGGCTCCTGAACAACTGCGCTTGTTGTGTGTTAGCGATGAATTCTTAGATTATGCTCGAGAAGTGGTCGCCAAAATGCAGGCCGTGGGACTTCGTGCCAAAATAGATACCAGTGGGGAACGTCTCGCTAAAATGATTCGCAATGGGGAAAAACAAAAGATCCCCGTTATGGCGATCGTAGGAGCAAAAGAAGTGGAAGGCAATACTTTGAGCCTTCGCAGTCGCGCTTCGGGAGACTTGGGAACTATGTCGGTAGAAGAGGCGATCGCGAAGTTAACAACCGGCGATCGCAACAAGGAAAAACTTTGAGATAAACCATGTTATGGACTAAGTTCCGAAAACTTTTCTGGCAATGGCGAGGAGAATGGGTTGTAGCGGGGAGTGTAGCAGGATTAACTATCTTGATACGCTTAACCGGACTCCTACAACTCCTCGAATTATCTGTCTACGACCAAATGACTCGCTTGCGGCCAGCTATGGCCACTGATTCGCGGATTGTTATTGTTGGGTTTAATGAATCTGATTTACAGTCTGTCGAAGATTGGCCTTTTTCGGATGCTTTAATCGTTCAGTTATTAGAAAAAATTAAAGCACAACAACCGCGAGCGATCGGTTTAGATATTTACCGAAATTTTGTCAAGGAACCCGGCCATGAGGAATGGTTAGAATTTGCTCGATCGACTCCCAATTTAATCGGAATTCAAAAAATTGTTGGGGATGCACCGATGGAAACAACCCCTGGCGATCGCGCAGTGATTATTCCTCCTCCTCCTATTTTGGCAGAATTGGGGCGAGTGACGGCCAATGATTTGCCCTGGGATGTCGATGGAAAAATTCGGCGCGGTTTTATCTATTTATCTGACCCCGATGGCAAAACGGTTTTTAGTTTGGGGTTTAAATTAGCGTGGATGTATCTCGAAGCAGAAGGAATTTCTCCAGAAATACTGGATAAGGGAAAAATTGGGATCGGTCCAGCCATTTTTAAACGTTTCGAGGCGAATGATGGGGGATATATGCGTGCTAATAATCGCGGCTATCAAGTTTTACTGAACTATCGCGCTGCGGAAAATAGTTTTCGTTTTGTTTCCATGCAGGATGTTCTTGAAGGACGCATTGAGGAAGATTTGTTTCGCGATCGCATCGTGTTTATCGGTTCGACTGCACCCAGTCTCAAAGATTTTTTTCTCACACCTTATAGCGAACCTTTTTCCGGTTTACCCACGTTGATGACGGGGGTAGAAGTTAATGCTCAAGTGACCAGTTTTATTATCGGTGCTGCTTTGGGAGAGCGATCGCTGATTTCAACTTTACCTGAGTATTTAGAATGGCTGTGGATCTTGCTTTGGTCTGGCATTGGTGCTTTAGGTATTTCTCATTGGCGATCGGTGGATGGTCTGGCTAAATTATCAACAATTCGCACTCTGATTCGTTTTCTTGTTGCCAGCAGCGTGCTTATTTTTGGGGTTTTTGGTATCTTTTTAAACAATTGGTGGATACCCATGACTCCTGCTTTAATGACTTTAACGGGAAGCGCGATCGTGAAAATTGGGGCGACTTTGATTACAAACTTAAAACGCTCCTATCAACGCATTGAAGACTACGCACGAACCTTAGAGATTAAAGTTGCAGAACGAACGGAAGAATTGAACACTAAAAATGTACAATTGGGAGAAACAAATATACAGTTAGGAGAAACTTTAGATCAATTACAAACGGCTCAAAATCAAATGATCTCTCAAGCAAAATTAGCTTCTTTGGGGTCTTTAACCGCAGGAATTGCCCATGAAATTCGTAATCCTCTCAATTTTGTCAATAATTTTTCTGACTTGACGGTACAGTTAACCCAAGACCTTGAAGAAGAATTGGAAGCACAATCTTCTAAACTAGAAGAGGATGCGGTAGAATATATTGGGGAAATTGTTGAAGATTTTAAAGAATGCGTGAAAACCATTCATCAGAATGGTAAAAGAATTGAAAAAATTGTTGATGGAATGCTCGGTCATGCGGGGGGAGGAACGGAAAATGCGTCTCTTTCAGATGTTAATCAACTATTAAAAGAAGCAGTTCAACTAACCTATCATAATTTCCAAGAAAAAATTGCCGATTTTGATTCTAAATTAGATGTTGATTACGATCCAAATCTCAAGCCCGTGCTAGTTTTTGCCCAAAGTTTTAATACATCAATTATTAATATTTTACACAATGCTTTTGATGCGATGAAAGATCGCAAACTAGAAGGAGAATCTGATTATTTGCCGATTTTAATGGTCAAAACTGAAGAGATGGGCGATCGCGTTAAAATTACCATTCGCGATAACGGTATTGGTATTCCTCCTGACAATTTAGATAAAATTTTTGAGCCATTTTTTACCACTAAACCGACGGGAGAAGGAACGGGACTGGGTTTATCTTTAGCGCGAGAAACGATTGTTTCTCTCCATCAGGGGGAAGTGAAGGTTCGTTCTTCTCCTCAAGAATACTCAGAATTTGAAATCATTTTACCTCAAAAATCAATTTATGAAATTCAAGAAGATATGAATGGAGATTTAGAATTAGAAGAGGATGAATTAGACATTGAAGAGTTAGAATTAGAAGAGGGTGAATTAGAGAATACAGAGTTAGAATTAGAGAGTATTAAAAAATGATGATTTTTATGATAACTGCGATCGCCCAAATTCTTATCGCAATTGTTTTAATTGTTCTCTCAACTCAATTGAGAACGCCAAGTTTAGCGAGTATTCGAGACATTATTTTAGTCTTTCTTTTGTTAGGAAGTTCTCTGCTTATTCTCTCGGGATGTTTGCAACTGCGACAAAAAAACTGGAATTTGCAAAAAGGAATGGCTTTTGCGATCGCCTTCCTCGGTGTTGTTGGTTTAACGATTACTGTTGCGAATGAAGCGCAGTTTTATTGGCAAAAATACCGCGTTGTTTTAGGTGCGGAAGTAGAAAGTTTAGAGGTGTTCGGAAAACATTTTATTGTCGGTTATAAGGATATTAATGATGCTGTTAAACTGGTCGAAAAACGCGCGATCGCAGGTGTTTTTATTACAACAAGAAATATTGAAAATAAAACTTATGAGGAGATTAAAACAGAACTAGAAACATTACAGGAAATTAGGCGATCGCAAGGATTATCTCCTTTATGGATTGCCACAGATCAAGAAGGAGGAATAGTCTCTCGTTTATCCCCTCCTTTAACTTATTTACCTTCTCTCTCGGAAATAGTTGCGAAAGAAAAGAACATCGAAAACATAAAAAAAGCAGTTATCGAATACGCTTCAACTCAAGGTCGAGAATTATCAGACCTGGGAATTAATGTTAATTTTGCCCCTGTGGTAGACTTGAATAAGGGTGTTGTTAATCAGCGCGATCGCTATTCACAAATTTATCGTCGTGCGATTTCTGATGATAGTAAAATTGTTACATTAGTAGCAAAATGGTACTGCGATACCTTAGAACAATTTGATGTAAAATGCACGATTAAGCATTTTCCAGGCTTAGGAAGAGTGGAAAATGATACCCATGTTACCGATGCAGAATTGAACGCATCTGTAGAGGAATTAGAACGAGATGATTGGATTCCTTTTCGCGAGATAATGAAAAAATCTTCAGCTTGGACAATGTTAGGACACGCAAAATTAATGGCATTAGATACACAATATCCTGTTTCTTTTTCTCCTCCTGTTATTCGAGAATTAATTCGAGAAAAATGGCAATATCGCGGGATTTTAATTACTGACGATCTTTGTATGAAAGCGGTTTATGGAAGTTCAGAAGGCATTAATGGTGCAATTAAAAAGGCGTTAATTTCGGGAGTCGATCTGCTTTTAATTGCCTACGATCCCGATCTATATTATGAAGCAATGGCAAGTTTACTTCAGGGACATAGACTGCAACCAACAGGAACTCGGTAGGTATTATAGTTGATAGTTGATAGTTGATAGTTGATAGTTGATAGTTGATAGGTATTATAGTTGATAGTTGATAGTTGATAGTTGATAGTTATTATAGTTGATAGTTGATAGTTGATAGTTGATAGTTATTATAGTTGATAGTTATTATAGTTGATAGTTATTATAGTTGATAGTTGATAGTTGATAGTTGATAGTTGATAGTTGATAGTTGATAATTGATAATTGATAATTGATAATTGATAGTTGATAGTTGATAGTTGATAGTTATTATAGTTGATAGTTGATAGTTATTATAGTTGATAGTTGATAGCAATAACTTGTGAGTCTTATTGATAATTATTTGTTGATAATTTTGCTGTTAATTCTTCTTTAATTCGATTGAGAATTGAGGTTTCGTCTAAAGAATCAAGAATATTTTGTACAACTACTTTTGGACCGTCAGGACCCCAAGTTGCACCGTTAGCGAGATAGGTTTTTGTCACTTGTCCGATCGCATAACTAGAAACTCCTGCAACTCCAGCTTGGGCGATCGCGACAGAAACATAAGGGAGAAGCGATATTCCTGCGGTAACGGGGGCAGATATTCCCAATAATCCTTTAATCCCACTTAAACCCAAAGTTCCTAACAACTCGCTGGCACTAATTCCCCCCATACTCAAGGCAATTTTTTGTAATAAGCTAAAAGCGCCTTGTTGCGTCATAGGAATACCATAAAGATGAGAAAGAGAAAGAATCAAAGCAAGATCGATAATGGCTCCTGTAAACAAATCTACAACCGTAACGGGATTAAGGGCGATCGCGATCGCCTTGGTCATCACTCCTCGCATAATGGTAGCATTCGCTGCATCGTTACGAATCTCCATTTTTCGCCGCACAATTTGCTCGTTTACTTCATCAGCATAGAGCATGGTATTGAGGGCAAGCAGGGCTTTTCCTTCTCGGTGCAAAATATCTAAGATTTTTAGTTTTAAGGCTTCAACACAGGGCTTTCCTCGTCGTCTTTGTACGCTTACTTTCCCCTCTATATTCTCTACTTTTTCCGCAACTAAAGGCGAAGCTGCTACCATAACAATTTCTTCAGGGGAAAGCAATTGACGCACTCGGCGATCGCGAATAGTACGATAAATTTCCTCGCGATCGGCTTCAGGATATTGGTCAATTTTATTAAAAACTAAAATCATCGGTTTACCCGAATCGCGCAGTTGAGAAAGAGCCTCATATTCAACTTTAGCAATATCCCCAGCAATCACAAACAAAATTAAATCAACTTGTTTGGCCACCTTTTTCGCTAAGATTTCCCGCGTTTTACCATCAACTTCATCAATACCAGGAGTATCGAGTAATTGGATTTGAGAATCATTAACTCCCGCCAGAGAAAGCCGTTGCAAAGACTGCTGACTGGCTTCGATCGCCTCTTCTTCCAGTTGCCAATTTGCACTTCCTACGGTTTGCGTGACACCGTGTAGCGGTCCCACTGTAAAGGCATTTTCACCCAACAAGGCATTGAGAACCGAAGACTTTCCCCGGCCTACCATGCCAAAAGCGGCAATTTGTACTACAGATCGATCCAGTTTATCGAGCATTTTCGTGAGGCGATCGATCTCAGCTTCTAATCCATTTTGCTCTCGTGGGGTCAGATCGATCGCCTCAATTTGGTGCTGTAAGGATTCCTGTGCTTGTTTATAGTTGAGTTCAGCTTGAATTTCGCTAAAGTCGAGGAGAGTGCGATCGAGTTCATCCCGATCCCAATCAACGGCTTGATGAGAGGGAATATCCATGCAAGGAGAAGAGAAGGTATCTCCTTTTGATTGTAGTTCTCTCCCGAGACATTGGCGATCTGCAAAAAATACCGATTCTTCTATCAAGAGAGAGAGCGCTACGCTAGGATTGGAGAAAAGTTCAGAATTTTGAGTTTTGAATTTTAAATTTTAAATTTATTTTATGGCTACCCTAGAACAAGTTAAAGAATATCTTGCCTGTTGGTTTCAGTTAGGCAAGGGCATTGAGATCGCTGGAGAAGATCGGGTTTTGCGCTTCACCTCGATCCTGCACGGCGATCGCTATTCCCGCGAATTTGAAAACTGCTGGGAAAACATTCTGCGATCGCAGGGTCAAGGCTTTTCTCTGGAAGGAACTGAGCAAAGTGTAGACGAGCTTTTTTCATCCCATTGGGAGATGCAATCATGTTCTCGCTGTCAATTACCGATTCCCGTGCGAGAATTAGGTTTTCAGTCTTTATCGTGTCCCTGTGACGATATACCGGGATGGCCAAATACGGAGTTACCGACACCGCGATCGCCCATTAATAATCAATCTCATCTCGGTCGGATTTGCGATCGGGTTACAGAATCTCATCAAAATATTCCTGCTAAGTCTCCTGGATTGTCTCATACCCTCGCTGTTGAACTTGCTGCATATTACAACAATAAGCAAAAGGAGGCGAAAACGGAGGAAATGCGATCGTGAAAAAAATGTCATTAAAAAGGCTGTTAGCGATCGCAATGATAAAATCCGCTAAACTAGAACATAGTTTCTCTACTCCCTGCGTCCCATGTTAGCAACGGCGACCCCTTACGAGATTACTTGGGAATTGCTTCCCGAAGACTTTGTTCTAGATGACGAACCCGTGGATAATGTCAACCAGCCTCCCCTCGCAGCAGCCCTCACCGAGAGTTTAGAGTTAGCGGGAAAACTGCCCGATCGCGCCCTCGTTGCCACCAATTACGGCATCTGTGCCACAATGAACGGCAAAATCGCTATTAAAGCACCAGATTGGGTTTATGTCCCGCAAATTAGCGTTCCTCGCGCTCAAGTCCTCCGCAGTTATACCCCTCACCGGCAGGGAGATGCCCCCCTCATTGCCATTGAATTTCTTTCTGATACGGATGGGGGCGAATATTCCAGCAAACGCACCTATCCCCCAGGAAAATGGTTCTTTTATGAGCAAATTCTGCAAATTCCTCACTATCTCATCTTTGAACCCAATACTGGCAGATTAGAGGTGCATCGGTTGCAAAAGTCGGGAGTTTACGAACTGCGATCGCCCGAGGCAAGCGATCGCTACTGGATCGAAGAACTTGGGCTGGCGATCGGGGTTTGGCAAGGACGACGAGAAAATCGTGACAGCTACTGGTTGCGCTGGTGGGACGAGGACGGTAATTTGTTACTGTGGGGGTCTGAATTAGTCGCACGAGAACGACAAGCCACAGAACGAGAACGACAAGCCACAGAACGAGAGCGACAAGCCACAGAACGAGAGCGACAAGCTAAAGAAGCTGCTCTCAGACGCTTGGAACAACTAGAGCAACAATTACGAGAAGCAGGACTCGAACCCCCAAATTAAATGATTCAGGGCTTTCCTCAATCAATCATTGGATACCGTAGTGGGAGCATCTTGCTCCCTAGTTCTTTAATTTTAATCCCTAGTTCTTTAATTTTAATCCCTAGTTCTTTAATTTTAATCCCTAGTTCTTTAATTTTAATCCCTAGTTCTTT
>NZ_JACSWA010000319.1 GCF_016888125.1 Spirulina sp. CCY15215
CGACTCCATCCCGAACTCGGTTGTGAAATGTTGCAGCGGCCACGATACTTGGAGGGTTGCCTCCTGGCACAATAGCTCGATGCCAAGTTTATTTTTAAAAAATAATCTCCTGCTGTAAAGCAGGAGATTATTTTTGTTTTTTCTTTATGTCCGAAGAAGGGAATGCGGATCGCTTTTTCATACACCCAGAATTTACCTTGATAAGGGGTTCGATCTCTTTCTTCTGAACCATTCCCCGAAACAAATTCGATCGCGATTAAGGGCGCAACTAACTCTTGCCATAAGACATAAGAACTGCGTATTTTCCCGTCTAAAGTCGGGGATACATCGGGGACATAAAACCAGTCTGGTGCTTCTGCTCCTTTTTGGGGTGGCTCGGTGATACGCCAGTAAATGCCGCTATCTTGACCGATACAAAATTGGCGATCGCGATGAATTTCTTTGAAATTATTATAGCGTTGATCTAGGAAAATATCAAATAAGAAAACATCCTGAATTGTTCAAGAATCGAAAATAGAGTAGACATTGCTTGCTCATAATCTTTGAGCCATAATAAAAAGATACTGCTTGAAAAAGAGAAGGAAAGATGCTCATTAAACCTCGTTATCTCAGACAATTTTCTCAAGCGATCGCGATCGCATTTTTATTTGTTTTAGGAGGAAATTACCCTAGCCTGGCACAAAGTACACCTCAACGCTTTTCTCAGTGGTGTTCTCGTCTCGATAGTTTCCCCGCAGAGACTCAAAATACTATTAAAATACTCCTTGAACAAGCAGAAACAAGGGATTGCGATCGCGCTGAAGAAATTCTGAGTTCAATGTTACAACTCTCCTTAAGTGGTCAAGAAATTAGCGATTTGCGTCCCCTTGCTTCTTTCACTAATCTCAAGGCTTTATCTTTAAATCACAATCAAATTGTAGATGTTTCTCCTCTTGCTAATTTAACCAATGTCACCTTTCTGATTCTGGGATTTAATCAGATTGAAGATGTTTCTCCTCTTGCTAATTTAAGTAATTTAACTTATCTCGATCTAACTAAAAATAAAATTACCAATATTCAATCCCTAGCAACTTTAAATCAACTCAGTTCTTTATCTGCACTTGATAATCCCATTGCTCAGAAAATATGCCCCATTCAACCCACTACAGTTTGTGCTTTTAGCGATGATAGTGGTGATGTTTTGGCGAGTGCAGAAGACCTCTACGAACAAGGTAAATTTAAAGATGCGATCGCCGAATTTGAGAAAGCCCTTGATACTTATCAACAAGCCAGCGATCGCGTGCGAGAAGGTCATGTACTCAACCGTTTGGGAGATAGTTATCGCAATTTGGCAAAATATCCTCAAGCCCTAGAATTTTACGACAAAGCTCTAGAAAAACGGCAAGAATCAACGGATTTGCTGCGGTTTAGTACCACTTTAATTAGTCTGGCGGATATTTACGAACGTCTCGGACAATACGATCAAGCCAAGGAATATATAGAACAAGCAATTGTCAAACTTTCTCGGCAGAAAAATGATAGCAATTTGATTGCCGAAGGTGGGATCTATGCTTTGCCGACTCAAGAAGCAAAATTGCTGGAAAATTTAGCTAGAATTGAGAACAAATTAGGACAAAGCGATCGCGCCTATTTTACTGCCCAACGCTCCCTCGAAATCTATGATAAAATGATTTCTCTCCTCGAAATATCTGAAGCAGAAGATTATACCGAAATCATTCAAGGAAAACAGAAAATTCTCGATCTCATTGGTAGAATATCCATCGATCGCGGACAACCGAGAAAAGGACTGGAATCATTAGAAAAAGCTCTTGCTTTTAGCCGAGAAATTGGCGATCGCGCTGGAGAAGCTAAAACCCTCAATAATATCGGAGAAGCCTATCGCGCTCTAGGAAACCCCAAAAATGCACTAAAATTCTATCAACAAGCTGTCACGGGCTTTATAGAGGTGGGAGATCGCGCCGGAGAAGGGACAACCTTAAGCAATATGGGGGCAACTTTAATAGAATTGGAACGATACGACGAAGCCAGTACCCATCTCCTCAATGGGATTAAAATCTGGGAAAATCTGCGACCTGGACTCAGTGACGAAAATAAAGTATCTCTGTTTGAAGTACAGGCACAAACCTATCAATATTTGCAAAATGCCTTGGTTAAGCGCGATCGCATCGAAGAATCCCTCGAAATTGCCGAACGAGGACGCGCCAGGGCATTTGTCGAATTATTAGCTTCCCGTACTCAAGGAGAAATTAGTGCAGTAGACTCCCCCAATATCGCAGAAATTCGGGCGATCGCCAAGGAACAAAATGCCACCATTGTGCAGTATTCTCTCATTGGCGAAGAGGTTTATATTTGGGTGATTCAACCTAATGGAATCATCGATCTGCGAATTGCTAAACCCGAACCCCCAAAAGAGGAAAAAAACGAGAAAGTTGTCTTTAGTCGCTTAGTTGCCAATACTCGCAATTCACTATTTTCTAGAAGACCCCGCGAGACACAACTCGAATTGCGAAAATTTCATAAACTGTTAATTGAACCCATCGCCAGCTTACTCCCCAAAGACCCCGAACAGCGAGTTATTTTGATTCCCCAAGGGTCTTTATTTTTGATTCCCTTTGCAGCATTGCAAGATGAGACTCAACAATATTTAATCGAACAACATACCCTATTAGTAGCCCCTTCAATTCAAGTTCTCGATCTAACGCGCCAGCGTAAAGAAAGCCTTCACGAACGCACTGGTGATACTCTGATTGTGGGTAATCCCACCATGCCCAGTATTTCCGACAGCTTAGGCGATCCCCCTCAACCCTTACCCGCCCTAGCAGGTGCAGAAATAGAAGCCAAAGAAATTGCCAATCTTTTATCCGCAGAAGCCCTGATCGGAGATACAGCCAGCGAAAACGCGATCGCCCAAGCCATGCCCGATGCTAAAATTATTCACCTTGCTACCCACGGACTCCTCGATGAACTAGACTATTTAGGCTTAGGAACACCTGGCGCGATCGCCCTCACCCCGAACTCTAGCCCTCAAACCGACGGTTTATTAACATCCAGTGAAATTTTTGATCTTGATTTAAGCGCAGAATTAGTCGTGTTGAGTGCCTGTAATACTGGACGGGGAAAGATTACCGGGGATGGAGTCATCGGCTTATCTCGTTCCTTTATCGCAGCAGGAGTGCCTAGCGTCGTCGTCTCCCTCTGGGCGGTTCCCGATGCCCCCACAGCCGACTTAATGACCGAATTTTACCGCCAACTGCAACAAAACCCCGATAAAGCCAAAGCCTTACGAGAAGCCATGCTAAAGGCGATCGAGCAATACCAAAATCCCCGAGATTGGGCTGCATTTGTTTTAATTGGAGAAAGATCATGAATAGCGATAAATCCCCGCTATCAACTATCAACTATCAACTATCAACTAAAAAAGTACCCAGCAAGAGCCGGGTACTGTTCGGGGTAATTCAGAGTTCACTTGAGTCCTTAATTTGTAGTCTAGGGGAATTAACATGAAGAATCCATAAAGACAACCGCAAAAAACATCAAGATTTGGTTAAATCCGCAAAAAATTTCGAGATTGGAGGGGAAACGCAATGAATGAGGCTTACACGATCGCCTTAAAGCAAAATCAATATCCGACTTATATTCTGTCCGATCGCGAAGCGGGATCCCGTTTGGAAGTGGTACCGGAAAGAGGTGGAATTATTACAGGATGGCGCATTCAAGGACAAGATATTCTCTATTTTGATGCAGAACGCTTTGCTAATCCAGAATTAAGCATTCGCGGCGGTATTCCCATTCTTTTCCCCATTTGCGGGAATCTGCCGGAAAATCTTTATGTTCATCAAGGACAATCTTATAAACTCAAACAACACGGTTTTGCCAGGGATATGCCTTGGGAGTTTCGAGAATCTTCTACAGATGAACTGGCCAGTATTACCCTTGTCCTCAACAGCGACGAAAATACCCTTAAATTTTATCCTTTTGAGTTTGAACTCAAGTTTACCTATCAAATTCAAGGGCATCGCTTGCTACTCAAACAACACTACAGCAACCAGTCCAGCGAAACGATGCCCTTTGCCACCGGATTTCATCCCTATTTTCAAATCTTAGAGCAAAATAAATCTCAGTTAGAATTTGAGATTCCGGCCAAGCGATCGCAAGATCAAAATACGAAGGAAACTCAACCCTTTAAGAATCATTTTGATTTTGATCGCGATGAAATTGATGTTGCCCTATTTCCCCTGAAGCGCAACTCGGCATCCATGACCAACCCCGTCCAAAAATTCAAAATTACCCTCACCTACTCCGATATTTTCACAACCCTTGTATTTTGGACTGTAAAAGATAAAGACTATTGTTGCCTCGAACCCTGGAGTTCCCCCCGTAATGCCCTCAATAGCAAGGAAAATTTAGTTTATCTCGAACCAGGTGAAAGTTGCGAAGCTACGGTAGAATTGAGCGTTAGCTATTAATCAGGCAACAGTGGGACTTACGCATTAGCGGGCAAACTTACGCATTACCATAATGCGAGAATACAGTAGTGGGAGCGTCTCGCTCCCTAGCTGCCTAAGTTCGCTCCCTAGTTGCCTAAGTTCGCTCCCTAGTTGCCTAAGTTCGCTCCCTAGCTGCCTAAGTTCGCTCCCTAGCTGCCTAAGTTCGCTCCCTAGCTGCCTAAGTTCGC
>NZ_JACSWA010000032.1 GCF_016888125.1 Spirulina sp. CCY15215
CTGCATATTTTCCTTTAGGAATTGAGGCTTTGACAATATCACCTGTTTGAAAACCTTGGAAGAACTTGGCTTTTGGCGCGTGTGCCTTGGGAAAACCGTATTTATCGGGACGGCATCGCTGTCTCGTTCCGTGTCCTTTAGCAGCAATTAAAAGCGGGCTTTTAACCTCAACAATTAATTGTTCTGGTGTCGATTTTCCCACACAAGCAGCATCAAGCCAGTGCGTCTTAGGAAGATTTTGACGAGTGCGATTAAACTTGGTTAATCCTCCCGTTCCAACCTCAACAGGCAAACTCGTCT
>NZ_JACSWA010000320.1 GCF_016888125.1 Spirulina sp. CCY15215
GCGTAAGTCTCGCTCCCTAGCTGCGTAAGTCTCGCTCCCTAGCTGCGTAAGTCTCGCTCCCTAGCTGCGTAAGTCTCGCTCCCTAGCTGCGTAAGTCCTAAATTAATAACTAATCTCTAATTTCATGTCACCAGCAACAATTCTCAACCCTAAACCCCTTCAAACTACTTCATCTAATGATTCTTTAACCATTGCCGGACGAACTTTTAAATCTCGCTTGATGACAGGGACAGGCAAATATCCCAATCTCAAAACTATGCAAGAAAGCATTATAGCCAGTGGTTGCGAAATTGTCACCGTTGCAGTGCGACGAGTGCAAACAAAAGCCCCTGGTCACGAAGGACTCGCAGAGGCGATCGACTGGGACAAAATCTGGATGCTTCCCAATACTGCCGGCTGTAAAACCGTCGAAGAAGCTGTGCGTGTTGCCCGTTTGGGGCGAGAAATGGCTAAACTTTTGGGACAAGAAGAGAATAATTTTGTCAAACTCGAGGTCATTCCCGACGCTAAATATTTACTTCCCGACCCCATCGGCACCCTAGAAGCGGCAGAACAGTTGGTTAAAGAGGGTTTTGCCGTTTTACCCTACATCAACGCCGATCCCCTGCTGGCCAAGCGTTTAGAGGAGGCTGGTTGCGTCACGGTGATGCCGTTAGGTTCTCCCATAGGTTCCGGACAAGGGCTAAAAAATGCTGCCAATATTGCCATTATCATCGAACAGGCCAAGGTCCCCGTGGTCGTCGATGCGGGGATCGGTAGCCCCAGTGAGGCAGCCGCAGCAATGGAAATGGGTGCAGATGCCCTGCTGGTGAATAGCGCGATCGCCCTTGCGAAAGACCCTGTTACAATGGCTAAAGCAGTGGGTATGGCCGCAGAAGCCGGACGCATGGCCTATCAAGCCGGACGTATTCCGATTAAAGCCTACGCAAGTGCGAGTTCTCCTTTAACAGGAACGGTAGGTTAATCTAGGCATAATGGGAGAAGGAAGGATAAACGAGAAATTTCTCTTTTTTCCGATCGCTTTCTCCCGATTACCAGTTGTCAATTACCTAAAATAATGGACGAAAAAACAGCAATTCTTGCCCTTAATGACACCTTTTATCGTGCTTTTGAGAAGAAGGATATTGGTGCAATGTCTGAGGTTTGGTCCCAAGGAACATGGTGTTCTTGCATCCATCCTGGACGGGAAACCCTACGAGGATGGGAGAATACGCGCACTTCTTGGGAACAAATTTTTCGCAATACCAATTACCTCGAAATTGAAACGGAAATTATCAATGTTGAGATCGGAGAGGCGATCGCCTACATCATCCTGGTGGAGAATGTTATGCAAATTGTGGGAAAGCAACGTTATGAAGCGCGATCGATGGCAACGAATATCTTTCGGAAAATGGCACAAAAATGGTATCTCGTTCACCATCACGGTAGCCCTATTGCCAGTAAAAGGGAATAAAAAATGCGATTAATTTCTAAAATTATCAATTATAAAAATGACTTCTTTTGCATTGAAAAACGATCGCCTTCTCCAAGTTGCTTTGGATAATGAGGAAATCTTGGCAACAGCCGGATCGATGGTTGCTTGCAGTGGAAATATTAAATTTGAAAAGGCTTTATTAGGGGGAGAAGGACTATTCGGTGTTCTCAAACGTAAAGTAACAACAGAACAATTTGAACTCATGTGCGTTAAGGGTTCTGGAATTGTGTATTTTGCCAATAAAGCGCAAGAGATTTCCATTCTCCCTTTAAATAATGAAAAAGTATTTATTGAAAGTAATAGTCTCTTAGCATTTGATAAAAATCTGAAAACTAATGTTGCTTTTGCTGGAATTGCTGGGGCGACATCAGGGCAAGGTTTATTTACAACAACGGTTGAAGGAATTGGCCATGTTGCCGTAATTTCTCAAGGGGGAATTTTAGCATTTGAGGTGAATGGAATTTATCCCTTTTGTGTCGATCCTGATGCGTTTATCGGTTATCAAGGTAATGTTCAAAAAGAATTTATTTTTGATGTGAATTGGAAAACAATGATCGGCGAAAATTCTGGAGAAAGCTATCAGTTAAAGTTTACTGGACAAGGAATTGTTTACATTCAAGCGGCAGAACGTCCAAGACCAAAAAGCTAGAATTTAGATAAATTATTATCAGGAGAAATTATGCCAACTTATAGCTTAGTTAATTATAAAATGCTGGCGATCGCACTGGCAAAAGAAGAAATTTTTGCAAAACGCGGTTCGATGATTTGCTATACGGGGAAAATTAATTTTACTCGCAGTTATCTTGCTGGAGGTGGAGTCCAAAATTTAGCCATGCGAGAAGTAACCAATGAAGAATTAATTGTGATGCGGGCCAGAGGAACGGGAAAAATTTGTTATGGTTATGATGGCAAATATGTGACGATTATTCCTTTACGAGGAGAAATGTTATATATTGAAACTGATAGTGTTTTAGCTTACGATAGTCGCTTACAAACTGGAACGATTTTTCAAGGTAATCAAGGAGGAGTACAAGGTATTATTAAAGGGGTTGCAAGCGGTCAAGGTTTATTTACAACGACATTTTCGGGATCGGGTGAAGTAGCTATTATTTCTCAAGGAGATGCGATCGCCCTTGAGGTAACGCAAAAAGAGCCTATATTTGTCGATCCTAATGCTTATCTCGGCCACAAAGGAATGTTAACAACTCAGTTTGTAACGGATGTAAATTGGAAAACATTGATCGGTCAAACTTCTGGAGAAAGCTATCAATTCAAGTTTACCGGACAAGGGACGGTTTATATTCAAGCCTACGAACGAGAAAAAAAACCATGATTTATAACTACGAAACTTTACCCGATAACGACAATCTCAATAATTATAGTTATTGTTTGAATGTTGTCAACCAAATGATTATTACAAAAGGCAAAATGATTGCTTATTATGGAATGTTAAGATTTGAAGCAATTGGAGTAAACTTGCTTGATTTGATTGTACAAGAGTCTTTAAATACACCTCGTTATGGGAATAATTTTGTCGTCGTAACGGGACAAGGAAAACTTGTATTAGGCGATCGCGCTTGCGAAATTGCGTCTTATGATTTAGAAGATGCACATTTGACGGTAAAAGCATCTCGAGTTTTGGCTTTTTCTCCTTCATTAATCTGTCAAGAATCAACGTTAGCTGGTTATTTAACCTTTTTGGGAACGGGTCAATTAATTGCGTCTTCTAACGGTCCTGTGGTGTTTCTGGAGGCTCCTGCAAAGGTCGATCCCGATGCTATTTTAGGATGGGCAGATTTACCCAGTCCTTCTTATCATTATGATTATGAATATATTAAAGATGTTTTCTCTGCGGTGGGAAGTTTAGCCGGATTAAAAAAGTCCGGTGAAGAAAGACAGTTAAATTTTACGGGAAAAGGGACTATTTTGATTCAATCTTCTGAGCAATAATCAGTAATTGATAAAGAATGTGTTATAAAGAACATAACCGATCGCGCTGACAAATTTGCTCAAATAAAAGTTTGGCGATCGCGCTATTTCCTGCGGGTGTGAGATGAACAACATCACGAAAATAAGATTCTGTAGTGGTTGCAGGGTATTGCGACCAAGCTAAGTGAGTATCGATAAAGGAGATATGACGAGTTTTTAAAAACTGCAAAAACTTGGTTTTATAAGCAGGAAGATCGGCATTAGGAAGGACATCAACGCGGTTGGGTGTGAAAAGAACAATAATTGGCAGTGTGCGATCGCGTTTCAGAATACGATCCAACAGCAAGAGATTTTCGTGAAATTGTTCCTCGGGGGTTAAAGTTGGCGGAATTTCTGGATAGGGAGGTTGCAAATGCAAACGGAGGGAAAATTGGGGGAGAAGGTAGCGAGAAAACATTTCTTGTAGTGCTAAAAATGGCTTGTGATCGGGATAATTGGGGTCAATTCCGACGCGATCGCCAACACTGGTGGGTTGAATTAAATCGTGAGTTCCAATCTGTAAAATGAGTAAATCGCTTGCAAATGTACCAAATTTCTGCAAGTATCCGAGTTGATTACCAATGCCCCAAGATCCTGCCGACGCATTCAAAACCTCTGTATTAATTCCTGTCTTTTTTATTTGCGCTTCTAACTGTTCGGAAATAGTTTGTTTTTGATCGGTTAAGGTTCCCCCATTTAATACTGAGTCGCCAACCATGAGAATTCTGAGAGTATTTTTAGGATTTTGGGAAGTAAGGCGATCGGATCTTTGAGAATATTGATTGTAAATGATTTTGCGGCCAAAACGAGTTATATTTTGATTGGGCTGAAAGCGATACCCTGTGGCTGAATCAGTTTGACTTAATACAGGATTCCCTAAGCCAAATTTAAGACGCAATACACCTTCTAAAATGAGAACAAGTAATATAATAAAAATTAGGAAGCGATAGCGAAAAACTGTTTTTAGTTTCATATTTGTCAATGATTACACCCTATTGGTCTGTCAATGATTTTTTGACCGGCAAGTGCTTTCCCGCAAGCCTAGCAAAGCCGTATCGCGATAACTTCGGCGATCGCCCTTATAATGCAAATAATGAAAGGGAAGCAAAAAAATTTTCGACTACCCTTCCCCTCTTCCTTTGTAGATAGTTTTTTGACAGCGAGATAGCAATTATGACCTGGCGCGGTTCTACCACAACACAAGATAAAATCCTAGCAGCTTTAACGTATTTGATTCCCATTCTCGAAGCCTTGCCCTTTGGGATGCTAATTTTTGCCCTCGTCCCCTTTCTGGCGATCCCTTTTATTCCGTTATTTATGTTACTGCCAATTTATTTTCTTTCTATTGGCGGCCTCGCGATCGTGGAAATGGGCATATTCTTCGCAGTTTACATTCTCGTGGTGCAAAATCAAAGACTGCCCCATTTTCTCCGCTTTAATGCCCTACAAGCCCTATTAATCTCGATTTTTGCCTTCTTGTGTCGTTTAGCCCTCGATATTTTGGGACTTTCTCGGGTATTATTCGATCCCTTAGTTGGTCGAGGCAATACTGGTGCCGCGATCGATCTGGGAACACTTTTATCTACCACCGTCTTTATTGGTGTCATTGGTGTATCGGGTTATGCGATCGCCCAGTGTTTTCGCGGTCGCTATGCCGAAATTCCCACCATCTCAGAAGCCGCTTACAGTCAAATTCGCTAAACTATTTAGGATTTAAAATAGCGATCGTGTTTCTAGGAGAGTTGGAATGATACGATCGCATTTGCAATAATCAAGAAAGAGAATCAAGATCGATGTTTAATTTTTGCAGTTTTTCTTGTAATTTTTGCAGTTCAGATTGGATTTGTTCTTTTTGTTGTCGTTCGCGATCGCGCTCATTTTCAGCATTATCTGCCCTTTGTTTTTCGAGTTCCTTTTCCAATCGTTCGCGATCCTTCTCTGCTAGTGCGCGATCGCGTTGCTCGATCGCCTCAACAAACTCAACAAAACGCTCTCCATCGGGATGAAATAAAACCAAATCCCCCTCCCTCGTGCTAAATTTTACCCCCAAAAGTGGACTTCTCCAATTTTCCATTTGAGAAATTTCTTCCAACTTATTCCCTTTTCTCAACCATCCTTGCAAACGATTCTTTTTCGGATTGTAAAGGTAATATTCCTCAATTCCATGCTCTTGATAAAACTTAAACTTGGTGTCCATATCCTTCTTCTTATTACCAGGAGAAAGGATTTCAAACGCCACTTGCGGAGCAATATTGTCCTCTTTCCACTGCATATAAGAACCGCGATCGCCTTTGGGTCGTCCAAAAACGACCATAACATCAGGGGCTTGCTTTTTCGGTTTTTTGTCTGCCAGAATTTCGGCTTGAGTCAGTTGCACCGGATACCAGAGTAAATCCGCAGCCACGAACACATCGTCTCTGTCCTTGAAGAGGGCATCAAGACCCCCTTTAATGGTAAAAATTAAGCGTAATTGGGTCGTGTTATCAGCCAAGGGTTTACCGTCGCTATCGGGATAGAGAAGTTCCTCTTCAATGGAGAGGAATTGGAGTTGTTGTACCATTGCCTCAAAAAAAAGAAAGAGTCAATACATTTGACCCCATTATATAGAATGAGAGAAGAAGTCTTACTTTTTCCTCCTCCTTCCTCTCTGTTGCTCTTTGCCTGTTTCCTCTTGCCTTCTTCCCCTCTTGCCTTTTTCTCGATTATGATAGTGTTTGCTTGCTCAATCCCCAATGCGCTAAAGGAGAAATTCATATTGTCTCGTCGTTATCTCTTTACCTCAGAATCCGTCACTGAAGGACATCCCGACAAAATTTGCGATCAAATTTCGGATACTATCCTTGATACTCTCTTGACCGAAGACGAATATAGCCGCGTTGCTGCCGAAGTGGTGGTTAATACGGGTCTAGTTTTGATCACCGGAGAAATTACCTCTCAGGCACACATTAATTTTGTCAATTTGGCGCGGAAAAAAATTGCCGAAATTGGCTACACGGATTCTAGTAACGGCTTTGCTGCCGATAGCTGTGCTGTCCTCGTTGCCCTTGACGAACAATCTCCCGATATTGCCCAAGGAGTCACCAGCGCCCAAGAAGAACGGCACGAATTAAGCGATGATGAACTCGATCGCATTGGTGCAGGAGATCAGGGCTTAATGTTTGGCTATGCCTGCAACGAAACCCCGGAATTAATGCCCCTACCGATTAGTTTGGCACACCGGATCTGTCGTCGTTTGGCTGCCGTCCGTAAAACTGGGGATCTTCCTTATCTGCGTCCCGATGGCAAATCCCAAGTTAGCGTCATTTATGAAGATGGCAAACCCGTCGGCATCGATACGATTTTGATTTCCACTCAACACGCCCCGGCGATCGGCGAATTGACGGACAATGATGCCATTCAAGCCAAAATCAAAGCCGATCTGATGGAAGCGGTGGTCAAACCCGTTTTTGCGGATATGGCCATTAAACCTGATGCAAATACCCGCTTTCTGGTTAACCCCACGGGCAAATTTGTCATCGGCGGTCCCCAAGGAGATGCTGGGTTAACGGGTCGGAAAATTATTGTTGATACCTACGGTGGCTATTCTCGTCACGGTGGCGGGGCTTTTTCCGGTAAAGACCCTACGAAAGTCGATCGCTCTGCGGCCTATGCTTGTCGTTATGCTGCTAAAAATATCATTGCGGCGGGACTGGCGGAAAAATGCGAGGTACAGGTGAGTTATGCGATCGGTGTGGCGCGTCCTGTTAGTGTTTTGGTGGAAACCTTCGGCACGGGTAAAGTAGATGAAGAGATTCTCTTGCAATTAGTGCAGAAACATTTTGAACTGCGCCCGGCGGGAATTATCCAAGCCTTTAATTTACGCGGTTTACCGAAAGAACGGGGTGGACGTTTTTACCAAGATATCGCCGCTTACGGTCATTTGGGACGGACGGATCTCGATCTGCCTTGGGAACAAACTGATAAGGCTGAATTGTTGAAGTCAGAGGCTTTAGGGGCGGCGGCAGTTTAGTTACTTCCTGAGTTGAATTTATTGCGATCGCCAAGGGATGCTATTTAATTAAATAGCATCCCTTAAAAATCTTCTGGTTGTAAATTCTGCGATTAATTTTGCTTTGCGGATTTACTCAACAGTCAGTGTGCCTGTCATCCCTGCACCTTTGTGAGGAGAGCAGTAGAAAGAGTAAGTACCAGGGGCAATATCATCAGGAATGGTAACGGAATGAGAATCTGAGGGATTAAATAAGGTTTTAGAAGCAGTCATTCCCAATGAAGCAAGGGGTTCTTGGTCGAAAACAACGTTGTGAGGAGCAAGTTTATTGTTTTGGAATTTTACTGTGTCACCGGGGGCAACCGTGAGGGTAGATGGGTCGAATTTGAGTTGGTAGCTATCTGTCCCCATTTTGACAGTGTAGGATTCAGCCGCAGCAGGAGAGGCGGAAAGGGCAAAGGCGGCGATCGCCAGTAAAACCGTAGAAAGAATTAAACCTAGTTTCTTTAACATGATCTTTGACAATGTGTCGTATTTAACTTCAATCAGGATTGTATCAGGAAGTTTGACACTTTGTCGAATTTCTTTGGCGATTCTGTGGGGAGTTGGGGGAGTGTGGGGGGGTGGGGGGAGATTTAGCCATTACTTGTTATCCCTTCTGTCTCGTGGGAAATGGCTAGAACAACCCGCAATGTCTCGATAAAACCAATCAGCCATTGACATTCTGCTTCGGGTTGAGTTTCATGTTCTTGAATGAGTTCAACTGTACAAAAGATAAGCTGCTTGTAACTACTCTGAGAAATAAGAACAATTTTCAGTAAGAGGGTAGCAAGAGTTAGATAATTACTACGACGAGTGAGAATTGTAAAGGGATGACTGGAAATTTCCCAGTTAGGCTTGAGGAGATAGACAATTAAACGCTTACAGGTTCTTAATAGTAAATTACTGTCAACAATTTTATCATTATAGTTTGAGTAAAGAGATTCTAAATATTTGGCAATACTGGCTTGTAACCAAGTTGAGGTTTGGCCTTGTTTAAGGGAAAATAATAAGTATTTGAGAAGACTTTTTTTGAAGTCTTTATACACCATTCCTTCTGTTTGTTTGAGGAAAATATTGGCGAGTCCTTGATAATTTATATTTTTGCGCTTGACTAAAATCTGTTGAATTAAACATAAAGTGCGAAGGTTTAAAGTGGTTGGATTTTGGTCACTTCTCTGAGAAGAGTTGGGTAAGTTAGCACGAGCCAAAAACAAAGCTAGTTTGAATTTGAATTGTTTATGGGACTTATAAGCTAATAACTTGGCAACTTCTCGATGTTCTCTCGGATAATCGGGATTGAAGTATTGAGCCGTTAGTATATAAGCAGTATAGCGGTTTTTCCAAGGGGTAGTATCTTCCGATTTTTGGCGATCGCAAGGCACGAATAACTGCAAACCTTGAAAATAATTACTTTCGAGAAATCCTAAAACCCATTCTTTTAATCTTCGGCGAGTGGGATGGAGACTTTTATAAGAACCTATTTCATTTTTCAATACATCTAATAAAACGGCTATATATTTTTCCTGTTTTGTTACGATCCATTGCTTAATAAGAATAGAACAACATCGATCTAAGAGAATAAAGAAATCTTCTTCACAATTGAGAACAATAAGATCGTATAAAGATTGCTCGATCGCTTTGCCAATGCGATCGCTTTTGAGAATAAAGAAATCTTTAAAATGGTCGATCGCGCTTTGAGGAGATTCGCTGCTAACAATTTCTGTAAAAAAATCACAGATTAGGGTTTGGGGATGCTTGGTATTATTAAGAGAATGAGGCGATCGGTTCTGATCTTGAGAGCGTAACGGTGTCACCTTTTGGTGTTTAGAGTGTCGCACATTTGAGAATGTACTGGAGAATACAGTATTGCGATCGCCATTACTGTTAGGCAAAAACGATAAATCTCGGTCGGCTCTCATTTATTAATCCTCCTAAAATGTCCCTGAGTAAATGGATTATACAAATTTTGCCTTAAATTGGAAACTTGCTGCGATGGATCTTGTTGGAAAAAATATATTCGTAGAGAGAAAATTAAAGATTTGATGAAGGGACAATAATTAAATTAAGAATTTTGGCGATCGCCGCGATCGAAAGTCAAGGTTAGAGAAACTTTACAATTCTCAACGCCCATTATGGTGTTTTCAACGCTTATACTCGATCTCAAAATAGGAAAATAATTTGATGAGTAGTAGCACCGATCCCATCTCTCCTTTGACATGGGAAGAACATCTTAAAACCCTCTTTGACGATCTCTTCCTGACTCGCGAACAAGCATTACAGGAATTGAAAGAAAACCTACAAACTGCCGTTCAGATCGAATTGGCAACGATTCCAATCTACCTTTATACTTACTATTCAATCAATCGTATCCACACAAGAGGTGAAAATGTTGATAATCCCAGCCTCTATGCCAACAAAGCTGCGGGAATTATGATGAGTATTGCCGTAGAAGAGATGCTGCATATGTCCCTTTCTGCTAACATTCTCTATTCTCTGGGAGTCGAGCCGCAATTGTATAAGCGATCGCCAAATTCATACCCCACACCTCTACCTTCTCATAACCCCAAAGGACCCCCCGGACCAGATCGCCAAACAAAGGTACTTGTCCCCCTCTCAAAGTTCAGCTACGAACAACTTTGGCATTGTTTGCAAATTGAGTATCCCGAACCGAAAATTGCTTGGCCTAAAGATAGAAATTGGAATACCATCGGACAGTTTTATTCTTACATCAGATGCTTGATTGAATGCCATCATCTTAAAGACGAAGATTTCCAAGTCAACGGTGCAGAAACCCAAATTCAGAGCTACAATTACTCCCCCAATAGCATCGATACAATCTATCCCGCTCAAAAATTCGATCCGTGGAAAACCCCCGAAGGCAGCCATCCAGGAGGATATCCCAGTGCTGCTGCGGTTGCTCAATATCCGAATAAACCCGACAGCCATGCGGGTCACGCAGAATTGATTACCATTAGTAGCAAACGCGAGGCATTAGAGGCGATCGCTACAATTTGCGATCAAGGGGAAGGATACGCCCATCGAGAGATAGACGATCCCAGTCAAAGCGAATACTCTCACTATTACAAGTTTTTGGGACTGCAAGCGCAACTGGAACGGTACGAACATCATATCGAAAAACTGCCCAATTTGCCCAAACCTCCCGCCCCCATTACCCCCACGATCACCGATACGGATCTCGAAGAAATCATCTACAATTTCCCCGATAACCCCACCACCGCCGGATATCCCCAAGACTACCAAGCCCTATCCAATCTCTGCAACGGGGTCTACCAATATATGCTCATTCTCACCGAAACTATTTACAAAGTGCCGAATCCAGAGCAGAAATTGTTCTTTAATGAAGCCATGCACCGCTCCATGTTGTGGGTCTTAAACCGCTTGATTAAACATACCCGCACCTTTGTTATGGACAACGGCTATAACTTTGCCCCCACATTTGAAAACATCGATCTCGGTTCCCGTCAGGATGCTTACACTAACTTGCTTGCTTTGACCGAAAAAATTACTGAAGAGAGTCAACTAAAGGTCGTGAAAGAGATGATCGAAACGATTAAAACACTACCAGACGCGGGTCCGTACTGGAAATAATCCCGCGCAATTCTGAAAGATTACAAGGAGTACAAAATTATTTATTATGTCTGATTCTCAACCAAAAGCAGGCGAACCCGTCCCTCAACCCTATCCTTATCAAGAGGCACCAACTTGGCCACAGCAAATTGGCACACCTTTGGCATCAGCACATCCTCCTCATGCCTGTATGGGGCTAAATAGTTGCAAAGGTCAAGATCGCTTTGGGGCTGCTGGACCCACAGACGGACCCGAAGATAAAATTGGCAAGCCCAATGAATGTGCGGGTCAAGGATATTGTTCCACGACGACGGATCATAAATGCCACGTGCAGAATGACTGTCGAAATCAGGGGGGTTGCGGGCTGAATGGTACGGCTGAGGAGTTTGAGCAACCCGGTATCAATGATTGTAAATCCCTCGGTTCCTGCGCTACTCCCATCAATTCTGAGCGCTTTATCGTCAATGGGCGCTATCAGGGGCAAAGCGTTTGGCTGAGGGCGCGACAGGTGTTCCATGAAAAGGTTTGGCCACAACTGCGGGAAGAAAATCCCGATCTACCCGAGGAACTTCCCCCTATTGGTGGTGGCGATCGCATGGGTGAACTTTTCCAAGCTGGTCCTGCCTTTTTGTGGATCTCTGATAATAATGCCAATCGCCGCAGCATTGTTGCTTGTGGTTCTAGTGATATGAGTGGTGCTACCCCGTAACATGGAGAGAAACGGTACAGGGGCGATCGCCTCTCTGCCTAAGCTCGGTCTGGGTTTGGGGCTGCGAAGCCTCCATTTTGACCAAATTATCGAGCAGCAGCCGGCGATCGCTTGGTTTGAGGCTATTTCAGAAAACTTTATGGACTCAGGAGGTCGTCCTCGCTGGGCTATTCGCGCGATCGCGGAGCATTATCCTGTAGTTCTTCACGGGGTCTCTCTCTCCATCGGTAGCACAGATCCCCTAAATTTCCCTTACCTTGGCAAGTTGAAAGCCTTAGCAGAGGAAGTAAAACCCGCATGGGTGAGCGATCATCTCTGTTGGACGGGAGTACAGGGGATTAATTCCCACGACTTGTTACCGATTCCTTTAACAGAGGAGACTTTAAGCCACGTAGCGGCACGGGTTCATCAAGTACAGGATTTTCTAGAACGTCCTCTCATCCTTGAAAATCCCAGCACCTATCTCACCTTTACTCAGTCAACCCTCACGGAGCCAGAATTCTTGCGTCAGCTTGTCGAGGAAACTGGGTGCGGATTATTACTCGATGTTAATAATGTTTATGTTACCTGCTTCAATACGGATGCAGACCCCCTCGCTTATCTCGATTCCTTCCCTTGGTCTAATGTCATCCAAATTCACTTAGCGGGACATCAACATTGCGGCACTCACATTATTGATACTCACGATCGCGCTGTAGAGCCTGCTGTTTGGGAATTATATCGCCTAGCGCGATCGCGAAGTCAGGGTGCTTCTACTCTCTTGGAATGGGATGGCAATATTCCCTCCTTGGCAGAATATCACGCCGAATTATTAAAAGCGAAACAGTACATGGATGAAAATGGCAAACCGATGGCGATCGCCGAAGTATCCTTCAACAACAAGGAATCTGTTTCGACTCCCGTAGATTTTCTCGTACCGGAAGTGATGGGAAATACCATCTGGGAGCAAAAATGAAGGAAACAAGCCCATCATTACAAGGGCTACAAAGTTGGATGCAAAATGCTTTGATTGACCCCCAGCAAGCCTCAAGGGAACAAATCGAGGGGATGGTGGCATCTTCGTCGCGCTTAAACAGCAGTCAGAGATTAGCAATCTATCAGCGCAACTATCACATCCGACTATTAAAATGTATGCGAGAGCAATTTCCTGCCCTCTGTCACGCCCTAGGAGCGGATTTGTTTAACGATTTCGCTCGTCAGTATTTGCAAACTTATCCCTCTATTAGTTACACTTTATCGGATTTGGGTAAAAGATTTCCCGCTTATTTGGAGGAAACGCGACCGGATCGGCAGGAAACCTCAGATAAACGAGAAAGTTGGATTGATTTCATGGTGGATCTGGCGCAATTTGAACGACAACTCTTTGTTATGTTCGATGCACCGGGACATGAAGGTAAACCCTTTGCTAATCTGCACAGTCCCGATAGTTGTCTGAAATTGCAGCCTTGTTTCGCCCTGGGAGATTATCGCTTTCCGGTAGCTTGGTATTACCATGAGGTGAAACAGAACAACGATCCCCCTTTTCCACCCTTGCAACGATCGCCTATCGCCCTAATCCGTAAGAATTACTTAACCCATACCTTCTCTTTAACAGGAGTACAGTATATATTTTTGCAGGCACTTTCTCGCGGCTTGAAGATTGAAGAGGCGATCGCCGTTGCGGCACGAGAAGCAGCACAGCCCAGAGAACAAGTATATCGCTCTTGGGCGCAAGCAGGCAGTACGCGGGAACGTTGGCTGGAAGCGTGCTTTTTTATTGTCGGGGATTGAAAAACTTGGAGCAACCAGTAAAATTAAGCAAAATCAAGATTTTTTTCATTCTATGCCAAGATCGCTACCGTAAAAGAAGCTAGACCAACCGAGAAACATCATGACTCAAGCAGCCACTGCCAATTCCGGCGAATTTTTCAACTTTGAGCCTTCTGCTCCTTATCCTACTCAAGATAGCGATCTACTCAAAACTCTCTCCTTTATCCCCAGTTTGCAAGAAGTTTTGATGTTGCGTCAGGTACACGCCCTCGAACACGCTACAGTTTGGGTTTTAAGCGAAATGGGCGATCGCGTTGCTATTCCCGATGTAAATCAAAGCGACGATAATGCTTTAGGGGGATTATCGACAGAAAAAGGGTTTTATTTATACGGTACAGTTAACCCAGATCATCTTCGCCAAGCCGTCCAACGCGCACTCGATCGCCTCCAAGGAGGAGAATGGGATCTTGCTGTTCATCCTCGCTGCGGAACCAATCTATCGGTTAATATTCTGCTGGCAATGGGATTGGCTGCGGGGGCATCTTTTCTCCTGCCGCGCAATCCCCTCGAACAAATGCTGGGCATGGGATTGGCTGCGGTTGTTGCCACTCAAATCGCCCCCGATCTGGGAGAACTGGCACAGAAATATATTACCACCTCGATCCCGTTTAATTTAGTGGTGGATGAAATTGTACAGACCTCCGATTTTTGGGGACGTTCCGCCCATTTTATCTCAGTGCGCTGGCAGGATTAAAGCGAAAAGGGGAAGAGAAAAAGGGGGATTGATACCGGTTTTGCTTAATAAAACTTAAAAACAAAAGCGGGTAGAGAACTCCCGTTGAATAGTAGGCTGTAAGCTAGAGAATCAAAGGAGAATGACTTATGGTTAAACGCAATGACAAAGTAAGAATCTTGCGTAAAGAATCTTACTGGTATAAAGATGTTGGTAAAGTTGCCAGCGTTGACAAGAGCGGTATTATCTATCCCGTCATCGTTCGTTTTGATAAGGTTAATTACTCTGGTGTAGCCACCAACAATTTTGCTGAAGGCGAACTGCAAGTGATTGAGTAAGCAACAGTAAAAGTGGAGATTGGGGATTAATCGTGCCGGAGTTACCAGAAGTCGAAACGGTACGTCGCGGGTTAAATAGACTAACCCTAAATCAAATAGTGCAGGGTGGGGAAGTGTTACTCGAGAGAACCCTTGCCTACCCTGCTTCTATTGGGTCATTTTTAGAGGGTTTACAGGGAGTCTCCATTACTTCTTGGCAGCGACGCGGGAAATACTTGCTGGCACCACTGCGTCAGTCAGACGATCGCGCAGGGGGATGGCTAGGGGTTCATTTGCGAATGACGGGACAGTTATTATGGGGCGATCGCGACGATCCTTTGTCTCCTCATACGCGGGTGCGCTTGTTCTTTCCTGAAGGCAAGGAATTGCGCTTTGTTGATATTCGTACCTTTGGGAAAATGTGGTGGGTTCCCCCCGATCGCGATCCCGAGACGATTATTACAGGTTTACAAAAGTTGGGACCTGAACCTTTAACTAGCAATTTCTCCCCTGCTTATTTAAGCAAAACTCTTGCCAAAACCAAACGACCGATTAAAACTGTGCTTCTCGATCAGCAGGCGATCGCGGGGTTAGGGAATATTTATGCAGATGAGGCACTCTTTAAAAGCGGCATTCGTCCCGATGCGATCGCCTCTCACTTAGAGGAAAAACAGATTGATCGACTCTATCAAGCCATTGTGGAAGTATTAGAAACGGCGATCGCCAAGGGAGGAACAACTTTTAGTAATTTCCTGAGTCTCCTCGGTGTTCCAGGAAATTACGGAGATACGGCGCTTGTGTATGGGCGCAAAGGAAAGCCCTGCGTACATTGTAGCAAGGCGATCGAACGAATTAAAATAGGCGGACGTTCCTCTCATTTCTGTCCTCAATGTCAACAATAAATTTCAACAATAAATGTCAGAAATAAAATTCAGAAATAAAAGAGAGAATCGGTAATCGGAATCGTTAATTGCTAGAAAACCAGGTATCTTTATTTATTGGTCATTTCTTTAGCAATCCAAAGCGGCCAAAAGAGAGGAATTTCTAGCTTCTGTAATACTGGTATCGGTTGACCTTGGCGTTGTTTTTCAGCACGCAAGGCGAGGTAGCATATCGAACCCGAGAATAGATAGGCCATTGCCGAGGAAGTCAAAAATAAAGCTGCAAACATAGTGACACACTCCTGATTAAAAACAAAACAAGTAAGTTAAAACAAGAACTAAAATTGAACAGCATAATAAATTATCTGTAAAATTATTAGCCTCCGTATTTTTACTTATCTTTCGAGGTAAGTCAACCCGAAGAAAGCTAACCGAAGAAAGCTGAGAGTTGAAACTTGCCCCTCATTCCAACATACCCTAGACTTTCAGAAAATCATTCAGAGAAATTGCTGTTTTAATTTTATTATTTCGCAAAGCATTTAAAGCATTTATCGTTATGGTTGGAACATTAAACATTAACGGCGATCGCCTTCTGCAAAATATTGTAGAATTGGCAGCGATCGGGTCTCTTCCTCAAGGAGGTGTCCGTCGTATCGCTTATACTCCCGAAGATATCCAAGGACGAAATCTGGTCAAGCAATGGATGCAGGATGCAGGTATGAACCTTCGTATCGATCCTGCGGGTAATATTATTGGCACTTATGCGGGGAAAATGCCCCAACTTCCTGTTTTAGCAACGGGTTCTCATATCGATACTGTCCCCAGTGGCGGGCGTTACGATGGTACTCTGGGGGTTTTAGCGGGTTTGGAGATAGTACGAACCCTACGAGACGAGAATTTACAATTAAATCATTCCCTCGAAGTGATTGTTTTTACCGATGAAGAAAGCAGTACCATCGGTTCAAAGGGAATGTCGGGAAATATTGTTCGCGATCCCAACTATTATCGCCGTCCCGATGGAAGCGATATTCAAACCTGTTTAAAACGGGTGGGGGGAAATTGGGATGAGATTGAAATTGCCAAGCGAAATGAAAGGGCGATCGCGGCTTTTGTGGAGTTGCACGTGGAACAGGGACCTGTTTTAGAATCAATGCAAAAGGAGATTGGTATCATTGAGGGGATTGTCGGCCAGAGACGCTTTAAAATCCTGGTAGAGGGCAGTGCTAATCATGCCGGAACTACTCCCATGTCTATGCGTCGAGATGCCCTTGTTGCCGCTTCTAGGGTGGTTTTAGCCGTGAACGCCATTGGCAATACTCCAGGTCAGCAAGTGGCAACGGTGGGACAATTCCAAGTTTATCCCAATGCCGCCAATGTCGTCCCCGGTAATGTCGAAATGAGTTTAGATATTCGCGATTTATCTAGCCGACATATCGATCGCCTTTTGCAACAGTTACGCTTGTATTTAGAGGAAATTGCGATCGCCACAGCTACAAAAATCCAAATTCTGCCCCGTTTGCATTTAGAACCCGCCCTGGCAGAGCCTCACATCCAGCGAGCCATTTCTCGTTCTTGTGAATTGCGAGGCTTTACTTACACCTATCTCCCCAGTCGTGCCAGTCACGACGCGCAGGAAATGGCTAGTATTACCGATATGGGGATGATTTTCGTGCCATCTTCTGGGGGAATCAGTCATGCAGAAGAAGAACATACTTCCCCAGAAGAATGCGTTCGCGGTGCCAATATATTACTCGATACGTTATGGCAATTGGATCGATACTATCAATAGGGCTTGCTGTACAAGTGAACAATTCACAACCGAGTCACAACCGAGTTGGAGAAGGCAATCTATCAGATAAGTTACAGAAATTTAATGGGGTTAATTCCTGCAAGATCGAGAATATTAGGAATTAAATCTTCTCTTTTAACCGCCATTAAGTGAACGCCTTGACATAAGCTCTGAGCAAGTTTCACTTGTTCTGCTGCAATTTTTACTCCTTCTTGTAAGGAATTTTCTGCCGTGGCAAGGCGATCGATAATTTCTGAGGGAATATCGACTCCAGGAACATTACGATTGATAAATCGGGCATTTTTAGCCGATTTGAGGAGAAAAATTCCCGCTAGGATGGGTTTATCTGTCCCTGTGGCAATTTCCTGCATGAATTTGTCGAGGCGATCGAAATCTGTAATCAATTGACTTTGAAAAAACTGCGCCCCTGCTTCTAATTTGCGCTCAAAACGCCGTTGTAAACCTGACCAGCTTTTGGATTGAGGATCTACTGCTGCCCCGGCAAAAAGGTCGAGAGGTTCATTAGGAAGGGATTTCTCGTTCAAGTCAAGACCTTTATTTAATTTGCCAATCACGTTTAACAAACGTACCGATTCAAATTCAAAAACACTTTTAGAGCTTTTATGATCTCCTGCTTTAAGCGGATCGCCAGTGAGGGCGAGAATATTGCGAATACCGAGGGCATGAGAACCCATTAAATCACCTTGCAGGGCGATCGCATTGCGATCGCGGCAGGCAAATTGACAAATCGGTTCGATCCCTTGTTGCACAAGGATCGCAGAGACAGCAACCGCAGACATTCTCAACACGGCACGACTGCCATCAGTAACATTAACCGCATGAACTCGCCCTTTGAGAAGCCTGGCCATCTCGAGGGTATGGTCAATATTTCCGCCCTTGGGAGGCATGACTTCAGCAGTGATTAAAAACTCTTTATTTTCAACAGCTTGACGAAAACGAGTCATTTTTGTTGTTTGTTATTCATTAAACTTTTTGGATAGGAAGAGGGGGCAAGCATTGCACCCCTACAGCCTTTTAAAGGCAAGCATTGCACCCCTACAGCCTTTTAAAGGGGTGTAGAATAGCCTAGAGCAGATTTTACCCGAGCGAGGACTTCATTGGCACTTAATTCAGCTTTTTCGCGACCTTCCCGCAAGATAGTTTCGAGATAATCGCGATCGCCCATAATCTCTTGATACCTCTCTTGAATAGGTTTGAGTGCCTCAATAGTTGCTTCCGTTAATAATGGCTTAAATTGTCCCCAGCCCAGATCTTGACATTCTGCGGTAACTTCTTCTTTAGTTTTGCCAGACAGGAGCAGATATAAGCTCAGTAAATTATGGCATTCCGGGCGCTCTGGATTGTCGAATTCGAGTCCTTTCTGGGGATCGGTTTTACAACGCTTAATTTTACGGGCGATCGCCTCGGGAGAATCCAAAATTTCAATGCGACTCATTTCCGCAGGATCAGATTTTGACATCTTTTTCGTACCGTCGGTTAAACTCATCACCCTGGCACCCTCTTCGCGAATTAAAGGTTTGGGCTGTTTGAGGACGGGCTTTTGCTTCTGACCAAACTGGTCGTTAATGCGAATAACAATATCGCGAGTCAGTTCAATATGTTGTTTTTGGTCTTCCCCCACCGGCACGAGATCCGTATCGTAGAGCAAAATATCCGCAGCCATTAACACGGGATAGTCCAGCAAACCCACACTCACATTTTCTCCCTGTTTAACCGCCTTCTCTTTAAATTGAATCATGCGCTCGAGCCAGTTGAGAGGGGTGATACAATTTAACAGCCAAGTCAGTTCCGCATGAGCGGAAACGTGGGATTGTACAAAGATAGTCGAGTCCTGCAGGTCAATGCCACAAGCGAGATAAAGTGCGGCGATCGTATAGGTATCCTTCGCGAGCTTTGTCGGATCGTGAGGAACAGTAATCGCGTGCAGATCCACCACACAAAAATAATTCTCATATTCGCTCTGTGATGTCACCCAGTTGCGAATTGCGCCTAAATAATTGCCTAAATGTAAATTGCCTGTGGGTTGAACCCCTGAAAGCACGCGCTTTTTACTCATTCCTTTATTCGACTCGCTCCCGACTATTTGTATCCATCTTATCAATTATGCCTGACTGCCGTAGGATGAGGCAATGCCTATCCCTTTTTTATACTCATCGCGCTTGTAATGGGGAATCTTTGGTATAGGATAAAGAAAGAATAAAAATATTTGCAAGGGAGTTAACATGGTCGAACATTTACTATTAGGAATCGTTCTCGGCTTGGTTTCCGTGACACTTTTGGGTCTTTTTGTTGCTGCGTATATGCAATACAAGCGCGACGATCGCGCCATTAGCTAGAATAATAGCTAGGAAAATTAGCCCAGAATTCGTAAAACTTAAATCAGAATAGCCCATCTCTTTCAAGATAGGCTATTCTAAAAGCTATGATTTATTTGTAACTCACTCTTCTTCTTGACTGGTTGGACGAGAAGTAAACATCGCACCAGGGGGAGGAGGTTGAATGAGAGGATCTGTGGGCTTTTCTTGGGGATCGATCGCCTGTTCCGGAACCACCTGCATCGGTTGCGCCATTGCACCAGGAGGAGGAGGTTGCACGATCGAAGCCGGCTGTTTTTTCTCCTTCGGTTCTTTGGCTTGTTCCGCTTGCTTAAGTTTTGCAGCTTCAAGACGTTGTTCCGCGTCAGCCATCACCGCATCCATTTTCTCTAAAATCTCCCCTGGATAGGTTTCCAGCATCTTAGTGGAGAAAGAAAGACGATTTTTGAGTTCGTCAATATCAGCAATAATCACCTTGAGTTCTTGACCGATTTTAAAAACCGTATTGAGAGACTGAATAGGACTATCACTAACTTGTTTGATATGTAATAATCCTGTCAAACCGCCAATATCAACAAAAACCCCATAAGGCTGAATGCTGACTACCTTTCCCTCCGCAAGGGCCCCCGGTTCTACCCCCTTAATTGCTTCCGATCGCGCTGCATCTCGTTGAGATAGAACTAATTTGCGTCGTTCCGCATCAACCTCCAAACAAGTTACTGTCAGAGATTTGCCAATTAAATCATCTAAATTTTCCTTTTCCATTAAATGCGATCGCGGAATAAAAGAACGCAACCCATGAACTTGTCCGGTTACGCCCCCTCGATTGACCCCTGTAACTCGCATTTGTACCGACGAGCCATTTTCTTTGATTTCCACCATATCATCCCAGGCTTGCTTGATCGCAAGTTGGCGGCGAGAAAGCAAGACTTGTCCCTCTGCATCTTGTCCGCGAACAATTAAAAATTCTAGTTCTTCATTTAAAGGCAGAATTGTAGAGAGATCGCTTACACGTTCCAAAGCAGCCTCGTCTAGGGGAACGAAGCCAGAAGATTTTCCGCCAATGTCAACATAAGCCCCATCGGAAGCGTGTTCAAAAACTTTACCCTTTACCACTTCCCCTCTCTGAAAACTTTTACTAAAATCTTCTTGTTCGAGGGCTTGGGCAAAGTCATCCATTGAAAAGGATGGATTAGCTGGATTAGAATCGGTGGATTTGGAACTCATAACAGTCTGTACGGTTAAATTAAGCGCTTTCGATCGCGAGGTTATCAAGGGGCAGCTTTTCTCGAGAAAAATTAAACCTTTTCCTGTAAAATCAAAAACGGGATTGCTCTTTATTTACGTTAACCGTTTCCTCGGAAAACTACAGTATTGAGCTAAACAACTGTAACACTTTTTGCCACGCATCTTTTGCGGAAGATTGATCGTAGTCCGAACGGCGATCGCAAAAAAAGCCATGGCCTGCGCCGTCATAAGAGAAAATCTGGTGGGGAATGTTACATTTTTGCAATTCTGTGGCGATCGCCTCTACTTCCGGGAGAGAAATCAACGGATCTTCCTTACCAAAAAAGGCGTATAAGGTCCCTTTAATCTCCTGAGTGCGCGCTATTGTTGGTTCTCCACCCCCAGGAGTCAAAGTGGCAATTCCCGCGCCGTAGAAAGCGGCTGTGGCTTTAATATCTGTCAGGGTAGCCGCCAAATAGGCCACATGACCCCCAAAACAAAAGCCAAGACTTCCCATTCCTGCCGATTTAACTTGAGGCAGGGTTTTAAGATAGTCGATCGCGCTTTGTATATCGCTGAGAAGTTCCTCAGCCTTCGTTTGCACCTTATATTTTCGTCCCAGTTCGATCTCTTTGGGAGAGTAGCCAACGGAAAAACCCGGTGCCAAACGTTGATAAATAGCGGGGGCGATCGCCACGTATCCCTCTTCCGCAATGCGTTCTGTAACATCTTGAATATGCCCGTTAACCCCATAAATTTCTTGAATGACAATTACTCCAGGATAGGTCCCTGGGGCATCTGGTTGGGCGAGGTAGGCATCAATCTGTAAATCCCCGTTGTCTACCTTCACCCATTGTCTGCGAATCTCTGTCACTGTCATAGTTTGTAATCTCCCCCAAAACCGTCTGAGAACAATCTACACTAGAGACACGCGCTCATTTCGTCGAATTCTTAGCTATGGCTAACCCCTTGCAATTTCAGATTCAAACCGATAGCGATATTCCTGCCTCGAAACAACTCTTCGATCAGATTCAGTTTGCGATCGCCTCTCGTCGATACCCTCCAGGTCATCGTCTCCCCAGTACCCGCCAACTGGCACAAATTACGGGACTGCATCGCAACACCGTCAGTAAAGTTTATCGTCTGCTTGAGGAAACCGGACTGGTAGAATCCCAAGCCGGATCCGGCATCTACGTCAAAGCCCAAGGTCACGAAGGAGGCACAAAACTCGGTTCTCCCATTCTCGACCAATACCCAGATGCTTATCAAATCGTCCAAAAAAGCATTGATGAATTATTAGGACAAGGCTGTACTCTTTCCCAAGCGCGGGAATTATTTCTCTCGGAAATTGATTGGCGCTTAAAATGTAGTGCGAGAGTATTGGTCACGGTACCTGAGCGAGATATGGGGGCGGGGCAATTAATGGTTAAGGAATTGGAAGGGGCGTTAAAAATTCCGATTCAATTGGTGTCCTTGGAAGAATTAGTGGGGGTACTCGAACTAACCCACTCCGGCACCGTCGTCACCAGTCGCTATTTTATCGGCGAAGCAGAGGCGATCGCGGCACCGAAGTCCGTGCGGGTGATTCCTGTGGATATTTACGATTACAATCAGGAATTGGTCAAAGTTAAGAACCTGCGTCAAAATAGTTGTTTGGGATTAGTGAGTTTAAGTGATGGGATTTTAGGGATTGCTCAAATCTTAGTTCACAGTTTGCGCGGGGACGATCTTTTAGTGATGACTGCAAGAGTAGACGATACTTATCGCCTTAATGCCCTCATTCGCAGCGCCCACACCATTATCTGCGATCGCGCTAGTTATGACATTACAAAACAGGCTATCCTCGAGGCGCGAGAAGATTTAATTCGCCATCCCGATTTAATTTGCAGTGATAATTATATTGGGGAAAAATCCATCAATTTACTCAAGCGAGAACTGGGTTTGGGGTGATTAGGGATTAACCCTCTAAGGTTTGTTTAAGGCCAGAAGAGAGGTCAAAATTCTCCTCGCATGGCTAGTTTCATTTCTCGCACAGCCCTTTCCATACCCACGAGGACGGCACGACTAACAATCGTATGACCGATATTAAGCTCTTCCATGCCCGAAATGCAACCCACGGGATAAACATTCCAATAGGTTAAACCATGCCCGGCATTGACCCGCAAACCGAGGCTGAGAGCGATTTCGCAGCCTTCTGCCAAAATTTTCAATTCCTGTGCGCGAGAAGTTTCCCCTTCCGCGTCGGCATATTTCCCCGTATGCAGTTCAATGAATTGTGCTTGGGTTTCGGCTGCTGCTTCAATTTGAGCGCGATCGCTGTCGATAAACCAACTGACGGGAATGTTAGCACTTTGAAGGCGATCGACAATTTGAGCGTAGCGATCGCGATCGGCGAGTAAATTCAACCCTCCTTCCGTGGTAATTTCCTCTCGCCGTTCGGGAACAAGAGTGACATAATCGGGTTTAACCTCCAAAGCAATAGCCACCATTTCTTCCGTCGGTGCCATTTCCAAATTAAGGTGAGTTCGCACAGTTTGCCGTAATAGATGCACATCGCGATCTTGAATATGTCGCCGATCTTCGCGCAAATGAACCGTAATGCCATCGGCACCTCCCAATTCCGCCAAAACCGCCGCCGCAATGGGATCGGGTTCTACCGTGCGCCTAGCCTGTCTTATAGTTGCTGTATGGTCGATGTTAACGCCGAGAGTAAGCATAATCAATTATCAGTTTTTTGGTAAAGTTTTGGTAAAGTTTTCTGAACTTGAGGCAAAATCTGCCTCTCGGAAGTGCGATCGCAGGACTTATTTAAACATCAGGTAATTTATATTGACTCACAATTTTCTTGGCAAATTCGGGAACGTGCGCCTCTAGTTTTTCGGGATAATTGCGCTTGACATAAAGATAATTGCGGGTGAAATGAGAATCAATCGAAAAGCGTCCATATTCTAACCCTTTTGGTCCGATTCTTTCAATAACAACCCCCATTAACTGTGCTGCCCACATGGGTAATGTTACACCTTGTTCGTAAGCGGGAATACTTTGCTGTACTGCTTGTTTTCTGTTCCCTTGAGAAGATACTGGCTGAGTATCCAATTGATCCCCAACTAACTCTAACATTTCTGCCCCCGTGTCATTACGAACAACAATCCATTGCCAACCAAAAGGCGCACCCATATATCCCACCACTAAATCGGCGAGAGAGTTAACATAATCAAAACAACTGAGACAAGAAGGTGCAAAAACATCCTTCAATTTCTTAGTATTTAAGCCAAAGAAAGGCACTTTTTCGATTGAACCATCTTCATGTTTAAAATGAACTCGAAAATCCTGCATAAACTCATAATGCACTACTGTATCGGGAGATTTACTCGTTGTATCTAGGAATTTTTGCAACCCTTCCCGACTGACATTATCTACGCAAGGTGTTCCTAAAACATAGAGCTTTTCTAAACCTAATTTCTCTTCTACTTCTCGCAGGGCTTGAATTTGACAACCAACCCCAATAACTAACAGGCGTTTCATGCCCGATTGTTCGACTTGTTCTAAAACTGATAAATTGGGAGAAAGCGTCGGTTTATTGACTTTTGCAGCTAATACTTCTTCTGGTGTCCTAGCAATGACGGGCATGGGTTGAAAGCGATCTTCTGCGGTATTCTGTACGCAAACGACCCCCTCAACTAAACCGCGATCGAGCATTTCACAGGCGATCGCACTAACAATTCCTGTCCATTGCGCCCCTTGAATGGGTTGCTTTTTCCGAGCCGCTATCATAAGCTGATGTACGCCGAAATAAAGTTCGTTTTCATCGTCAAGATGGCGATGGCGATCGTGTATTTTGGCTTCTAATTCGGCAATTTGTTGATTGAGAAAAGCACAGGCTTCTTTCACATAGTGGATATAATAAGTATCGCAAAGACCGCACTCGCTACACAGTTCTTTAGCAGGGCGACGGCTTCCAGGTTTCAAGGCTTTCGATTTTTGGTGCTGGCGATCGCGGGAAGTGGCTGTCATTTAAAAATTTACTATTGCAATAGATTGGGTTCTTCTCTAACAATTTTCTCATACAGCGACTGCAAATAAAAAAATCGCCAGATATTCCGGCGATCGCATTAATAAACAACAAAAGTAAGTTTTTAAGAGTGAAACAGTGTTTCTAAATAAACTTCTGCACAAGCACGATAATTCTGAGCGTCTCTAATAGATTCGTTCGCACTATTGTTTTGTAACAAAAACGAGGAGAGAGCCGCAGCAAATACGCGGTCTTGATCCCAGGTGGGATGACAGTCTAAATAGGTTTTCAAGGATTGGTGCAGATCTTCGGGGATTTCTGCCAAGATGCTAACGATACTTTTCATGACAACCTCGCTGGACTAGATAATGTGGGGGGATACAGCAGGGGGAAAAACTTCCCCGCAACGCTAAATCTCGATACTAAGAACTGGATATTAAATGGGAGTTAGTGCGCTTCTACTCGATGGGGTTGTGTTTTTTAATTCTTAGTTCATTCTCTTCTATTTCGCAGGTAATGGAGCCTTTTGTCAATGCTGAGAAATGTTACGGATTTCTTTGGAAAAACTAAAGATTTACGAGATTACAAGTATTTCAGCCTATTTTTTGTTACTTAACTTTACATAAACTCAGTATAGAATAAATGTTCTGTATCAAGATCAAAAAATTCCCTAGCCTACCGCAATGCTTGAATTTGATTCTTTGACTTGTGGAAAACCTTGGGTAAACTGTGGAAAACTCGGGAAAACCTTGTGGAATGATTGGGGATTTTATGGGGGAAAATAAGGTTAAAGAATAAGAATTACGAACTTAACGTCTTGTTAATGTTGGCTAAACTGCGATCGCCAGCGTCAATTGCTAAAACGAGGAAATGAATTAGAATTTGAAACCCTATCCCAAAATAACCTTTTTTTTGTGATAAAAAAAGGCTTAGTTTCTCACTTTTGTTTGAGTAATTCTGAAGAAAATATAAATCGTTAGAGGTTGTAGCTGTCTTAAGGATTTTCCATTATTTTTAAGCCCAAATCAGCTAATATTTTCGCTTCCACTGATGGAAACTCAATCTTTTCTACCAGTTTTAATGCTTTTTCTATTTCTCCTCGTCTGACCAGTTGTAGGCTTGCAGCTTCGATTATCTCTGAGTTGAAGTTTGTTCCTTGTATTGCATGAAGTAAATGATATCCGCGTTGGATCTCCCCAAGTTTGAGAAATTGGAGTCCGATCGCAATTTTAATGGAGTCTTTCTCTGCTTCCAGATTTTCAGCAATTTTTAAAACTTCCTCTAGTTGCTCGTTTTCTGTCATATTTTCTAGAATCCCGATTAACGCATTTGCTTGTCCAAATTCTTCCTCAATACTAGGAACAAGTTGTAGAGCCTCTTCGATCGCCCCTTGTTCTGCAAAGTTAATGATAATATTAGTTAAGGTTTGCGATCGCCAATATTCATCTTTGATAGTTTGGGCAGTTTGTATCGCACTTTCCTTGTTACCAATGCTTGCTAAAGCTAGGGCAATTTCTCCCTGTAAATTCAAGTTATTCTCAAACTCTTCGAGATCGCGCTCTTCTTCAATAACTGATACTAAATCTAACAATTGTTCAGATGCTACTTCTGTTCTTCCTTCCTGATAATTTTTTTGGGCGATCGCAATTTCAAGGAATACATTCAATACCATCTGGCGAGGTTTGGAGATAAATTGGACAATTCTTCTCCCTTGTTTAACTTCTCCTTTTTCCACAAAAGCTAAAGCAATATCAAGTAAGAAATTTTGTTGAAGAGACAAAAAAGTTTCTCCTCCTATTCCCATTTCATCAGCATTAAATCGAGAGGGATCGGTTAATCTCCTCGTAATAGAAACAGCAAAATCATATTCTTCGATTTTAACTAATTTTTTGGCGATCTCACCCCAGACTTTAACAATTTCAAAATCATTGCTTATTCTCTGAGAACTTTTCCATGTTTCTCGAATTGCGGTAATCTCTTCAATATTTTCTATAATGCGCGTAAAAGCATCAGCTTGATACCATTGAAAAGGAAATTCAAGACTTGAAGCAGCATAACATCCTCGCACGCCTTGGGCAAGTTTTAAGGCAGATTGTAACTCAGCAACTTGACTTAAATTATCGGCGATTTTAGCGAAAAGAGCGTATTCTAAATTATCACAAGAACCATTCGCTTCATAGCCTAAATATTCTTTTTCAGTTTTAGCAACTCCTACAGCTTCAAGGAGAAGTTCCCGAGCCGATTCTAACTCATTATCGGCAATTAAACCTGTTGCAATTTCGTTGAATACTTCGGCACGAGCAAGAGGAGAAGTAATATTTTGAGCTTCTGCTAAAGCGCGATCGCGATAGGGCGATCGCGCCATCTCAATTAGCACATTTCGCAACAACAAATCCCCATAATAGTGACTGTAAAACTCTTCTGGTTTCTGGTTATTATCATCTGTTTTTTGTTTACTTAATTCCAAAGCACGAGTAAAAACAATTTCAGCGCGATCGTTAAAACCCGCTTTTGCTAAACGATTGCCAATGTAAGCAATTGCCTCTATTTTTTCCCTTTTATCCTCGATCGCTTCGGCAATTCCTAAAGCGCGATCAAATAGTTGCGAGGCTTCCTCCTTAGCACCTGTTTCAGCTAAAATAATACCAAACTCGGTTAAGTGGCGATCGCCTTTTTCCGGCTGTGAAAAAGCAAGCGTAATGTCAGAAATACAGATAAATCCTAATGTCATTCCCAAAAGATAAAAATTTGCTACTCGCATTTTCTTCTAAAAAATAAATTTTATGCTGGATTAACAAAAATCATTTAGATTGAGGGTGTAACCATTTGTAAAATAAGCGCGTAAGTAAAGGCATAACGAAATACGTTAAGACAAAAACAGTAATACCAATACTAATCAATTGGGGTAAAAATAAAGGCAGTGCTGCTAATAACGGATTGAGTACAATCCCGAGGACAGACGAACAAAGAAAAACACCCAACCAAACAATTATCGCTGTTTTGTAGCGAGGTGGGGCCGTAACAGAAACACTTCCCGGTAAAGAAACTAAATTTTCTAAACCTGTAATAATTTGCACCTTTTCAGATTCTTGGATGAGGGGTTTAACGCAGTCGATCCATTTTTTCCTCTGGTCGGACTTTAACCATCGGCAAAGTTGGGGATAGGTATTAAAACGAAGGATTGCAACATATTCATTGTGGCCTCCAGGTTTGGGTTTAATAACGGTAACACCATCGTGACCTTCAAATTCTTGCGCTGCTGCACCAATTCCTTTCAACCATTCTTCATAGCCTTCCTCGCGACCGGGACGCACGAAATGAGAAATAATTGCTGTCACTTTTTGATTTTCAGATGACGGGCGATCGCTTTGGAGAGAAGTCATAACTCAATGCGAAATAACAAAATAACAATCCTTGTTATTGATATTCTCATAACTCGAGAGGAAGTCAAAAAGAATTATTTGTTTTGTTAATTCAATACGCACCTTTTTTGCTGAGAATTGCACCAAAAGTTTGCAAAATCAATTTTAGATCGTAGCCAATTGACCACTTTTCTTGATAGTCTAAATCCATCTTCACAATATCTTCAAAATCCTTGACGGAAGAACGACCATTAACCTGCCATTCTCCGGTTAAACCTGGTTTAACCTGTAAGCGTTGCCAATGATAGTCATTATACTTCTCAACTTCATCGGGAGTTGGTGGGCGCGTCCCGACTAAACTCATTTCTCCTTTAAGTACATTCCAAAATTGCGGAAATTCGTCCAAACTGGTTTGACGCAAAAACTTGCCGACGCGAGTAATACGAGGATCGTTTTTATTTTTAAAAATAAAACCATTAGCTTGATTTTTAACCAGATGCTTGAGGCGATCGGCATCTGTTACCATTGAACGAAACTTCCAGAGACGAAAGGTTTTACCGTTTAAACCGCAACGAATTTGACGGTAGAAAAGAGGCCCTGGACTGGTAAAGTGGAGGGCGATCGCGATGGGAATGGCGATCGCGACAGTTAAAATCAATCCCACCAAAGCGCCTAAAATATCGATCGCGCGTTTACTGGAACTGTTAACAGAGGCATGAGTTTTGACTTGCAGCTTGAGATGACTTAAAGAAGAGTTAGTTACGTTAGGAACGTAAGCAATCGTCGATCGCAGATTTGGGGAGAAGTTAGGATAACTAATCACGGCGGTAGATACGAGAACTGGATAGGATTTTTACACCTTTATGCTTTAATCTTAGTCAAGTTCTCTGGAAAAGCCTAGAGAAAAAAGGGAACTTTACCAAATCTTTAAATAAATTCACGAATACTAGAACCGCGATCGCCTAATTTTCCCTAATTTAGATAAGCAATAGTCACTCCCGATCCACCTTCATTTTGCGGGGACAACTCAAAGCGATCGACTTGGGGATGACGTTCTAAAAATTCGTGAACCCCTTGACGCAAGCGCCCTGTACCTTTACCATGAATAACCCATAAAACCCCCGCTTGAGTCGCCGCAGAAATCGCTTTTTCGATTTGAGATTCTGCCTGAAATACCCGACTTCCGCGAATATCAACACTATTTTGAGAAGTTCGCACCATTGCGACTTTGGGGGGAGAAATTTGCACCATTTCTTTTTTCTTTTCTTCTCTTTTTTGCTTCTCTTTTTTCTCTTCTTTTGCGGTCTCCACTTTCTGCCCATCCAAAGACTCAATATCGGTAACAGGAACGCTCATTTTCATTAAACCAAATCGAACATTTAATTCAGTTCCATTGTCATCGATTCCTAACACTTCTGCGGTTTGTCCGAGACGAGGAATGCGAACTTTTTCGCCAACTTTGGGTTGATAGCCGCGATCGGCATTGGGTGCCGCAAATTTAGGGGAATATTCTGCGTCAATTTGTTGAAGATTTTGGATTGCTTTTTGAGCTTTTTGCATAGTTTGCTGTTGGCTCAATTCTCGCATAACTTTAGTAATTTCTGCTTTAGCGGTGGCGATCGCATCATTAACGGCTTTCTGTTGCGATAATTTTAAAGTTCTTTCTCTTTCTTGCAAAGATTGTGCTTTTTGAGAGACTTCCTGATAAAACTTTTCGGTTTGTTGTAATAAATTTGCCGCTTCTTTGGCTTTTCCTTCTTGTTGTTTGCGCTGTTGTTCTAACCCTACAATTGTTTTATTAATCTCTTGAGAAAATCCCCCAACGCGATCGCCAGCTTCTTTGATAATCTCTTCCGGTAAACCCAAACGCCCGGCAATAGTTAGGGCATTAGAGCGTCCTGGAATGCCCCACAACAGGCGATAAGTGGGGGAAAGGGTGACATCGTCAAATTCTACTGAGGCGTTCTCAAAGCGAGAATCTTGGTATTTTAAAGCCTTTAATTCGCCGTAATGGGTCGAGGCAATTGTGAGAGAAACGCGATCGCAAAGATAGTTTAAGAGAGCAATGGCAAGGGCGCTTCCTTCCGCCGGATCGGTGCCGGCTCCAATTTCATCGAGGAGAATCAGAGATTGAGGGTCTTTGGCGATCGCCTTGACAATGCGATCGATGCGGCGAATATGACCGGAAAATGTCGATAAACTTTGCTGCAAAGATTGTTCGTCGCCAATATCAGCGCAAACTCGACTAAACCAAGGCAATTCTACCGGTTCTCGGGCGGGGACAAATAAGCCTGTTTTCGCCATGAGTGCGGCTAAACCGACGGTTTTCAGGGTGACGGTTTTACCCCCAGTATTGGAGCCGGTAATGGCAACGACGCGAATTTCTGGCTTAATTTGCACGTCGATGGGGGTGACTTCTTGGCCTTGTTCGTGTTTGTACTGCCAAATGAGGAGGGGATGGCGCAGTTGGCGCAAGGCGATCGCTTCTTCGGGGTCGATAAAACGCGGGGGGTTTGCTTCCAACCAGAAACTATATCTGGCTTTAGCGGTGGCGAGATCGAGGCTGGTGGCGATGGCTAAGAGGCGTTCTAAATCGTCCTTAACGGCGGCTATTTTCTCCGTTAACCCCCTTAAAATCACTTCTTCTTCTGTTTTTTCCTGTCGCTGGGTTTGTCGCAGTTTATTGCCCAAATCAATGATGGCATGGGGTTCGATGTAGAGGGTAGACCCAGTGCTGGAACTATCGTGAACTACCCCTGGAATTGCATCTTTTTGAGGGGCTTTCACCGCGAGGACGTAGCGATCGCCTCTCTGGGTGATGGTGGGTTGCTGGATCGCTCCTCCTTGGCGTTGAATGATACGCTGAAGGATGCCGTAAATCTTATCTCGTAAGGATTTGAGCTTAGTGCGAATATTTGCTAGTTTGACACTAGCGCGATCGGTGACTTGTCCGCGATCGTCAATACAATGATGAATTTCTCGTTCAAGTTCGGGATAGGTGCGAACGGGGGACACTAAATTTTGTAGAGTGGGGATATTGTCGCGATCGTCGAGAACTCTACGAATACGGCGCATTCCCGCGAGGGTGGTGGCAATATCGAGGAGTTCTTCTCCCGATAGAGTTCCCAATAATTCTACCCGTTCTAGGGCGTTGCCAATATCTTTAATACCGTCGAAAGAAATGCCGGTGCTGGGTTGATTATCTAATAAATACGCCTCTTTGGTTTGTTCGAGTAGGATTAAGGTTTCCTCTCGGCTGGCTGGGGGGGTGAGATGGCGGGCTGCGATCGCGCCAAGTTTAGTGGCGGTAAAGGTGCTAAGGTGTTGGCACAAGCGCGGCCATTCCAGTAATTCTAGGGTTTCATCCATAGGGTAATTGGGAGATTCGTATTGATGAGTGTAATACAGATTGTAACTCAATATGAGGCAGGATTGGCGATCGGGCAATGATTTTCATCATAGGTTGATTTGAAGTCCTTATATCCCTAGGATTTTGGCAATAAATTCCCGAATAAGCGCAATATTCTCTAACTTAAGGGTTTGTGAGTCTATCCAACAATTATCTTTTATGGAAACTTGTATCGCTTTTCCTGGTTTGAGAACACTACTAATGCTCGACACAATTGCTTTATTTTTACCAGCAGGTTTTTTAAATTCTTTTCTGTCTTTTTTTCCTAGACTTGTCAGATCGACACTAGCAATATAACTTTCTGCAAGTCTGTGTAAATCAGTATAATTCATCTTGGCACATTCAATTAAAATTTCCTCTAACGTCCCAGAATCCTTATTATTAGGAATAATAAAAACTCCAAATTTTTTGTCATTTTTTTCAACTTCACCTAATTTTAATGCTTTGAAATCTACAAAATCCAATTTTTTAGATAATTCTGGCTTTGCGGATAATTCTTGAATTAAACGATCAAATCTTTCTGATGGTTTTTCCTTTTGATCGGCATCCAAAATCAAAGCGATCCCAAATAATAACGAAAGATCGTCAATGACTGCTAGGCTCTCTTCTAATGTGTTAGTAATTTGTTCAATTCCATTAGCACTATGTAAAGCGATAGATAAGTTTTCATTTTGCAGAAATTGTGGTATGGGAATACGTTTCACAAAATCACCATCTTTTGGAGGAAATGTTCTGGGAATTAAGTGTTCCCAGAATGAATCTAAATCTGAAAAATACTGGATTATCTCTAACTCAAAAGATTCCATTAATAATTTAACCAGAAATGCAATATCGTGTTGACCTTCAGCAACAAAATAAAAATATTTTTTCATACAAATCACCTAATATCTAATCCTCTTTTTAAACGCAATCTACTTAAAAGATCGCCAGAAAATCTTTTGACAGATTCATCTAAATTATTCAATTGAAAAGCAACAATTGAATCTCGATCGATCTGTGATTCAAGAATTGCATCAACGGCTTCAAGACTATGAGTTGTCACAAAAAGTTGTACATTTTTTATTAAACACGCTTCGACTAACCAAGAAAAAATAGGCGCTAAGGCTAACACATGAATCGATGTTTCGATTTCATCAATAAGTAGTACACCATTTGTAGCAGCCTGTAAAGCCAAAGCAATCGCCAAGGTTCGTTTAATACCATCTCCAAACACATCTAGAGGAATCCGTCCTAATTTTTCATGATCGAGATAAAGAATGCTACTAGATTTTTTAGGAGAGAGAATCATTATATCTTTAATACAAGGATCGAAAAGACGAATTAAATTTAATATTTCGTTTTTACTATTTTCATTTTTTATTATCGATTCGGTAAAACGAACTGTTTCGGAATAAGAATAAGATGGAGATATCGTTACATTATTGATTAAAGCATCACGGCGTTTTCTGTAAACAAAACGTTCATCTTCCCAAAATTGAAACTTTTCACTGTTATAAAATTCAAGTTCATCGGTATTAATATTAAAAAGAGGATATCTTTCTTGTACTTTTATTTCTAATTCTAATCCTTCTCGATAACTTTCAGTATCTTCATTGCTGTGAACTGCTGCACTACCATAAAGTTCTAAAATTTCTACCTCTAATTTTTTTATGGGCATATCTCCATCAGCCTGTATTGTCATCGCCCCAAAATGATTCTCTGTTTCTAGATTTTCTCGTTTTTCTTGTTTATAAAAAATCCATTTTATAGACTCAATATTTGGTCGTAAAGAAGATATGCTATTGAAAAAGAATCTACGTTTGGATACCTCAAGCCAGCGAAAAGGATTTAGAGGATTACAGAAAATTGAGATTGCCTCTAATAAGCTAGTTTTACCCGAGTTATTTGTACCAACAATCAAGTTTACTTGTCCCAAATTGGACAATTCGATGTCTTGAAAACCGCGAAATCCTTGAATTTGCAAATCCTTGAATTTTGGAGTCATATAAAACCGCGAAAAATAAACATTAATGAGGTAATTGCCCAACACAAAAATGCAAAAATCAATTGGCCAGATCCGGTTGAAAGGGGAGAAAAAGTCGTCGTTTGCGGGAATATTGCCAAGCAATTCCTTCAGGGTCTTTGCTTTTACTCCATTCCGCAAAACTCGGATCGGCTTTGCGTTTGCTAATCGTCCCAGAATGAACATCGAGTCGTTTGGCTAATTCTGCTTGAATTAAGGCGACTTTGGCGCGATCGCCTGCATCTGGTTTGAGATAATTTTTAAATTGGGCAACTTCCTCAATACTCATGGCTTCAGCATGGCGATCGGGTTCGCTTTCTGCAAAAATGTTTCCCAAAGCATTTGCTGTTAAAAAATAATAGACAGTATTGCCTGCATCATAATTCTGGCGTTGCGCCCCATATTCGCTGGCCTTGCGTTCCAAAAAACGTTGGGCGGCTTCTAACTTTAAATCTGCTTTCACCGATAAGTCAATTGGTGTGAGACAACCTTGTTTTTCTTCTAACAGTTGATTGAAAAAAGGAGTCACTTGCTGACTCCATTGTTTCCAATGGTAAGATTGCCAAGTTTGCCAAATAATTCCCAATATTGTTGCAGCAACTAATAACGGCCAAGCCGAATAAACGAAAACAACAATCAGGGCAAATGGCAAGATTAAAACTAAGACACTTGCGGCACTTTTTTCCAAAACTTGTCCGGTCATGATCTTTGGTGCAATTCTAGATCGGCAACGGAGGGCAAAATTTACTCCCCTATCAGTCAGTTTAACAGAAATGTCGCCATTCATCTCTATCTACACGAATGCTAGGTAGGAATGATTTGTTCCAAAATATGTTCCAAAATATGCCCAAGGGTCATTATATTAAGCGGAAATCGCGATCGCACCTAAAATCAAATTTGGTTATCGATCGCGATCGCTAAACTCATCCAATCCCCATTAATAATAATCTGCCTCAACTTCAGTTTGAGGAAAGGCAAGTTCAAAATTAGAGGAATCGCGCAAAAAACGGAAAACTTCCTCTTCCAAACGGTGAATGAGATAGGGTTCGAGGGCATTGCTGTGACGGAGACTGGCAATATATCCGTCCATATACAACTGTAGTTCCGTGAAGCGGTTTCCTCTTTGCCAGGATTCCACCAAAGCATCAGTTAATCTTTGGTAGTAGCGAATACACAGTGCATCAGTTAGCATGATCTTAAATTGAATTCAACAAGGGCAGGGATCGATTAAAATGAGACTAAAATGAGACCAAAATAAGAGAGGATACGATTAAAACCGTTTTCTAAAACAAGGATTGACACAATTTATTGTTTATATTCTTAAGTTTATCTCAACCTTCGCGTTTCGGCATCTGACTTCAGGAAGTTAGTGCAGTTAAGTCAAACAAATCAACTGAGGTAGCAAGAGCTACAACAAGTTGATGTAATTTTTGGTACAATGTCCGACATAATTTGCAAGGGGAATAAAGTTAAGGTGGATTCGGTTCAAATTTTAATTGTTCAAGGGAATCCTCACCTGCGATCGCTATTGGGGTGGCATTTGCAACAGGCTGGCTATTGGTGTCAACAAGCCGATACCCTCGATCGCGCGATGACAATTCTGGCTCGTCGTCAGCCTCCCCTGGTCATTGTCGATTCGGATTTACCCGATGGGGATGGTATTGAGTTATGTCGTTGGTTGTATCAACAGAAACAGTCTTTAATTTTGGTACTGTCGGCTCGTATCAATCAAAGTGATATTGTTGCGGGTTTACAAGCAGGAGCCGATGATTATCTCAAAAAACCTTTTGGGATGCAGGAATTTTTGGCACGGGTTGAGGCATTATTGCGGCGTTTGCGGGTTACAAGTGCGCCTCTTTATTTGAACTACGGGGTTTTGAGAATCGATCTGGTACAGCGTCGCGTGCGCTTACAGGAGAATTATATCGATTTAACTCCCCAAGAATTTAGCTTGCTTTATATCCTCGCTCAAGCGGAAGGTACTCCACTGAGTCGATCCGAGTTATTAAATCGCGCTTGGCCTGATGCGATCGATAATCCCCGCACGATTGACACTCATGTTTTATCTTTACGCAAAAAATTAGATACAGAACCCGAGCAACCCAGTTTAATTCAAACCGTGAGGAATGTTGGCTATCGTTTCAATTCTGAGGCACTTGAAGCTCATAATGGGAAGTCTATTCCCTCATCTGAAGCACTACGACGATTGGAGACCAGTCCCGCAGTGGCGATCGCCTCGAATTAGTGGTTAGTGGTTAGTGGTTAGTGGTTAGTGGTTAGTGGTTAGTTCTTAGTGGTTAGTTCTTAGTTCTTAGTTCTTAGTTCTTAGTTATCAGTTCTTAGTTATCAGTTATCAACTATCGATGAGCAAAACCATTGCTGAAATTAATGATAAAATTCGCGCCTCGAAAGCGGTGGTTTGGACCGTAGAAGAACTCAAACAGCGCGTGTCCGATACCAGTATCGCTCAAGTAGCGAAAACCGTGGATGTCGTCACCACAGGCACCTTTGAGCCGATGGAATCCGTTGGCGCTATCCTCAATGTGGGTCATACAGACCCACCGATGAAAATTCGCCAGTGTTGGTTAGATGGGGTTCCCGCTTATGGAGGTTTGGGGGCAGTAGATTTGTATTTAGGGGCGACCATGATGGCGGATTATGGGGAGGCGGAGACGGAACGAATAGCGGGAAACCCTTCTCCTGTCAGGGGAGGAGGTCACGTCATCGAAGACTTGATTGCGGGAAAATCCGTCCATTTACGGGCGACGGGACAGGTAACGGACTGCTATCCCCGCGCTTCTTGGGAAAGCACGATTAATCGAGATAGCATCAATCAATTTTATTTATTTAATCCCCGCAATCTCTATCAAAATTTTATAGTTGGCGTTAACGGTGGCGATCGCATTCTCTACACTTATCTCGGTCCCTTGCACCCGCAATTTGGCAATGCAGTTTATGCTAATCCAGGGGCTATTTCTCCCCTTTTCAACGACCCAGATTTACAAACCATCGGTATCGGTACCAAGATTTTTTTAGGGGGAGGAATTGGTTATATCACATGGGAGGGAACCCAACACTTTCCCCTGCAAAAACGTTTAGAGAATCGCACCCCCATCGGTCCAGCCTGTACTTTGGCGGCGATCGGGGATGCTAAACAGATGAATTCTCGTTGGGTACGAGGTTGTTATTTCCAAAATTACGGCACCGCGATCGTTTTGGGAGTGGGCATTCCCATTCCGGTTTTAAGTGAAGAAATTGTGCTAAAGTGCGCGGTGCGAGATGAAGAAATTGTTGCTCCTGTAGTAGATTTCGCCATTCCTCGGCGAGTGCGCCCCACCTTTGGTTCTTTCACTTATGACCAATTGAAAAGCGGTCACATTACCATTCAAGGAAAACAAGTGAGGACAGCACCTCTCGCCAGTATTCGTCTTTCTCGTCAAGTTGCTGAGGAACTCAAACAATGGATTGAAGCGGGGGAATTTACCCTCACGGAACCGGTTGCATCTATTCCCAGCGATCGCGCTTTCTTATCCCAAGACCCTTCTCTGTCTTAAGGCAGAGAAGCTGTGAAGCCTATCAAAATACAGGGCAAACGCATACTCAATCAAAGTCTTGTCCGTTTATTAGTACGCGTTGCCCTGCCTGAATGCTTACGATTCTTAACAAAGTCTGTGGAATTGTTAATTCTTTCTGCTGATTACCTAACTATAGGTTTCATTAATAAAATATCCGTTATCGTGGTGGTATAAAAACCGAATTTAACACTGAATTTAACAAGGAAGTAAAAAAATGTCTAATCTCATCTGGACTGCCGTTGGTGTGGTTTTCATCCTCTGGTTGCTGGGATTTTCTGTTCACGTTGGTGGCAGCTTAATCCATATACTTTTAGTTTTGGCGCTGATCGGCATTGTCTACAATTTATTTGTTGGACGAAGAATCTAAAAGGTTGTTGATAATTCTTTTCTACTTGCAAAAGTTATCTTCTCGTTTCGTTAGTCGTGTTCATATTTTACTATGAACCATAAATTACTGACGAAACCCCTCGAACATACATCATTCATTTTTTAAGATTAACCATGAGTTTAATTAAACAGCTTCGTCGTCTTTTTCTAAACAGTACTTTAGCTATCTTGCTAACAACTGCGATCGCGTTTGGTTTCGGAACAGCCAATAGTTTAGCTGCCACAACATCTCTCGCGCAATTGAACAATTATCCTTCACTTCAACTAGCATCAATGAATCGAGTCGAGGCAATGCAAAAGAATGTTGAAGGCAAAACCCAAGAGGCGATCGGTAATGTTACGGGCAATGCCAAAGATCAAATGATGGGAAAAGCCAAACAGGTCGAAAGTAAGGTTTGGAATGCAACAGAAGATCTGAAAGATGACATGACATCAAACAATCGGGCTAAAGCAATAGAAAAAAATCTTGAAGGTAAGGCTCAAGAACAGATTGGCAATATTACTGGCAACCGTAAAGATCAGTTTCAGGGACAAGTTAAGCAGGTTGAAAGTAATGTTCGTAATTTGGTAGAAGACATGAAAAATACTGTTAAGGATGCCTTCAATTAGACATATCAAAACAGCTAAGACTTGACAAAATCCCCATTATCTGCATTTACAGCATTGAGATAGAGGGAATTGAAAAAATAACCTCAAACCTGCGCTACACAAATATTGTGTGGCGTTTTTTCTGTCCGATCCCGTTTTCTATGTATTTATTTTTAGTTATGATTATCATAAAAACTATTGTCTTTACACTATACCTTGGAGATTGTATTATCTAAAGTTAATGAGAAATTTGATTAAATTAACTAATCAAACAGCCCTAAAGCGTCTCAACTTTAAATACACCGATTACATCCATCTGAAGGGAATTATGTCTGATTTTCCTCATGTCTCGCGCCGTAAATTTTTAGCAACTGCTGGTGCAACTGCCGCTACCTCGATCTTACTGAAAGGCTGTTTGGGCAACCCTCCCGAACCGAGTAGCAACTCCGAAACTGGCGGTGACTCCAAAGTTGCCACCGATATCGATATCAGCCCCGAACAAATGCCTGAAACCCCCAAGGTTAAACTGGGTTACATTCCCATCGTGGAAGCAGCGGCCTTGGTCATTGCCCAAGAAAAGGGCTTTTTTGCCAAATACGGCATGACGGAAGTGGAACTCTCCAAACAGGCGAACTGGGCTGCAGCGCGAGATAACGTCACCATTGGTTCTGAAGGGGGCGGTATCGATGGCGGTCAATGGCAAATGCCCATGCCTCACTTAATTAGCGAAGGAATTATTACGAATGGGCAAAAAATTCCCATGTATGTCCTCGCTCAATTAAATACCCAAGGCAACGGTATTGCGATCGCGGGCATTCATCAAGGTAAAGGAGTCAGCCTCGACCTTACGGGGGCTGCCGATTACATTAAAGGCTTCCCCGCCAAGGAAGGGCGCAAATTTAAAGCCGCCCACACCTTCCCCAACGTCAACCAAGATTTTTGGATTCGCTACTGGTTTGCTGCGGGGGGAATTAACCCCGATACAGATATCGATCTCCTCGCCGTCCCTCCCGCCGAGACAGTACAAGGGATGCGGAATGGCACGATGGATGCCTTTAGTACAGGAGATCCTTGGCCTTATCGTATTATCGCCGAAGACATCGGACACATGGCCGCCCTCACCAGCCAAATTTGGAAATTTCACCCGGAAGAATACCTTGCTATTCGGGGCGACTGGGTAGATGCTAACCCCAAAGCCACCAAAGCCGTTTTGAAAGCCTTAATGGAGGCACAACAATGGTGCGATAAAGATGCCAATCGTCCCGAACTCGTTAAGTTAGTTGCCGGGCGCAGCTACTTTAATGTTCCTCCAGAAATCCTCGAACCGCCTTATAAAGGACAGTACAAAATGGGAGATGGGAAAGCGGAGATCGATGACAAAATGATGGGTCCTCTCTATTGGAAAGACGGTATTGGCAATGTTTCCTATCCTTACAAGAGTCACGATCTCTGGTTCTTAACGGAAACTCTGCGGTGGGGTTTCCATCGGGATAAAATTAGTGATTTTGATACCGTTAATCGCATCATCAACGAAGTCAACCGGGAAGATCTCTGGCGAGAAGCAGCCAAGGAAGCGGGTTTTGATGCCGATATTCCCGAAAGTACCTCTCGCGGGGTCGAAACCTTCTTTGATGGTGTCACCTTCGATCCCGAAGATCCGGAAGGTTACTTAGATAGCTTAAAAATCAAAAAAGTTTAATGGCAATTCGCAGTTCATCATAGGAGAGTTATGACCACGAGCATAAAATCGCGTAGTTCAACGGCTGCCCCCAACTTTCTCATTCAATTTTGGCAAAAGCAGGCTCCTAATATTCTGCCCCCCGCAATTGGAATTTTGAGTTTCTTAGTGATCTGGCAATTGATTTCCATGTCGGGTTTATCTCGCATTCCTGGTCCTTTGAGTCTCTGGACGGACGATCGCACTCGGACATTGTTGTTGTATCCTTTCTACGATCGCGGTGGTTTAGATAAGGGCTTATTTTGGCAAACTCTTGCCAGTTTAATTCGGGTAGCACAAGGTTACTCTCTCGCGGCGTTTGTGGGCATTAGCGTGGGGGTTATTGTTGGCACAAATCCTCTCATTAATAAAGCCCTCGATCCCATTTTTCAATTCTTGCGAATGGTGGCTCCTTTAGCTTGGGTTCCCATCGCCCTCGTTGCCCTACAACAAAACCAACCCGCCGCTATTTTCGTGATTTTTATTACTTCGGTTTGGCCGATTTTAATTAACACGGCGGAAGGAGTGCGACAGATTCCCGATGACTATAATAATGTCGCCAAAGTCTTGCAACTTTCGCGAAAAGAATATTATCTCAATATTCTTTTTCCTTCCGCTTTACCCTACATTTTCACAGGGTTGAGAATTGCGATCGGCTTGGCATGGTTGGCAATTATTGCAGCAGAAATTGTCATGTCGGGGATTGTCGGTATCGGCTTTTTCATCTGGGATGCTTATCAGCAAAACTACATCAGTGAAATTCTCTTAGCAGTGATTTACATCGGTGCCGTGGGCTTACTTCTCGATCGCGCGATCGCCTATTTACAGCATCTGATCGTTCCCGCAGAACAGAAATAAAACAGAAAAAATATTGATTGTTGGTTATTCGTAAGACCGATTACTCAATAACCAACAACCAATAACCAACAACCAATCAAAAAAGGAGGTATTATGGGCGTTCTCGTCTCAGTTGAAAATATCGAAAAGACATTTCCCTTAGTCGATGGCGGTCAATACATTGCTTTAAAAGGTATTGATTTAGAAATTAAAAAAGGTGAATTTGTCTCTCTCATCGGCCACTCGGGTTGCGGTAAATCTACCTTGTTAAATATGGTGGCAGGGTTAGATTTACCCACCAATGGGTTAGTAACTTTAGAAGGACAGCGCGTTAAAGAACCCGGCCCCGATCGCATGGTAGTGTTTCAAAATTACTCTCTTCTCCCTTGGCGCACAGTGCGAGATAATATTGCCTTGGCGGTGAATGCAGTTATGAAAGATGCCCCCGCCCCAGACCGTAAAGCCTTAATCGAAGAGCATATCGATATGGTAGGATTGCGCCCAGCCGCCAATCGCTATCCGGGGCAACTTTCGGGAGGAATGAAACAACGGGTGGCGATCGCCCGCGCCCTCGCCCTGCGTCCAAAATTATTGTTACTCGACGAACCTTTTGGAGCCTTGGATGCCTTGACGCGGGGGAATTTGCAGGAACAATTAATGCGAATTTGCGAGGAAAATGAGATTAGTGCTTTGATGGTGACTCACGATGTGGATGAAGCGGTTTTACTCTCCGATCGCATTGTCATGTTAACCAACGGGCCAGAATCGAAAATCGGGCAAATTCTCGATGTTGATATCCCTCGCCCCCGCAAACGCATGGAAGTAGTGGAACATCCCAGTTATTACAGCCTGCGATCGGAAATTATTTACTTCCTCAACCAACAAAAACGCATCAAAAAATTACGGGGGAAAAAGACCACCGCGATCGCCCGTCATGGTTTGGAAAAGGTGAATTTGGAAATCGGTTTCGTTCCCCTCACCGCTTGCGCCCCCATCGCCGTGGCTCAAGAAAAGGGCTTTTTTGCCAAACACGGTCTCGAGGAAGTCTCCCTCGTCCGAGAAACCAGTTGGCGAGGTATTGTCGATGGCATAGCTGGAAAGTACCTGGATGCCGCTCAAATGCCCGCAGGAATGCCCTTATGGATGACCCTCGGGGGGGATGGTGCCAAACCCGTCCCCGTGGTCAGTGGGCTGACTATGACCCGTAACGGCAATGGGATCACCCTCGATCGCCGTTTCTACGACCAAGGGGTGCGAAGTGCGGAAGACTTTCAGAAATATTTACAGCAAACCCGCGATCGCACCCATACCTTGGGCATGGTTCACCCCTCATCCTTGCATAACCTCCTCCTGCGTTATTGGTTGGCGGCCTATCAAATTGACCCCGATCGCGATGTTAATCTGCAAACTATTCCCCCCGCCCAAATGGTGGTGGATCTGCAAGGGGGAACCATTGACGGCTATTGCGTGGGAGAACCTTGGAACTTACGTGCCGCGATCGAAGGGGTGGGCTTTACCATTGCCACAGACCTCGAAATCTGGGACGGTCATCCTGGTAAAGTTTTAGGGGTGCGAGAAGATTGGGCGAATGCTTATCCCAATACTCACATCGCTTTAGTGAAAGCTCTCTTAGAAGCCTGTCGCTATTGTGCCGACGAAAACAACGAGTTAGAAATTCGGCAGATTTTGGCGCAACGGCAATATGTCAGCACAAATATTGACTATATCCAATTGGGCAACCCCAACCAAGCCTTTTGCGATGTGGAACAACCCATGCGCGAGTACGCCCATCATCTCTTTTTTAGTCAGTCCGCCAACCGTCCCAGCCGTACCGAACACCTCTGGATTATGACACAATTGGCTCGCTGGGGACATACTCCCTTCCCCCGTAACTGGATGGAGATTCTCGAACGTATCTGTAAAGTAGGTGTTTTCAGTACCGCCGCCCGAGAGTTGGGACTGTTGGATATGAAGTATAACCGCATTCCCATTAAACTGTTTGACGGCACCGTTTTCGATCCCGAAGATCCCATCACTTATCTCAACGAACTCGCTATCAAGCAGGATTTCTCCATCGCTGAAGTGGTTTTAGATGATGATTCTCGTGCTTCTGTCAATCTTGCTGCTTAGTTTTGTTCTCTATTCCTTTTGTTCGCAATTATGATTTCTCAATCCTCGACCGTTCAAAACAACCCATCCGAGGCGATAGTTCTTCAAAAAAGCAACGCTACTTCCTCTCAATTACCTTTTTTAAGTCTAGAAAATGTTGTCAAGCAATACGGCAGTTACACTGTTCTACAAAACATTAATTTAACCGTACAACAGGGAGAATTTATCTGTTTGATCGGCCATTCTGGCTGCGGTAAATCCACTCTGTTAAATATGGTGTCGGGGTTTCAGCAACCAACGGCTGGAAGCGTGTTGCTAGAAGGCCGACCCATTCAAGGACCCGGACCCGATCGCATGGTGGTGTTTCAAAACTACGCTCTTTTACCTTGGCGGACGGTGTTCGATAATGTTTATTTGGCGGTGAATGCGGTCTATCCTCACAAACCTCTCAAAGAAAAACGGGCGATCGTGCGGGATCATCTCGCTTTAGTGGGGTTATCTGATGCGGCGGATAAAAAACCCCCACAAATTTCCGGGGGGATGAAACAACGAGTGAGTATCGCCCGCGCTTTGGCTATTCGTCCCCAAGTGCTGATTCTCGATGAGCCTTTTGGAGCCTTAGATGCTATCACCAAAGAGGAGTTACAAGAGGAATTATTGACCATTTGGAACGAACATCGCTGCACGGTGTTGATGATTACCCATGATATCGACGAGGCGCTGTTTTTAGCCGATCGCTTGGTGATGATGACCAACGGACCGGCGGCCACTATTGGGGAAATTATGCAGATTCCTTTTGAGCGTCCCCGCGATCGCGTGCAAATTATGGAAGACCCAAAATATTATCAACTCCGCAACTACGCTTTAGAGTTCCTCTACGACCGATTTGCCCACGATGATGTTGCTTAAAATGTAACACGATTATGACTCAAAAATGGATTGAAAGTTGGGGAAATATCTTTTCCCTAACTGCTTTCTTCTTTCCTCGAGACTGACTCGCACCCCTCTTTTTCTGATGATGTTATTAACCAAGCCTCACGATCATCCTTTAGCACAAGAAAAACAAATTACATTAGAGCAATTGGCGCAAGAGTCCCTAATTTTACCAGACCCGAGTTCGCCAATGCGGGAAGCAGTCGAAAGATTATTTGCAAAATATAAAATTCCCCTACAGGTTAAGTTAGAATTGGGAAATAATGAAGCAATTAAAGAGGCGATCGCGCTTGGGTTAGGAATTTCTATTGTTTCTTTACACGCGATCGGATTGAATGAATTAAAAACATCTTTTACCCTCCTTAATGTCAAACATTTTCCCATTCCTCTCCGCATTTATACTCCCGAAAGCCCCAAGAAATCCTTGCCAATTTTAATGTTTTTTCATGGTGGAGGCTGGGTTTTGGGGATTTTGGAGAGCTGCGATCGGAAGCAGAAGCCTATAGCGATCGCCTAGAAGAATATGATGTTAAAGTCATGCGCCAATTTTGTCCTGGTTTAATTCATGGATTTTTAGGTCTTCCGAATTTGTGGGAAATTTCCGAAGTGGTTTTAAGAGAAATGGCTGTAGATTTACGAAGGGTTTTTTATCGTATAACCCGAGGCAACAATCATCGAGCCGATCCCTTCATCCGTAAACAGTTCTAATAACAAAGCATGGGGAATGCGCCCGTCAATAATATGGGCAGCTTTTACGCCTTGAGCCAGCGATCGCACGCAACAATTAACTTTAGGAATCATTCCTCCCGCTACAACTCCCGCATCAATTAACTCTCTGGCCTGTTGAATATCCAATTTAGTTAATAGAGTCGAGGGGTCTTTATAATCTTTTAAAATTCCTGGGGTATCGGTAAGCAAAATCATTTTTTCTGCCCCTAATGCTGCTGCAATTTCCCCTGCTACTGTATCGGCATTAATATTATGAGCTTGTCCGTTAAGATCCGCCGCAACACTAGAAACAACGGGAACATAACCCTTTTCTGTTAAGGTTTCAATGATTTTAATATCGACATTGCTGACTTCTCCGACAAAACCAATTCCCTCTTGACCGACGGGGCGAGCAGTAATTAAATTACCATCTTTACCACATAATCCCACTGCCGAACCTCCGGCTTTATTAATGAGAGAAACGATTGCTTTATTAACCCGTCCAACTAACACCATTTCTACGACATCCATTGTCGGTGCATCCGTCACGCGCAACCCATCTTTAAATTGAGCTTCAATGCCGATTTTACCCAGCCAAGTATTAATTTCCGGTCCACCGCCGTGAACAACAACGGGACGGGCTCCCACATAAGAGAGAAACACGATATCGCGAATCACTTTTTCCTTAAGTTGAGAATCTTTCATCGCTGCTCCCCCATATTTAACCACAACAGTTCTGCCCGCAAACTGTTGAATATAAGGGAGGGCTTCGCTTAAAATTCTTACCCGCGTTGCGCCGATTTCTTGAATGTATTCGCTTTGGCCTTTCATAAACCCGTTTGTAAATGATGATAACCCATAATCGATACCGAAAAAAAGGACATAATTCCGTCAAATCTGATACAAAATAGGATTTCTCGATTCCTGCGCTAATACTTCCTTTCTTTGGGTTCAAAGCGATTAATGACCACTAACATATATTTGAGGTCGATCGCCTCGGGGGAATAGTAGGCGAGGGAATGTTTGAGGAAATTGCGATCGTCTCGCTGGGGATAATCTTCCCGTGAATGCGCCCCTCGGCTTTCTTTACGGTTTAAAGCGGAGGTGAGGATGGTTTCTGCCACGATCGCCAAATTCTGCAATTCTAGGGCTTCTACTAACTCGCTATTCCAACAAAAATCTTTGTCATCGAGACGAATTTGTGAGAGTTTGCTTTTCAGTGTTTGCAATTGGCTCAAACCTTCCTGCATAATAGCTTCCGTGCGAAAGACTCCACAATGTTCGCTCATACAGTCTTGGAACTGCGATCGCAACTCACCGATACGAATTGTTCCTTTTTGGTCGATCAGGTCTTGTAAGCGCTGTTTGGCAGCAGTGAGATAGGTTTGCGGGTCGAAGGTGGGCATTGGACGGGACGGGATGTAATTGGCGATCGCCTCTCCAGTTTTGCGCCCATAAACCACGCATTCCAAGAGGGAATTACTTCCTAAGCGGTTGGCACCGTGAACCGAAACGCAAGCACATTCCCCGGCGGCAAAAAAGCCCTCCACTAATTCACGGCCACTCCTTCGCACTCGTCCTTGGGTATTGACGGGAATGCCCCCCATTGAGTAATGTGCGGTGGGACGGACGGGCATGGGTTCGTTAACGGCATCAATACCCACCAAACGATGGGCTTCTTCCCAACAAAAGGGGACGCGACTCATGATTTTTTCTTTCCCCAGATGGCGCAAGTCTAGGTGGATGAAGGATCCCCCCGCACTTCCATCGGTATGAATGCCACGCCCGGCGCGGATTTCCAAAGTAATCGCCCTTGAGGTAATATCCCGAGGGGCGAGTTCCATTTGTTTCGGGGCGTAACGTTCCATAAAACGTTCTCCCTCGCTATTTCGCAGGTATGCCCCTTCTCCCCGCACGGCTTCGGAAATCAACACGCCGACGGGATATAATCCGGTGGGGTGAAATTGGACAAATTCCATATCTTCCAAGGGCAATCCTGCCATTGCACACATGGCTAAACCGTCCCCAGTGGAGGCATAATCGTTGGAGGTGGTATTAAAAACTCGTCCGTATCCTCCCGTTGCAAACATGACGGCTTTGGCGCGGACAATTTCGATAGTGCCGTCAAGGATGCGATACATGACCAATCCTTTCGCTTCATTTTCTTCGAGGATCGGTTGCAGGACGTACCATTCATCGTAAATTGTTACCCCGTTACGGCGCAAATTATTGACCAGTTCGTGTAGGATGGCATGGCCGGTTTTATCGGCGGCGTAACAGGTGCGTTTATGGGAGTGTCCCCCAAAGGCGCGTTGGGCGATGCGTCCGTCTTCAAGGCGAGAAAAGAGGACTCCGAGGTGTTCGAGGTCGATGATAACTTGAGGGGCTTCTTTGGTGAGAATTTCCACGGCATCTTGATCCGCGAGGTAGTCGGAACCTTTGACGGTATCGAAGGCGTGGGCTTCCCAGCCATCATCGGGATCGACATTTTGCAGGCTGGCGGCGATCCCTCCTTGTGCGGCGACGGAGTGCGATCGAATGGGGTGGGTTTTGGCGACTAAACCGACATCGATTTTCGGGTCGATCCGTTTGATTTCTAGGGCGGCGCGGCAGCCTGCGAGTCCGCCACCGACGATAATCACATCATGTTCTAGCATTGAAGTTTGAGGAATATTGGCCTTTATTCTATTTTGGGGGATGCGATCCCTCAATATTGTTAATTTTTTTAGCTTAATTTTTGGTTAATTTTATTTTATTCTTTTTCTTTTGATCTTTTTGTGGTATTCTTATTTCATAATGGGAAGTGGTGGCAGTTATAAATAGGTCAAAATGCTCCCATTATGAATAAATTTTATTTTAAAATGAATGTGGTGCAAAAGTCAAGCAATAAATGCAATTTATTAATTCAACATCAACCGAAGAGAATCAAAACTGAACAAGAGTATCAAAACGCCCTAGCGATCGTCGAAAGCATGATGTCTCGAAAGATGAATGAGGCTGAAACTGAATTTTTCGATCTTTTAGTATTACTCGTCGAAAATTATGAGACTATCCATTATCCCATTGCTCAACCGACACCACAAGCAACGCTAGAATCTCTCATACACGAATTTGAGATTAAACCCGATCGCTTGGTTGCGGCGATCGCGAGAGGAAAACACAAAATTACCTCATCTCAAGCAGAGGCGATCGCTCAATTTTTCAACGATATCAGTCCGAATTTATCTTTAACAGCACAAGATTTTTGGACTTAAGGCAATTATGGATCAATAATTCAGACTGCTGATTTTTAGATTACAGGATAAAATTTTAAGTAGTCGTTTCTGAATTTTATTTCATGACAAAAACAATCACCATCGATATCCCCGATCGCAGCTATCAACGACTCGTCCAAACGGCTGAGGCAACAAAACAACCTCTCGATGCGATTATTTTACGAGTCCTAGAAATTGGTAGTCCTCCAGATTGGACAAATATCCCTGAAGAATTTCAAACAGAGATCGCAGCACTGGATCGCTTAGATGATAATACACTATGGCGTATCGCTCGCGGTCAGAAAAAGCCAGAAGAAATGATTCACTATGATGAATTATTAGCAAAGAATAAAGTCAGACAATTAACCAATGAAGAACGGTTAGAATTAACAGCATTACGCAAAGAAGCCGATCTCTTTATGTTACGAAAAGCTCAAGCCATTGTCTTGCTCCGATGGCGAGGACATCAAATTATGAATATCGGATAAGAGTCCATGTCTGTTTATATTTCTGTCGATCTTCGCAAAAGAGTTCGCAAAGCCGATCGCGATCGCTGTGCTTATTGTTTGACTGTCGAAACAATAAGTGGCATTTCACTGTCATTTGACCACATTCATCCGCTTTCAAAAGGTGGAAAAACTGACTTTGAGAATCTTTGTTTATCTTGTCGATCTTGCAATGAATTTAAAGTAGATATAACAGAAGCACAAGATACTTTAACAGGTGAAGTTGTTAATTTATTTAATCCTCGAACTCAACAATGGAGAGAGCATTTTAATTGGAGTGCAAATGGAACAATAATAGAAGGAAAAACAGCAATTGGTCGAGCTACAGTTATTGTATTGCAAATGAATCATGCAACGATTGTTGCTGCTCGCAGGTTTTGGACTGCGGTAGGCTGTCATCCACCTGAATAGGAATATTTTATACTAAATTAAAATAACTATATAATTCAACCAATGATAAAATTAAAGACTTGGCAATGGGTCATTCTCGCAACCCCGATCGCCGCGATCGCCCTTTTCTTTCTCATCGCAGCAGGATGGCAAATTCAAGCCTGGGGCAT
>NZ_JACSWA010000321.1 GCF_016888125.1 Spirulina sp. CCY15215
TTAAAAAGACGGGGATTCTGTGGTTAATCCACCGAAAGCGGGTTAAAACCGCGCTTGCTCCAAGCCTGTCAACAGACTCCTACATCCCTTGGCTAAATCCCTTGGCTAAAAAATAGCTGTAGACTTACATGAGATTATTGTAACACAAGACGGGTTAAAACCCGTTGCGTTCGATGTCCATTGATTAAAATCAATGGCTAACCCTCACTCTCTAGCTTTAGGTTTGAAGTTGAAGTTGAAGTTGACACTCCTGAGAAAATCAAGGATTTAAGCAACCCACTTTTCGGCAACCAATTCAGCTAGATCGACAACCCGTTGGGAATAACCCCATTCGTTGTCATACCAACCGACCACCTTAATCATATTACCCCCCATTACCATTGTTAGAGAGCCATCGGCGATCGATGAACAATCTGTCCCACGATAGTCAGAGGAGACTAAAGGCTTGTCGTTGTAACCCAAGAAACCCTTGAGAGAAGTTTCTGAAGCCTCTTTGAGTGCCGTGTTAACCTGCTCGACGATCGCGCCCTGCTCAACTTGGACGACAAAATCGACAATGGAAACATTAGGAGTCGGTACCCGGAAAGCCATGCCATTCAACCTGCCTTTCATTTCCGGAATCACCAAAGCCACCGCTTTAGCTGCTCCCGTTGTGGTGGGAACAATGTTAACCGCAGCAGCCCTGGCTCGACGTAAATCCCGATGGGAAGCATCCAATAAACGCTGATCCCCCGTATAACTGTGGGTTGTGGTCATCATTCCTTGAATGATACCGAAGTTTTCATGGATAACCTTGACAATTGGAGCCAAACAGTTAGTAGTGCAACTAGCATTGCTGATAACTTTGTGCTTGCCGTGTTCGTAGTCGTGATGGTTTACTCCCATAACGTAGGTGCCGATATTACCTCCTTTTCCAGGAGCCGTAATCAGAACCTGTTTGGCTCCAGCCGCTAAATGCTTAGAAGCCCCCTCATCCGTTACGAATACGCCAGTGGATTCGATAATTAAATCAACGCCCCAATCATCCCAAGGTAAATTCAGGGGATTGCGATCGGAAACGCATTTAATTGTTTTGCCATTCACGATTAAGGAATTCTGGTCGGCGGAAATATCAGCATCCAACCGCCCTAGCATGGAATCGTATTTTAATAAATGAGCATTGGTGCTGGGATCGGAGGTATCGTTAATACCCACAACTTCCAGTTGGCTGTTTTCCCGTCCCAACCAACAGCGAAGAAAGTTTCGCCCGATGCGTCCGAACCCATTGATTGCTACTCTAATCACTGCGTCTTGCCCTCTGTCTTTGAGCTACTAAACATTAAATGAATCTTAATAACCCAAATCATATCGCAAAGCCTGTCACTTCTCGCGGCGGTTTGCAGAAAATTTCTGAGGTTGTCAATCTGAAGCGCTCCCGAACCCTTAGACTCGGTAAAAGTTTCCGGATTGACAAAAAAAAACTTTGGGAAATGATAAAAATAGCGCAAATAGGGAAAAATACTGGCATAACTAATAATGCGCCCTTATCTATCCCTCGGGAGCGAGCATAGGAATTTTTGATGGAGTGTATCCCAGTTCATCAATTCTTGATAAGATAGCGCGTGTTATCAAGGCAACATGGTGTGTGGTGTGCGGTGTAAGGAGCGTTAATGTCTAAAACTGTTGATTTTAAGGGAAAGCCCTTTCACTTTATAGGGATTGGGGGGATTGGAATGTCAGCCCTTGCTTACATTCTTGCCAAACGGAATCTCCCGGTTTCAGGTTCCGATCTTCGTTCGACTCATATAACCGAGCGCTTGCAATCTGTGGGAGCGCATATTTTTCAAGGTCAGGATGCTCGAAATTTGGAGTTTTTCCAAACTGCAAAAGAACTCCTGCGAGAAACGGCTTATGCGGGAGTAAAAACTGGAGTCAATGGGAGCAAGGAAAAGGGGGAGAGGGTTAATCGCCAATCTCCCATTCTCAAATCCCGATCGCCCGCTCGCGCTCAATCGCCGCAAATCATTTGCTCGACGGCGATCGGCATTGAAAATGCAGAATATCACGCCGCGATCGATCGCGGTTATCCGATTTTGCATCGTTCGGATTTACTGGCGGCGCTGATGCTCGAGTATAAGAGTATTGCGGTTTCTGGAACTCATGGCAAAACGACAACGAGCAGTGCTATCGGTTATATGCTCTTCAAAGTGGGGGCAGATCCGACGATTGTAGTCGGGGGAGAAATTAACGGCATGGGGGGCAATGCGCGTTTGGGTCTAGGGGAATATTTGGTGGCTGAAGCGGATGAATCCGATGGTTCCCTCATTAAGTTCGCGCCGGAGATCGGGGTTGTCACCAATATCGAACTCGATCACCCAGATCACTATCACAGTTTGGCAGAAGTCGTCCGGACATTTAAAACCTTTACCCGTCAATGTCAAACCACGATCGGCTGTATTGATTGTGATACAGTTCGCGAGGAAATTGCCCCGCAAATTAGTTATAGTCTCCTGCCGGAACGAAATGCCGATTATACGGTGACGGATATTGAATACCGCGCCGACGGGACGATCGCCAAGGTTTGGGAACGGGAAATCCTGTTGGGGGAGTTGCAGTTGCAATTATTGGGAGAACACAATCTCAGCAATATTTTAGCGGCAGTGGCGGTGGGTCGTCAGGTGGGCTTGGAGTTCGAGGCGATCGCCAAAGCCTTATCTTCCTTTACGGGAGCCAAGCGACGGTTCGAGCATTGCGGTGAAGCGAAGGGAATTACCTTTATCGACGACTACGCCCATCATCCCAGCGAACTGCGGGCAACTCTTGCTGCAGCAAGGTTGCGGGTCCAATCGCAAAATGGCAAGTCACCGCAAAGATTGGTTGCAATTTTCCAGCCTCATCGTTTTAGTCGGACAATGACTTTCTTACAGGAATTTGCCGAGTCTTTTGGGGATGCCGATCTCGTTGTCCTGACGGATATTTATAGTGCTGGAGAAGTCGATCTAGGACAAGTTAGCGGACAAACTTTAGCGCAATCTTTGGCAAAGCAGCATCCCAAGGTATTCTATCAACCTTCTCTCGCCGCCGTGGGAGAATTCCTCCAAGAAATACTCCAACCTGGGGACTTGGCTTTATTTTTGGGTGCGGGAAATCTCAATCAAATCATTCCCCAAATGTTGAGTTTCTATCAATAGGAAACCCAAGTTCGGGTAATTGAGTTGCTTTTGTCGAAGAAAACCCTTGAGATTAACGAATTAGATTTATGACACTCTCCTCTGACGCTCCCCGCACTGAAAAACGCTCTTTCTATACCGGACAGTCTTTCCCGCGATCGCCTGTCCATCTTCCAGGCACTGACTGTATAATCCGCCCGCAAATTTCCTTGGGAAAATTAACGAGTTTTCGCGTGGGAGGTCCTGCGGAATGGTACGTTTCTCCCCGCAGCATTGAAGATATGCAGGCCAGTTTGGCTTGGGCGCAAGATCGCTCTCTTCCGGTCACTCTACTCGGTGCTGGCTCAAATCTGTTGGTGAGCGATCGCGGCATTCCTGGTTTAACCATTGCGACTCGCCACCTGCGCCATTCTCAATTTACCGAGGAGGGTCTGATTACAGCCAGTGCAGGAGAACCGATTGCCCGTTTAGCATGGCGAGCCGCCAAACGGGGTTGGCAGGGCATGGAATGGGCTGTCGGCATTCCTGGGAGCATGGGGGGCAGCGTTGTGATGAATGCGGGGGCACATCGCGCTTGCGTTGCCGATAGCTTAGTTGAGGTACTGGTTTTAAATCCCAATGGCAGCCTCGATCGCCTCACCCCAGAAGATTTGCATTTCAACTACCGCACTTCTACCCTGCAAGGGGATAATCGACTTGTCGTGCAAGCTATTTTAAAACTCCAGCCTGGGGGCGATCGCGAGGAGGTGATGGCCCAAACCAATTACAATCTCCAGCATCGCAAGAGTACCCAACCCTACCACCTTCCCAGTTGTGGCAGCGTCTTCCGCAATCCCAAATCTCATGCGGCGGGTTGGCTGATCGAGCAGTTGGGTTTAAAAGGCTATCAAATCGGCGGCGCACAGATCGCTCGTCGTCATGCCAATTTTATTCTCAATTGCGATCGCGCCAAGGCTGGAGATATCCTGCAACTGATCCAGTACATTCAAGAAAAAGTCGAACAGCACTGGTCCCTAACCTTACACCCGGAAGTTAAACTCATTGGGGAGTTTTAGCACCCTCAATGGGACAACAAAAGACTACAATCAAGAAAAAGTAACAGCAACAAGAATACAAAATGAGTCAAGGAAAAGGTTTTGGCTTCGGTTTGGGCAAAATGAAAGAGTTAACCGAAGCATTTAAAAAAGCGCAACAAGTCCAACAAGGAGCTAAACAGCTTCAAGAAGAACTCGAGCAGATGGAAATTGAAGGGCAAAGCGAGGAGGGATTGGTTAAGGTTGTTCTCAGTGGCAATCAAGAACCCCGTCGTGTAGAAATTGCTCCCAATGCTTTAGAAAAAGGAGCGGAAGTACTTTCTGAATTGGTAGCAGCAGCCATGAAAGATGCCTACGATAAGTCCACTGAAACCATGCGGACACGCATGGAGGATTTAACCAGTGGCTTAGAACTTCCCGGTTTGTAAAATCAAGGCAATCCAAAAACCAATTAATTATGCTAAAACCATCACTAACAAACTTGTTAGTGATGGTTTTTAATCGTAATTTTTGATTGATTAACGGCGAGGAGTTTGGGCGATAATTTGTAAATCGGGTAATGCCGTCACAGCATTATAAAATCGTTCCGATAGTGCTTGATTTCCTGCATCCGTGAGATGAACGGCATCAATAAAGGCAACCGCAGAAAGATTGTCAAATAATTGGTAATAATTGAGAACTTTAGCATTTTTGGGAAAAGCCTTGCCAAGTTGTTCATTAACTGCTCCCAAACGAGTAAAACCCGTTGCAATTTTCTGTTGGTAAACCGAGCCTAATTCTTGCACGATTTGGTTTTCGGTTTTATCTTCCTTCTCTTGGCGTTTCTCTGGCGAAATACCTGTAATTTCTGGTTGTAGGGCAATAATGAGAGGAATATTAGAACCGGCACCAATTTGAATCATTTGTTTGAGATTTTGACGATAGCGATCGACGCGAAATTCTAACTCAGTTTCATTTTCGGGTAAATGTTCTTCTAAAGATTGGGATTCTCCGGCGATCGCCAAGGTTTCTCGAGCTAGAGAAGGTTCGGGTTTGAGAACAAAATATTGCAGGCTTTTGTAAATACTGGTACCTGTCAAAAACTGCCATCCAGATTGACTTAAATAAGTCCAAAAATGTTGAGGAGGATTGTTGAGAAATTCTGCTTGTTTGGGAATTTCCGCAGCTTGTTGCTCTTGAGGAAGCATCAGATCGCTATAGCCATGCAGGACGATCACCACATCGGGTTTATAGGGGAGAATTTCTAAGGCTAATTGAGCCAATTGGTTGCCCGAGGTGTAACCGGGAACCGCCGCATTAATGACGCGATAGTTGCCGCCGCGAATTTTGGGGGGTAGTCTTAGTGTATTTACTCGTCCTGTGGAATCAACAGGGAGGATACTGGGTCGATATTTTTCCGGGGAACGGTTTTGTTGTTCTAATCTAGTTTGCAGGCGCGTTTGTAATTTATAGGCAATTGTTTTTTGATTCGCCGTAAGATTTTTTTCGGGATCGGCGACAATACCCTGACCAAAAGCGGTGGAATCCCCCAAAATAAAAATACGAATCTCATTCGCTGGCTTTTCTAGGGGTAAGGGTTCATCGTCGCGAAATCCTTGTTCGTTGATCTGCCAAAATTCGCTGGTTTGTTTTCCGGCTAAACGGTAGCCTGTGGCAAAATCGGGAACAGCCAGTAATTGACCGCGATCGGGCAGTCCGCCGAAGGTTTTACCCTTGAGATTAAGAAAGTTTAAAGTATAAGCAGTAAACTCTTCTGGCGCTCCAGCATAGTTGGCCAATTTGCTTCGATACCCCAGCAATCCCATCGTAATTCGCGTCAGGGCTTCGAGGAGAACAAGACTCAGGGCAACAAATAACAATAGTTTCCACCATGAGATAGAGGGACGTTTGCGCCTGTTGTAATAGGGATTGCGATAGGATTTGAACATTTTTAGTAATACAGAGGATAGGGGATAGGGGATAGAGGATAGGGAAGACTCATCCTTTATCTTTCCAAAATTACCGATGGGGGATTGGAGGAACGCATGAGGGCAATTATGATAGTGCTAGATGGATAGGAGTCGAGAGTAGTGTAACGCGAGGTTCTTCTATCGATCCAGTACCAAAGCCAGATTTTACTATTAATTGATGTCTTACAAGTTATTGTTTGTTTGTTTGGGCAATATTTGTCGCTCTCCGTCGGCAGAAAATATTATGAATCATTTAGCGTCTCAAAGGGGATGTGCCAATGCGATCGCCTCTGATTCGGCAGGAACTTCCAGTTATCATATCGGTGCTTCTCCCGATCGCCGCATGAGGTTAGCGGCTAAAGAACGAGGAATTGAGTTGCAGGGGAAAGCTAGGCAGTTTATCCGGGAGGATTTTGAGGAATTTGACCTCATTTTGGCGATGGATCGGGATAATTATCGCGATATTCTCCGACTCGATCCCGAGGGCAAATATAAGGATAAGGTAAAAATGATGTGCGATTTTGCCACAAATCACCCCGATCGGGATGTCCCGGATCCTTACTACGGGGGTGCAGATGGATTTAATTATGTTATTGATCTGCTTCTTGATGCCTGTGGGGGACTGCTTGAGGAAGTTGTGAACAATCAAGATAAATGCTGATTTTTCTCTCCCCACACTCTCCCCACTCCCCTACCGCACCAATTGATTTTCAAGGGCAAAACGAACTAATTCTGCTCGTTTGTTGGTGTCGGTTTTTCTCAGTAGGCTACTGACATATTTTTCGATGGTGCGGGGACTCAAATGGAGAGAATGACCAATTTCGATGTTAGATAAACCTTGGGTTAAGAGGTCTAATACTTCTTGCTCTCGCTTGGTTAAATGTAAAGAAATAGTCGGGGTTAATGGAATAGAAGAGGATTCTGGGCGATCGCCAAAGGAAGAGTGTAGAGTTTGGGATGGAAGTGCGTCTGAGTTGGCAAAACGCAACTCACTTTGAACCATTTGCGATCGCTCTAATAAGTTGCGAATGGCTGCTCCTAATTCTTCCATTTCAAAAGGTTTGGGAAGATAGAGATCGCACCCCACTTGATAGCCGCGAATACGTTCTGCGGTGGTATTGCGTTCGGTGAGGAAAATGACGGGAAGCAGACGAAATTCTGGCCGACGGCGAACTTGTTGCACCAGTTCGTAGCCGTCGGTTTTCGGCATTTTAATGTCGGCGACCATTAAGTGAGGATGGGACGATGCTAATAAAGACAATGCCTCCTTACCATCTTGGGCTGCGATCGCTGAGTAGCCGGACAGTTCGAGGTAATCGCTAATGGCCAAGCGAATACCGGGATTATCATCCACAACCAAGATGAGTAAAGGCATTGATTAAACAAGATGTTCTCAACCCGAGTTTACACCCTCTGTTTAACTTTTGGCTTGAGGGTTAAATTATTACGAAATATTACAAAATAATAACTCTCGGTAAGGGAAAACTCGCAGTATTACTGAAAAATCAATTAATAAGTTGATTTACAAGTATTTTCCTTAACCCGCTTATTTTGTCCGTCAAAGTACAATGCAGCCCAGATATTAGTTTTGCCAAGACACTCGCAAACTGGCAGGTTGCTGCAAATCCCCCTCAAATATGACACCGCGCTGATTGGCCTGGAGGTGACGCAGGATTTTGTAAATCTCCTCAACGCGATCGCCAGCCTTGGCTTTTTCGGCAATTTCTGCGAGGGAGAGGGGCGTATTTGCAGCTTGCAACACGGCGATCGCTTGACTTTGCAAAGCTAATACCGAAGCGGCTGCTTTTTTCCCAGCTTCGACTCCAGGTTGGTGATAAGCATTGACATTGACCAAGGACGCATATAAACCCACAGCGCGATCGTAGAGGGCAATTAAGGCACCCACCGTCAGAGGTGTGACTTCGGGAATGGTCACGGTAATGGAATCTCGTTTATTTTCATAAAGAGCTTGGCGAGTCCCCTGGAGGAAGCCGGAGAGGAAATCCCCACTGGTGGCCCCATCCTCAATGATGAGGGATTTACCTTCTCGATCTTTCAGCACTTCGATAAAAGTAAGGAAGAAATTGGGTACCCCTTCTCGTAATTGCTGTACATAAGCGTGTTGGTCTGTAGAGCCTTTGTTGCCATAGACGGCAATTCCCTGATGGACAACATTACCATCAAGGTCTTTTTCTTTGCCCAAGGACTCCATCACCAATTGCTGTAGATAACGGCTGAAGAGCAACAAGCTATCTTTATAGGGTAAAACCACCATGTCTTTTGCCCCCTTACCATTGCCGGCATAATGCCACGAGAGGGCGAGTAGTGCCGCAGGATTGTGCTTGAGATCGGCAATACGGGTGGCATCGTCCATTAATTTTGCACCATCGAGCATGGCTTGAATATCAATGCCTTGTAATGCGGCGGCGACTAGGCCGACGGCGGAAAGTTCTGAGGTGCGACCCCCGACCCAATCGTGCATGGGAAAGGTGGTCAGCCAGTTTTCTGACTTGGCGATGTTGTCCAATTTCGAGCCGTGACCAGTGATAGCGACGGCACAGGGGGCAAAATCGAGATTTTTGCTTTCGTAAACGGTTTTCGCTTCTAACATCCCGTTACGGGTTTCTGGGGTGCCGCCGGATTTGGAAATGACTAACACGAGGGTTGTTTTGAGGCGATCGCCAATTTGAGCGAGGGTTTTATCCATTCCCGCAGGATCGGCGTTGTCGAGAAAATGGATCTCAAGGGGGGGATCCTGGGGGGACAGGGCTTCGGCTACAAATTGGGGTCCCAAGGCCGATCCACCAATCCCAATGGAGAGAATATCGGTAAATTTAGCTTCTTGGGGGGGATGAATTTCGCCACTGTGGACTTTGCTGGCAAAGGTTTTTACTTGTTCTAGGGTATCGACAATTTCTCGTTTTAATGCGAGGGTGGGGGCGAGATCGGGGTTACGCAGCCAATAGTGTCCCACCATGCGGTTTTCGTCGGGATTGGCGATCGCGCCTCCTTCTAAAGCTGTCATTTCCTGAAATGCTCTCTCAAACTCGGGCAGCATAGCTTTTAGAAAAAAGTCATCGAAGCTCATGCGACTCACATCTAAGTAAAACCCGAGTTTGTCATTGTAGTAGAGCCAATCTTGATAGCGTTGCCAGAGTGCAGCAGAGTCCATAAATCAACCTCAATATGCTCTGTATCCATTGGCTTTAGTTTACCTTGCGGGGGGACTTAGATTGCGATCGAAACTACGATCTCAATCAAAAAAGTATAATTGTTCTCAAAGTGCTTTAGGGTTTAGCGACTTAAATCTCTGAGGGCGATCGCAATTTAAAACCAGCAGAAAAGGTTGTTATGGTATCGTTGAATGATCGAAATTATAGAATTATAAAATTATGTCAGATTATGAATTAATCTTACGTCGCGCTAAAGTCTTGGGAAATCTACAACAAGAAGTTGATATCGGTATTGAAGGAGGAAAAATCTGTGCCATTGCTCCGGATTTAACGCGATCGGGAGCAAAAGAAATTGATGTTGCTGGACAATTTGTTTCTCCTCCTTTTGTCGAATCTCACATTCATCTCGACTCGGCTTTAACGATGGGAGAACCGTGTTGGAATCAAAGCGGAACTTTATTTGAAGGCATTAAAATATGGGGAGAACGCAAACAGTCTTTAACTTTAGAAGATGCGAAAAAAAGGGCGATCGCCACGCTTCAGCTACAAGCATCACAAGGGACTCTTTTTGTTAGAACTCATGCTGATGTCAGCGAAAGGAATTTAACTGCGTTACAAGCACTTTTGGCGGTGCGAGAAGAGGTCAAAGATTGGATAACTTTACAAGTTGTTGCTTTTCCTCAAGATGGTATTTACAGTCATCCAGATAATGAAAGTTTAATCGAGGAGGCGCTCAAATTAGGTGCAGATGTTGTCGGAGGTATTCCTCACTACGAATTAACTCGAGAAGATGGCGTAAAATCTGTTCATCGTATTTTTGAACTGGCGGAAAAATATACTCGTTTGATTGATATTCACTGCGATGAAATTGATGACGAACAATCTCGCTTTTTAGAAACTATCGTGGCTTGTGCGATTCGTACAGATATGAAAGGAAAGGTTACTGCTAGTCATACTACTGCCTTTGGTTCTTATAATAATGCTTATGCCTATAAGTTGATGGGATTTCTCCAACGCACTCAAATTAATTTTATTGCTAATCCCCTCATTAATATTACTTTACAAGGTAGAATGGATACTTATCCTAAACGGCGAGGACTGACGCGAGTAAAAGAGCTTTGGCAGCAAGGATTAAATGTTAGTTTGGGCAACGATTGCGTCTGCGATCCGTGGTATAATTTTGGTATAGGTAATATGTTAGATGCGGCTTATATGGCGATTCATGTCTGTCAAATGATGGGAAGAAATGAGATTGATGCCTGTTACGAAATGATTACCAATTATGGAGCAAAAACGTTAAATATTGAGCCAGAATATGGTATCGCTGAGGGGAAACCTGCTAATTTAATTGTTTTAGATGCGATCGATCCTTACGATACATTACGCCGTCGTGCTACGGTGCGTCATGTTGTCAGTCGGGGGCAAGTTTTGGCGAGTAATTCTGTCTCTGAATTACAATGGTTAAGGTGAGTAACTATCAAATTATAACTCGAATTTTAACTAGGAAACAACATGAAAACATCCTCTTGCTTCAAGTTCGGTCAGAATTTTCCCCGATCGCCCTTTGCTAATTAAAAAATGCAACTGTTTCAACTGCATGGCATTATATTTCTCAATCTCTAATTCGGCGATCGCCTGTTGCTTTTGAACAAGGGATAAATGACCTAAAATCTGCTCGATCGCCTCGACTAAATGATAGGGTAGTTTTTGAATTGCTGAGATGAATTCAGCCAAAATTGCAACGAGGATAATACTATCATCTTCTAATAAGGATGATTGTTTAGATAGTGTGGTTCCCATTGTATGATGTCGAGATTTGTTTTTCAGTAACTCTTTTACAGCGCAAATCACTTTTTCTTCCCGACAATCTTTGAGAAATTTACGATAACTACTCAATTCCCAGCCTTCTAAAACAACTTGCATGACAAAGCGGAGAACATTGAGATTTTGGGTGTCAATAAAATTGGTTAAAAAGGGGAAAAATAAGGGTTTAAATCTACTGATTTCCTTTCTATTGAGCCAACCAGCAATTTGTGCTAGATGCAAGGTATTTTCAGCTTTAAAAATAGAATACACTGTTCTTTCTTGTAGCGTTATTCCCAAGGCGATCGCGCGATCATAATAGTGTATACCAAAGGTTTCAATTTCGCAAGCGCGTTCGAGTAGATCCCTTGTAGTAATTTGGAGAATTGCTTGTTTTTGAGCTTGACTTGCGGTTTGAAAAAGTGTAACTTGATGTAAGTTAAACTGTTCTGCATTCCAGTAAATCGGCGCGTTATTTTTTCGCGGAACGAGAAGACAAGCAGGGTTATGAAGCGTTAAAGCAGAAGATAAGGAGTAGGGTATGCGATCGCGCTTTGAAGCAGACAACGGAGAAAAATCCGTAGTTTGAGAAATCATAAATTTATTCCTTACACATTTGATCGATCGCACGGTTTTGACTAGGGAGACGGGAGACACCAAACACCCGTTTTTTCTCGATATTGGGGGTCAGTAGCCCTTTGATAATAGTGAATTACCCTTGGGCGGATGCTTGAATAGGACAGAAACTGAACTGTCTGTCTTGACAGTGTGTAAAATTAACACTATAGTTGGTGTATCGAGTACACAAAAGCATGAAAGGTCAATACGAGTTAGCAATGGGGTCGATCGCAGGACGAGAACATACTCGTCTTGGTCGCAATAACCAAGATGCGTTATCGGTACTGAGTTGCGATCGCTTTACTATAGCTGTTGTCTGCGATGGTTGCGGTAGCGGTCGTCACAGCGAAGTCGGTGCTAAAATTGGGGCGAGATTAGTGGTGGAAACTCTCTCTAATACTTTACAAGATAAGGCGATCGCAGCCCTCCAATATCCTCAATTTTGGCAGTCTATTCATCAAAAAATCCTCATTCAATTGCAGACTTATATTAAAGCAATGGGTGGAGATTGGCAGCAAACTCTTAATGATTATTTTCTCTTTACTATTATTGGGGTATTGATAACGCCAGAAAATACAAGTATTTTTTCTCTCGGGGATGGTGTTATTTTATTGAATAATTGCTTGACAAAGTTAGAGTTTTCTGGTAACGCACCGCCCTATATTTCCTATGGCTTGAAATATCTTTGGGAAGATCGAGAATGTCCTCAAGAATTTCAATTTCAAATTCATCAGTCTTGTGAAACAAAAGAGTTAAATACTTTATTAATTGGTACAGATGGTGTTGGCGATCTGATTAACTTTGGCGATCGCACTCTTCCAGGAAAGTTAGAAAAGGTGGGGGATATTGCACAATTTTGGCAAGATGATAGTTATTTCAAAAATCCTGACAAAGTTCGCCGTAAACTCTTTTTAATGAATCGGGAAGTTCATCACTCCGGAAAACCAAAAGAAGTGGGCTTATTACCCGATGATACCACATTTATTGTCCTGCGTAAAATTTAGAACCAAGAACCAATAAACCAATGGATATTTATATTAAAGGTAAACGAATTCGTCTCAAACCCGATTGTGCGATCGGCAAAGGAGGAGAAGCAGATGTTTATAAATTGGGAAGCGATCGCGCAGTTAAAATCTTTAAATCTCCCGATCATCCTGACTATCAAGGACTATCCCAAGAACAAAAATCAGCAAAAGAAAAGTTGGTCGAACATCAACAAAAATTGCGTCAATTTCCTACAAATTTACCTCCTCGTGTTATTACTCCAGAAGACCTAGCTACAGATAAACAAGGGCGTATTATTAAAGGCTATACTATGTCTTTGGTTAGCAATGCTGAAGTTTTATTACGCTATGGAGAGAGATCCTTTCGCAATGGTGTTATTGACAATAAAACTGTTGTAAACATTTTTGAGAATTTGCACGAAACCGTTACTAAAATTCATCTTGTCGGAGTTGTTTTGGGAGACTTTAACGATTTGAATGTTTTGGTTAAAGGAACAGATACTTATATCATTGATGCCGACTCTTGCCAGTTTAACGGTTTTTATTGTCGCGTCTTTACCGCTAAATTTGTCGATCCTCTACTCTGCGATCGCACTGCATCTAGCCCCGTCATGCAATCCTACCATAATCAAGATTCGGATTGGTATAGTTTTGCGATTATGTTAATGCAATGTTTGCTTTTTGTCTCTCCTTATGGGGGAATTTATAAACCCAAAAATCTGAGTCAGCGCATTCCTCAAGCAGCGCGATCGCTCAACAGAATTACCGTATTTAATCCAGAAGTTAAATATCCCAAACCTGCTACTCCTTATCAAGTTCTCTCGGACGATTTATTACATCATTTTTATCAAGTTTTTGAGGAGGATAAAAGAGGAGAATTTCCGCGATCGCTGCTTGCTAATTTGTCTTGGCAAAAATGTTCTAGTTGTGGAGTAGAACACGCTAGAAAAACTTGTCCTCTTTGTACTAATATACAAGTTGTTCCTGCTGTTTCTCCGATTGGTACAAAAACTGTCAGGGGAACCGTCACCGCAGAACTTATTTTTAAAACAGAAGGAATTATTCTCGCGGGCAATTATTCCAATTCATCTTTACAATGGTTGTACTGGGATGGTAGCCAATTTAAACGAGAAAATAACACCGTTGTGTTTACAGGAGAACTCGATCCTTATACTCAGTTTCGCTTGGGAGGAAAAGCCACATTAGTAGGAAAACAGGGACAGGTGATTACTTTGAGTCCCAATACTTCTCCAGAACGTTTAGCGGTAGATAATTGCGGGATGCAGGTGCAATTTGATACCAATGAAATTGGAAAATATTGGTTATATAATGGTCAATTGTTGCGAGATGGACAGTTAGGATCGGAGTATATTGGCGATGTTTTAAGCAATCAAACTCGCTTCTGGGTAGGTTCTCAATTTGGATTTGGATTTTATCGCGCAGGAAATCTAACGGTTAGCTTTGTTTTTGATACGCAAAGAAAAGGGATTAACGATCGCCTGCAAATTCCCCTCGGATCGGGACAGCTTTTAGATGCTGCTTGTACTTTTAGCGATCGCCTCTGTTGGTTCTTTTGGTCAATGCAGGAAGGTGGACAAACGAGAAAACGCTGTGCTTTAATTTCCTCTGATGGAGAGGTAAAAGCATTACATGAGGGAAATGAAACTTGGTTGCAAAATTTACAAGGAAAATGTGCAGTTAACCATTTTCTCCTCTGCGGAACCGATGAAGGAATTCTACGGGTTGAAGCTAATGGCGATCGCCTCTTTGTCGCCAAGGAATTTCCCGATACAGAACCTTTTATTGATGCAAATACTCGCTTATTTGCTGGTAAAAACGGATTATATGCAGTCAGTCAACAGACTATTTATTTACTCAAAATCAGTTAGAACCAAATATTGCTGAAAAAATCTACGATCGCTGAACTATTAATTTTATATTAATTTTAATTGTCTCAAGGTATGATACAGAAAATTATAATCTGTGTTTAAGAATATATGGCGATCGCGATCGACTTTGGTACCAGTAACACGGTGATTACACGCTGGAATACTGCTAAACAGCAAGCAGAAACCCTCAAATTTCCAGGACTCTCCCAACAATTGGGCAAAAATCCTCCCTTGATTCCCAGTCTAGTTTATGTAGAAGATGCTACAGCAGAAAAAGTTATTATTGGCCAGCAAGTGCGCGATCGCGGCTTGGATATCCCCAACGATCCTCGCTTCTTTCGCAATTTTAAACGGGGGATCGGAACCGAAATACAAGGTTTCCTGCCCACTCTCGATGCCAAAACTGTTACCTTTGAACAAGTAGGAACATGGTTTTTAAAAACCCTCCTACAACAGATTGATCAAGAAGAAGAACTGGACTCCCTTATTCTCACGGTTCCCGTAGACAGTTTCGAGACTTATCGCAATTGGTTAACGAATATTTGCCAATCTTTAGATGCCAATAAAATCCGCATTCTTGACGAACCTACTGCTGCTGCATTAGGATATGGAACGGAAACTGGAGATGTTTTATTGGTGGTGGATTTTGGTGGCGGAACTCTAGATTTATCCCTAGTTCAATTAAATCTAAGCAATGAGACTAATACTACCAAACCAATAGGATTTATTCTCAAATGGGGAGATAAATTATTGGGCGAAAATTCTCGACAAAAAGTTAAAACTGCACGAGTTTTAGCCAAGGCAGGGGAAAATATAGGCGGATCGGATATTGATAATTGGTTAGTAGACTATTTCGCCCAAGAACAAGGTTTACCCAAATCTTCTCTCACTCTTCGTTTAGCAGAACGATTAAAAATCAAATTATCCTCTCAAACTGAAGCCACCGAAGTTTATTTTAACGATGAAACCTTAGAAACTTACGAACTCAAACTCGATCGCGATCGCTTCAAAACGATCCTTGCAGAACATAACTTTTTCCAGCAACTCGAGACAATGATGACGGGAGTATTGCAACAAGGACGCTTGCAAGGAATCGAAAAAAACAATCTTGATGGGGTGTTACTGGTGGGAGGGACAACGCAAATTCCTGCAATTCAAGACTGGATCTCTCACTACTTTCCCCAGGAAAAAATTCGCAGCGATCGCCCCTTTACCGCGATCGCATCCGGGGCCCTACAACTCTCCCAAGGCTTTGAAGTCAAAGACTTTCTCTATCACAGCTACGGTATTCGCTATTGGAATCGTCGCAATAAATGCCACGACTGGCACCCCATCATCCCCACCGGACAGCCTTATCCTACCCCGAATCCTGTAGAATTCCTTTTGGGGGCTTCGGCAGAAAATCAACCCAGTATAGAACTGATTATCGGCGAATTAGGGGAAGAAAATAGCAGTACCGAAGTCTACTTCGACGGCGATCGCCTCGTCACCCGCAGCCTCAATTCTACCGGAGAAAAGACCGTTCAACCCCTCAATGATCGCGCCGGTGCCAGAACTATCGCCGAACTGTCCCCGCCAGGCAATCCAGGCAGCGATCGCATCAAGGTACAATTTACGGTAGACGAACAGCGCTTATTGCGGATTACCGTTGAGGATTTACTCAGCGATCGCATTTTGTTAGAAAATCGGATTGTTGTGCAGTTAAGTTGAAAATTAAAAAAAATTTAAAAAATTAAAAAATTTGATTACAATTGGGGAATAAATTTAGGTTATGCGTTAGTTTATTAGTTAGAATTCGCGATTGCTTCAAAGGTTCATCCCGTTCTCAAATCGAGGACAGTCCACAAACTGGCAGGTTAGAAAGTGAGTTTTTCTGCATCTTGGCTATGGTAAAACCATTTCAGCCTTGAGAGAGAAGTTATTCCGAGCAAGTTTAGGAGCAAATTTAGGAGCAAATTTAGGAGCAAGTTTAAACTATTGCAGTTTGTACAATCCCTTCCTTACAGAGCTTCCTTGCAGAGTCTTCAAGCGTAGAGCATATCCTTCGGTTATTCCACATCATCACCCAGGCCCCCCCCGTCCATGAAAGAAAACACTCAATTATCTTCTCGGTTACAGCATTGGTTTGCAAATGGTGCAATTGCCACCTTAGCTGTTACTTCTGTTGTCACCCTCGCTTTTATTCCCCCCGCTAAAGCCAGTTTTGAAAACAGCCCCAAAGTAGTTGTCGATGAAGTCTGGCAAATTGTCAACAACGAATTTGTTGGTAGCGATTTCGATCGCGAACAATGGCAAGTGACGCGCCAAGAGTTACTTAAGCGAGACTATGCTTCCCAAGATGAGGCTTATCGGGCGATTCGTGAGGCATTGCGAGATTTAGGCGACCCCTACACCCGTTTTCTCAATCCCAAAGAATTTGAGGCATTAACTACCCAAACAACGGGAGAACTATCGGGAATTGGCGTGCGCTTACAAGTGGATGAGACGGAAAGTGCGCTCACTATTGTTGAGTCTCTTAATGATTCTCCTGCAAAAGAGGCAGGAATTCAAGAAGGCGATCGCATTCTTCGCATTAATAACCAACCCACGGCTTTGATGAAGGTAGAACAAGCCGCCGAACTTTTGCGCGGAGAAGAAGGGAGTAGCGTCACCCTACAACTGACCCGCCCCAATAAAGGTTTATTTGAAGTCACCTTAACCCGCGCCCCGGTAGAAGTTCCCGTACTGCACTATAGTTTGCAGGAAGAAAACGGCATGAAAGTGGGTTATATGTACCTTGAGGAGTTTAGTTCTCACGCTGCCGAACAAATGCAACGGGCGATCGCCAAACTGCAAGAACAAAATGTCAATGGGTTTGTTTTGGACTTAAGAGGAAATCCTGGGGGCTTATTATTTGCGAGCGTGGATATTGCGCGGATGTGGATGGAAACTGGCAAGATCGTGAAAACCATCGATCGCACGGGAGGCGATCGCGAATATTCCGCCGATCGCACTTCTTTAACTGAGTTGCCTTTGGTGGTTTTAGTAGATGGCTATTCAGCCAGTGCCAGCGAAATTCTGGCTGGGGCTTTAAAGGATAATGGACGGGCAACTTTAGTCGGAACTCAGACTTATGGGAAGGGAACGGTACAATCGGTTCACTCTCTCTCAGATAATTCGGGGTTAGCTGTTACCATGTCTCGTTATTATCCTCCCAGTGGTATCAACATCAACAAGCACGGTATTGCGCCTGATGTAGAAGTGAGCTTGAATCGGGAACAGCAACGATTGTTACAAAGCAATCCTACTGTGCGGGGTAGTCAACGGGATCCTTACTATAGTAGTGCTGTGAATATCCTGCGAGAACGTTTCGCACAACAAAGCATTCCGGCTACACCTCCCGCACCGATTAGCATTCGCCAATTAATCGAAGAAGTACCGGAATAAATAAATCCTAGGGATGTTAGAATTTGACGTTAAATTTTAACGTCCCTACACAATCTGGTGTAATCATAGATGGGTAGTGGGAGCATCTTGCTCCCTAGATTTGTAATACCTAGATTTGTAATACCTAGATTTGTAATACCTAGAATGGTTTGTTACCACGAAGAAACGGGTGCGAGATGAGGAGTTGACGGCATGGTTGCGACGGTTCTTGGAGGGGTTGGGGGAGGAGTCCCCAAGGGAGATTTTACGGGAACGTTTGGCGCTATATAGTATGTTAAAATATATCTAAAGCAGAAAACTAATAACTGATAAAAATGCTGCAAGCAATAAAAGTCCGATTATACCCAACTCTCACGCAAAAAGAGGCTTTATCCAAGTCTTTTGGCTGTGCGCGTTGGTATTGGAACTTTGCGCTTAACGCTTGCATCCAGCATTATCAAGAGACGGGGAAAACTTTAAAGCTATCGGCTTACAAAGGAATGCTTCCCCAACTCAAAAAAGAATACCTTTGGCTGAAAACAGATTGTTATTCAGCCGTCCTGCAATGTGTTGCTATCAATCTAAACAAGGCTTATCAAAACTTCTTCAAAGGGAGAGCAAAATTTCCTAGATTCAAATCAAAGCATCGCCAACAATCGATTCAATATCCTCAGAATGTAGAAATTGGTGAGAATTGTTTAAAAGTATCAAAAATTGGTGAGATTAACAGTAAATTTCATCGTAAATTACCGGAAGGAAAATTAAAAACCGTTACCATTTCTCTCACCTCATCCGGTAAGTATTATGCCTCTCTATTGTTTGAAGTGAAGGGAGAAGCGGCAACGCCTAGCACCGATGGAAAAGTAGCCGGAATCGACCTCGGAATCAAAGATTTTGCGATTGTTAATGATGGAGAAAAAACCGAAAAATATGCCAATCCTA
>NZ_JACSWA010000322.1 GCF_016888125.1 Spirulina sp. CCY15215
TCTACAACGACACGATCGGGGTTACAGTCTTTTTCTCTAGTCAGTGAATAATCCCTGCCTTGAAAAGGGGGGAGAATCCGGAAGTCCCCCTTGAAAAAGGTGGCAGAATCCGGAAGTCCCCCTTGAAAAAGGGGGGAGAATCCGGAAGTCCCCCTTGAAAAAGGTGGCAGAATCCGGAAGTCCCCCTTATTAAGGGGGATTTAGGGGGATCATTTATAACTAGCAACTTGGGTTAACTATATTAAATGCGAGATGAAGATAAAACCGATCGCCCGTCACCGCATTGCTCGGATTGTGGAAAAGTGGCTGCTTGTCGAGCCATTGTTGCTGGCCGTCTGGACGAGTCACGCTTTAGTCTCGGAGCCACGCATTCAAACCATTCGCGTGCAACGAGGTCGGATTGAGTACAATCCAGATTTTATCCAGCAGTTGAGCGATCGCCACCTGGAAGCCACCCTGCGCTTTGAAGCTCTACGGATTCTTCTGAAACACCCCTACAGTCGCCGCCAAGCGCATTCGGCGATTAGCTATGCTGCCAGTAATTTAACCCTCCAAGAATACTTGCAAACCGAGCTACCCTTTCCTCGATCGCGGGATGTCTTTGGCGATCGCACCTATGACCAACAATTCTTTGAGTTCTACTATCACAAATTGCTCGATCTGGTTCCCCCCTTAAAAAGGGGAGTTAGGGGGGATCAACAGTCCTCCAGTCCGCAGGGGGCAGCATCCGGCGCACCGATAGCAGGGACGGGTACAGCCGAAGCAATGGAACTGTCCGGCTCTTCTCAATCTGAATCTGAACCAACTTCAACCCCCGATAATCGCCCCCCGGATATCCTAGTGGTCTATACCGATGCAAACTTGAGCGGTGTTGAAAATACTGACCAGTGGGATCGAGATGAATTGTTGAGCGATCGCCTAGACGATCTGGTGAGAATGGCACAAGCCAATGACAGTTGGGGCAGCATTGGCGGCAAGTTGCGGGAACAAATCTTGGCGAATCTGCACCCGAAGCTAGACTATCGGGCGGTTTTACGCAAGTTTCGCACCTCTATCCTCAGCCAACAGCGACGGCTCACCCGCATGAAACCGAATCGCCGCTATGGGTTCGCTTATATGGGCAGTCGTCGTGACTTTACTACCCGGTTGCTGTTTGCCATTGATGTGAGCGGCTCTATGGGGACTAAAGAACTACAGCAGGGGTTTTCCGTGGTGAATCGCTTTTTTAATTACGGCGTGCCGGCGATCGATGTGATTCAATTTGATGCTAAGATTACAACTGATGTGATGACCTTCCGTCGTGCTAAAAGTGAGGTGAAGTTAACGGGACGAGGCGGGACGAATTTTGACCCTGTTTTGGCGTATCTGGACGAACATAGGGAGTATGATGGCCTGATTATTTATACTGATGGCTATGCTCCCTGTCCTAAGCCACCTCAGAATCGGCGTACTCGTATTCTGTGGTTGTTTGTGAGTGAGAAGAATTACCGGAGTTGTTATCCTAAGTTACAGCATCTGGGACAGGGGGCTTATATTAAGGCTAATGCTACACAATGAGAGCCTGCAAGGGTTTGACAACACTTTGCAGCGTACTGGGTTGAGGAATCGATTCTCCTTCAACCTCCCACGCTTCCAAATACATATCAATAATTTCTTCACCATTCTGAATTGCTTCCGTGCGAGTTTTCCCATGAGTGCAAGGCATGACAACGCGATCGCTAAACTCTAGAATCGTCACTAAAAAAAGCCCATCCTCTTCAGACCATTGAACGAGCATACTATATTGACTCATCTTGTTTGTCCTCCTGTTGTTTTTCGATTTCAGCTAATTCAGCTAATAACTGTGTTACTTGTTTCTCTAAATAGGGCTTGCTGTATAAGCGTGAAAGCTATGCCAGATAGGAGTTTTCAGCTATTGCTGAAATTCTTAATATTTCGTCGAAATATTTTGCTCCAAAATATTTCTGAATTGATGCTCTAAGTATTGCCATCAATAAAGCATAATAAACAGATTGAAAACTGGAGACCAAAGTGATGACAACTAAAATATGGGATAATAAAGAATCCAGATACTTCGATCTAGAAGAGCTTAATAGTCTTGAAGCTGCACGGCAAGAAATCTTGATAAAACAATACTTTTACAGTAAATACGAACCACCAGAAAATTGGTGTCCATATATTGATGGAGAATATTATTTTATTGGAGGCTCTCATGATACAGAAGATGGACTTTCTATTTTTGAGGATTATATACCAGATTCATTACTTCAGAAAATTATCAATGATCTTAATGAAGAGTGCATAGAGTGGTCAGATATCCTAGTTGATAGAGAATTTGCAGATGAACAGGATATAGATGAGCTGCACGGAACAAAAGAGTATGAGTATCTTGAAAATTCTTTGAAGGGAATAAAAAAGATAATAAAACAACAAAAAGGCAAGCTAGAAGAAGAAGCGTGCCAAGTCATTTTTAGTGCTTTCTATATAAAATCAATCTCTGCTTTGGAAGGATACTTGATGGATGTTTTCTATGAAATGCTCTTTCCTTCTTCTAGCGATTCCCCAGTCCATGATTTCGCTAAGAAATATTATGACAATTTCTGTGACAATAAGGGATTGTGCAGCAGAGATCAAGAGTTGAATTCAGAGCAGATCGAAGAAATCAAAGAGGAAATCAAATCAAAAAGCTGGCATAATCTCAAAAAATTTGTCAAGCCTAGATACAAGAAAGTTCTTGATATTAACATTGTCAATTCTACATATGAAGACTTGCTGGAAAACGTAAAGACAAGGCATGATATCACCCACCGTAATTCAAAAAAAGTTGATGGAAGTCGAGTTTTACTAGGGTCTCATCAAATCGAGAATCTTGTGGCTGATATTCTCGATTGTGCGAAGAAAATCGATGATCAAATTGTTACTTTAAAGAAAAGTGGTAATTACTACTAAAATATTCTTGAAGAGATTTGTAGAATTATAAAAATGTAATTAGGTGTAACGACCTATATACATCAGGACTCCTACCCACAAATAGAGCGATTTTGAGACCACATTAATTGCAACTAACCCAAATTTTTGCAACTGGGAATCAATCCGAGAAAAACCCCTTTACGACTTAATTTGAACGAATATCCTCTGAATAAAACCGCGATCGCCGTGCATATTTGTCCAGATTAAACCATCCTTTTTCCCAAACAATCCCACTCTCAAGAAGGCTAAAAGGCTTAACTGGTAAGGGCTACGGCTTATTTGCAAATAATGTGGGTCGAAACGGTTGTTTGTGGGTCAGCGCCAGTAGGGTGCGTTAGCAGGGGAGAAATCTTAATAATAGAGATAATATCAAATCCGCTTAATAGGTATAACATAGCGAGCAAGATGCTCGCACTACCAAAACCCTTGTATCGAGCGTAGTGGGAGCGTCTCGCTCCCTAGGTTTTTTATTACGGTTAATTTCCGGATTTGATATAATATTTACTCCTGCGTAACGCACCAAAACCCTTTGCTCTGAACTTGTCAGAGTATGAGGTGTTTACCTGGTGCGATCGCAGACATTTTGCGAGTGCGATCGCTTGCTATACTTCCTGCAAAGACAGTGCGCTCTCTCTGCTATGCTATTCGCGTTGTTTAGGACGAACTTCAAATTCTGAACGCGCACGAAAGAAACAGACATCAAATTCAAAGAAAAAATTAGCCTGTCCCAAGATCAAAGGTAGATTAGTTGCTTGTGTCCAAGCAAATGCCAGATCGACTGTCGGAAATGAACTAACTCGAACATTAACAACGACTGCGCGAGCTTCAAATTGAGCTAAGTTCCCTGCTAACACCACTGAAAGGGTTTCATCTTCCCAAATTAGGCCTAATTCCCGTCCCAACTCGTAGGGCAAAACATTAACGCTTGCACCTGTATCTAATAAACCTTCAACGTTCGAGGATCGATCATTAAGGTTAAGTGTCAAAGGCAAATACGGCATTCGATCGACCATGCCAAGATTGCGATCGATAATTTTGTAGGAAAATCTTTGAGAGTCAATCATCTTGCGATCGCTGTTTTGTTTCCAGAAAATTCATTAAAACATTAGCAGCCTCAGAGCAATTGTAGGGCGACCAAACGGGATATTCTTGGTTAGCAACAAAAAAGTTTGTATCTTCTTCTTTAATCAGTTCTGTTGCCAGAAACTGCATCAGCCGGAGCTTATCAATTTTTGGCAGTGTTTGGATTTGTGACATGATTTCGGCCAATGGCATTTGAGAATCTCCTCGTGAGGTTCGATGGAAAGTTTGGGAATGTTGACTTATTGCGAGGGAAAGGCGATCGCGCTACATCTGTTTATTTTACAACAGGAACGCGATCGCTTTGGCTCTCCCGAAAAATTCGTACCTGCCACCGATCTTGTCAGGGTAAAAGTGATGGCGATCGCCCTTAAATCGCAGGCAGAGAAATAATAAATTCTGTGCCTTTCCCCAGTTGAGAATGACAAGCGATCGCACCCCCATGTTTTTCGACAATAATTTGATGGGCGATCGCCATGCCCAAACCTGTTCCTTTACCCACTTCTTTCGTCGTAAAACCCTGCTCAAAAATGCGCTCTATTGTTTCCGGCTTCATCCCACAGCCATTGTCTTGAATCTGAACCTGAACTTGTTGATCAAGGGCAATAGTTGCGATCGTAATCGTGTTGGGATTAGCTTCAATTTCTGGATAACTCTTGCCTTGATTCGCTTCATCAAAAGCATCAATCGCATTGGCCAAAATATTCATAAATACCTGATTTAATTGACCAGGGAAACATTGAATTGGGGGGACGTTATCATATTTTTTGATAATTTTAATTTCCGGATGTTCTTCATTGGCTTTGAGGCGATGTTTTAGGATCGTTATGGTACTATTGATGCCTTCGTGAATGTCAAAAGAAACTTTAGTATTTTTGTCCGTGCGGGCAAAGTTTCGTAGACTGATACTAATATTTTTAATGCGATCGCATCCCATTGTCATCGAATCTATCATTTTGGGTAAATCCTCTAAAAGATACTCGATCTCGATTTCTTCGGCATGATCTTCAATCGGGGGAGTAATTGAAAAATTTTTACGATATAAATTTAAGTGTTCGATGACATCCTGTAAACTCATTTTTGCTTCCATTAAATTACCCATAATAAAGCCAAGGGGGTTATTAATTTCGTGAGCAACTCCTGCCATTAAATTACCTAAAGCAGACATTTTCTCACTTTGTACGATTTGTAATTGGGCATTTTGTAAATCCGTTAATGCCAGTTGTGCTTGTTGATAAAGTTGGGCATTTTGCCAAGAAATGGCAGCTTGGGTACAGAGAAAGTTTAAGATCAGTAGGCGATCGCTGTTAAAGATTTCTGCTATTGTTTGATTTTGCAAATAGAGAATTCCCGTTAAATCTCCTTGATGGAGAATGGGGAGACAGAGGACACTTTGGGGTTGATGTTGTTGTAAGTAATTGTCAATAATGGGTAGATCGGTTTGGTGGCGATCGATCAGGACGATTTCTCGGGTATTTTTAACATACTGAATAAGTTTAACGGGAAGATAGGGATAAGTCTCGAAGGATTCAGTTAATAATTCGATGGAGTCGGGGGTGGCGATCGCTTTCACTTGCCATTGACGGTCATCGGGGAATAGTAAAATACATCGATCTGCTCCTGAATATTGGAGAATAATTTGCGTGAGTTGGTGCAGGAGTTTGTCGAGTTGAATTGTGCTGGAAATTGCTTGAGATGCCTTGAGAACACTGGCAAAATCGAGGATATTATTCAGATCAGAAGCTGCGGAAGACGAGTGGTTTTTCGTTGAGGAAGTAGCGTGCATTGAAATATTTGGTGCAGCAAGAGAAGCCAAAGTTTCGAGGAGATTCAAATTTGGTTCTTGTTGTAAAATAGGTTGCAGCAAATGGGGATAACGCTGTTCGAGATCGTCGGTTTTGGCTTTAGCTCCCCATTGACTATAACAGTAATAGGCATCTTGCATATAACTGGCGGCAACTTTTTCTTTTTTCCAAGTCAGATAAAATATGGCTGCAAGTTCATTGGCTAAGGCTTCAAGTTGAAGATACTTGCATTCTTGAAACAGGCGGATCGCGCGATCGTAATCTTGCATTGCTTGCCCGTAATTTTGGTTAATTCGAGCAATTTCAGCCTTCAGTAAGAGGGAAAATCCTAGATAATTTTCTGGGCAATTTTCCGCCCAAATTTGGAATTGATGGTTATATTTGACTAATTTTTCTAACCATTCGCTTTGGGATGCTTGAGTATAAATTTGTGCGATACTGAGTGCTTGATAAAAATCGTGCAGGATGAGTTGAAATTGACTGTAGAGAGAAGCATGGGTTTTCTCCGCAGTTACTCCCAATTCATAGGCAGTTTGATAGTCTCCGTAGAGAAAATAGAGAAAGGATTTGGCAAAATAATAGGTACTCAGTCCAAAAAGATATTGCGTCTCGGTAAACATTTTTAAGGCATTATCTTCCTGAAATTCTGCATCATCAAGGCTGAATTTCTGGGGTATTTTTCCTTGTAAATTTAAGACAACTTGCTGTTGAATGGCGATCGCGAGGGCAGCAGGGGGTTCTTTTTTTTCGGAGAACTTAAACAAGTTATTTTGTTCGTTGAAAAGGGATTCTAGATTATCATAGACCAAGAATTTTTTCCAAAATGTGAATGAACCACCATGAAAGCACCAAGATAGTTCTCCTGCTTCTAAAGCTGGTTGAAAGGAGGCTTTAATCCATTTAATTCCCTCTTTTAACGGTCGTCGCCAATGGCTGAGAAAACTGCCAAAGGTCATATAAACTTTACCTTTAATGGCAAAAATATTGGCTTGTTCGTTAAGATGCAATCCTAATTCACCAAAGCGATCGCCTTTTTCATACTCGGCAAAAACCGAGCATAATACCGTACCATACCAAAGATAAACAAAACCGGAAAGGGGAGTATTTCCATATTGCAGGCATAAATTAGTCATTTCTAAAATGACCAAAACCATTAAATCTTGATTAGTAATATAAGTAGGGGGAATCATGTTAATTAATAACATCACCATCATTTGGCGATCGGGATTCTCCATGAGGGGAAGATGTTCTAAGATGGAAACTTCGCGATCGCCAAGACTTTGTTCAACTTTTTTCGCCGCTGCTTGGATCGTTTCTGGATCGGGATGTTCGGGTAATTCTAAAGCAAACATTTTTAAACTCTCTAAACCCACTTTAATTCCCGGTTCATAAAGAGCAATATTTTGGTATTGGATGAGTTGAATAGCATGAATGGAGGCTTTATCTAAACGAGATTTAGCATGGTTAAATAAGGTGTCAATGACCTTCTCCGCTTCTGAAACATTTCCGGCTAAATACTGACATTCGAGATACTCTTTATATAAAGAAAAAGTTAGATCGTAATTTGTTTCCCAACTTTGAGCAGGGAGAAGTTTTATCCCTTGAGATAAAAAGTCAACACTGGCTTGATAAGCGACAGATAATTTTGCTTTTTGTCCGGCGATTAAATTGAGTTGACATACTTGTAAAAGTTCTTCAACTATAGTAATTTGAAAGGCTCCCTTGTTCAAATGACCCACGACATCAAAGATCATTTCTTGTAATTCGGCTTCGGAAATACTATCGATGAGTAATTTTCCTAAAGTGTAGTGAAATAGGGGTTTTTTCTCTTCTTCAATTAATGAATAAGCTGCTTGTTGAATGCGATCGTGGAGGAATTTATATCTCAATGTTGAGTGTTGCGTTTTTAGTGCTGAATCTAGATCGCCGAGATAAACTTTATAAGTTTCATTTTGGGGTAATATTAATCCTTCTGCTAAAGCCGGCCAGAGATCGGTAGCAATTTCTTCTGGCGATCGCTTGCCAACAATAGCCAAAATTTCTAGATCAAATTGGTTGCCAATACAAGCAGCTAGTTTTAAAACTTCTCGGGTCTCTGCTGAAAATTTCTGTAATCTCCCGATGGTAAATTTTACGACATCTTCGGTGAGAATGAGTTCCTGCATTTGGGCAAGATTATATTGCCAGTATCGTTGCTCAATGTTAAAAGTTAAAAAACTATCTTCATGCAAGCCTTTGAGAAATTGACTGATAAAAAAGGGATTTCCTTTAGTTTCTTGAAAAGTTAAATCGCCTAAAGGTTTAGCTTGTTCTAATTCGCACAAAAGGGTATCGGCGATCCAGGTATTGACTTGATTGGGACTTAATGGTTTTAAAGTAATTTTTTCAATTGTCACCTGATTTTTGCTAATTTCCTCGAGGGTCAAAACTAAAGGATGACTGGGAAAAACTTCGTTATCTCGATAAGCACCGAGCGCGAGAAGATAGCCGCTATCGGATTCGCTCATTAAGAGTTCAATTAACTTTAAAGAAGCTGAATCTGCCCATTGTAAATCATCGAGAAAGATCGTTAAAGGATGTTCTGAACGGGTAAAAACGCCGACAAATTCCTGCAAGAGTAAATTGAAGCGATTTTGGGCAGCATTTCCTGATAATTCAGGGACGGGAGGTTGTTCTCCGATAATTTTTTCGAGTTCGGGAATGACTTCAATAATAACCTGTCCACTATCTCCCAAAGCAGCTAAAATTTTGGTTTTCCATTGTTGTAATTGAGTATCGCTTTCTCCTAATAATTGTGCTATTAAATCGCGAAAGGTTTGCACAAAAGCCGAGAAGGGAATATTGCGTTGAAATTGGTCAAATTTACCTTTGATAAAATAGCCTCTTTTAGCAGCTATAGGTTTGTGAACTTCATTAACAACCGCAGTTTTGCCAACTCCAGAGTATCCCGCGACTAGGAAGAGTTCGCTTTTTCCCTCACTGACACGGTTAAAGGCATCAAGAAGACTTTGAACTTCCTTGTCCCGTCCGTAGAGTTTTTCGGGAATGACAAAGCGATCGCAGATATCCCGTTCTCCTAATACAAACGATTGAATTTCTCCAGTTTCTTGCCATTGTGCCAAACATTTTTCCAAATCAAATTTTAATCCTAAAGCACTCTGATAGCGATCCTCGGCATTTTTCGCCATCAACTTCATGATAATATTAACCAAGGGAGTCGGGAGTCGGGAGTCGGGAGTAGGAGGTATTTTAGCAATATGGGCGTAAATTAATTCCATTGGATCGTCACTTTCAAAGGGAAGTCTTCCCGTCAGGAGTTCGTAAAAGGTGACACCCAGAGAATAAAAGTCGCTGCGATAGTCAACCCCTCGATTCATACGTCCGGTTTGTTCTGGGGAAAGATAGGCGAGAGTTCCTTCTAAAATATTAGGAGTTTGTAAAATTTGAGTTTCTTTCGGTAATAAAGAGGAAATACTAAAATCAATCAATTTAACTTGTTGAGTTTGGGGGTGAATGAGTATATTTGCAGGTTTAATATCTTTATGAATAATATTACTTTGGTGGAGTTGGTAGAGAATTTCTGCCAGTTGAATGGCAATATATAAAAATTTAGCAATAGGAAAGGGTGGCTTTTTTTGGGCATATTCTTTTAAAGAAATATCACCAATGTCCTCCATAATAAGAGCATAGCGATTGTCGTAACGTTCTAGAGCGTAGGGTTTAACAATGCCTTCGATATCGAGATTTTTAGTCATAGAATATTGGTTGCGAAATTGGACTAATTCATTGAAAGAAGGGTATTCCTTTCGCATTAATTTAATAATTACGGACTGCCCATTATCTTTGCGTCGAGCGCGATAGACCAAGGTGCGATCGCTTTGATGAATGGGATTACCAATATTATAATGGGCTAAAGAGGGGATAATAGTCATGGACTTGCTCGACTTCTTAGAATGCAGTTACCATTGTATCAGAGAAGTTAAAGAAATTGTGAAGCACTGGGATTGAGGAGGACTTTTTGTTGCATTTTGTTACAAAAAAGCGGTTCTTTTTTCTTCCCAAAATTGAAAAATCAAACTTGCCAATTTTCTCAATCCCGTTCCTTTACCAACTCCTTCTATTATACTTTTCTAAGAGAGAGGCAAGTTTAAGATAAATTCTGTGCCTTTGCCGAGTTCCGATTGACAAGCGATCGCACCCCCATGTTTTTCGACAATAATTTGATGGGCGATCGCCATCCCCAAACCCGTTCCTTTACCCACTTCTTTCGTGGTAAAAAAGGGATCGAAAACTCACTCTTTTGTTTTTTTGCTCATATTGATAAAAAAGCAAGGAATCATTAATTGTTTGATATTAGTAGTTTAGCTTGAGCTTCTGGGGGAAGTTCAACCTTAACGAAGTGACTTTGAGGATATAGATAGTCCTCTCTAGACTCATCAATCACTCGCCAGCAATTGACTTCATCGGCTTTGGGATCTGGAATAATCTGATACACTTTCCATGCTTCTAGGTCACTATTCTTTTCACTAATGACACATATTGCAAATTGCAGGGTTGTTTCACTCATGGCTTCTATCTATAAGATTCGTTTAACTTTCATTTTACGTCGCCCGATGCCGTGAGCTTCATACCAATGGAGTTCAGCCTGATAAACTTCGCCATTGGGAAAGCTAACAAGTCCGATCCCTTTCAGTTTACGCCATCGACGACCACCAAATTGTTCTTTGAGTCTCTGTAATTCCCGAATGGATAAATTGACGGCGATGGTTTCAATTTCTGTTATTTCACCAATTAGCTCAAAGTCATAACCCATAAATTAAAATTCTTTAACCTAACCTGTCACAATTTGCAATTTGATAGTTTTCATTCTATCCCATGTTTCAGGCGGAAATCCTGTTTTTTACATCTCTTCTAACCATGTTTCAATGGCAGAGATGAGACGGGGTTGATGGGGAGGAAAGCCTTTTAAGGGCAGGTCTAGGGGGTCTTCGGTGAGAAATGCGATCGCTACGGTGTCGGTGAGTTGTTGGCAAAAGGTGAGTAACTCTGGGGTCGGATGTTGGCATTGGGTGAGGAGAAGGGCGCGTTGGGAAAACTGCTGGTTGAGTTGCAGGCGATCGAGGTAGCGAGTGAGTTGGCCGGGGGTGGACACTTCGGGATATATCTCTTTGAGTTGCAAGGGTTTCCAGATCAGTTTGCACAGTTTGAGGGCGATTTTGCTTTCGCGGGTTTCTTGGGTGAGGGTTTGAGCGTTGAGGATGAGGATGGGCTGGTTTTGGAGGGAGTCTAAAATTTGTTCTTCTAAGGTGAGTTTAGGTGTGATTGTTAGGACATCCTGATTACTATAATGCCAAACTTGATAAAAATCAGTATAGTCAATGTGTTGAGCGCAATGCCAGAGGATTGAATAACATTTTGAATACAGGTCTAAATCTTGTTCATCAATTTCAGATGTTACTTGTTTTTTTAACGCATCTATAACAATTAGATTAATGTCTTTATTCTGTAGCTTCCATTGTAAGGAATTAACGATATTATGACGAATACTTGATGTGTCTTCGTACATTAAACATAGTATAATGTCAACCACTTTATGGATTTTATTAGATGCTATAAAATAACATAAATCCAAGGCACTGAAAGCTGCCAAGAAGGAAGCTAGTAGATCGGATTTTTGAGTTGATAAAATTATCAATCGATCCAAAATATACTCTGTATATTTTTGAATTTCTGTTTCTTGTATATTTCTGGCCAAAAAATCTGCTGCCAACCAGACAATACACAGGTTCTTATTATTCTTTATGACGAATAATAATGCTTGAATAATCTCAGGATATATGTTTTCTATTGTTACTGTCAAAATAGATTTCACTATATCTTCATCCTTTCCATGACAGAGCGAATCTAAGATTTGTTTAGTGTTTAACACATTGTTGCTGTCGAGACTTACTGAAATATGAGCGCTCATTTCAATAACATTATCTTTCTCATTTTTAATCAACTTGTAATTGAGTCTGTCTTCTAATGATGATTTTATATCGTTAATCAATTGATCTAATTCTTTAAACTTTTTAGTTACACGCCAGTTATTGTGCGGAACACTTTTATAAATGTTTTGGAAATCAATATACCAGTTTTCTAGTATGTTAAGTGCTTTTATAGTATTTGTTTTTTGTAATATTTCTATTGATGAACTAGAAATCTCTTCTGAAAAATAATACCAACTACACTCTTTTTTATTTTCTAAATAACCAAAGCTATACATAATCAACCCTCTAATAACTTTTTCAACAAGGAGACCGTTTTTAGGTTCAAATTCTGCAAATCCTAATGCGGCTAAATAGAAAGTTTGGAACTCATAAAAATTGCCGCATCTATCTTTAAAATGCAATAATTTATTTATGAATAGATCTTTTTGATCTTCTTCTATATCCCAACGCCCCAACCATACCAAAATCACCTGCTTCCACTGCTTTTCAAAAATCCGATACCGCTTCCCTTCCACCGGACGATCGCAATGATCCTTGGGTAAAAAATAATCCCAATCTTCCACTGCCAACGCCGCAAAATACTCCTGAAACGTCGCATGATAAAAGGTATACACCCGTTGACGGGGATTTTCTGCCGCCACCCCCACCTCATTCAACCAGCCCAACTGTAACGCCAAAGGAAACAAAGACCCCTTTGCCTTCGGTTTTCCTAAATAGTCACATACCAACCGATGGCTTAATCGAAAGCGGCTGGTTTCAGCGTCCAAAGATGCCTTTGCCAATGCTCCCAAAGCCGTATTTAACTCTTCCTTTTCTTCCTCCGTAACCTCAAACTTGTCCTCCTTCCATTCATACATCGACTCCACAAACCCCCCATATAATTCCGCCGTCGTTTCCGGTAACGCTTGACCCACTTGCCAAGTGGAACATAACAGAGTTAACCGCAGGGGATTGCGGCATAAATCCTTAATGCGTTCTTTCCCCGCACCTTGCAACTCTGACCACAAAGATTCTGCCAAGCGATCGGCCTCTCCTTCCCCAAATAGCCCCGGAAACCACCGCCAGATAAAGCCCTGCATTTGTTCATCCTGAAACGGTTGGGTGAGATAGGTTTGAAAACCCTGTAACTGGGTGGGGTTGCTTTGCCACAAGTTCAAGCGACAGGTGACAACGATCCGGGCATTCATCACCCAACCCCGGAATTTTAGTCCTTGGCGATCGCTCTGGCTCATCTCATCCAAGCCATCCAAGAGTAACCAGACTGCACCCCCCTTAAATTTATGCTCCCAATCCCCTTTTATTTCTGCTCTGGACTTGCCTAACGCCTCTTTTTGCCATTTTTCTTCTAAATACTCTACCAGAGGCCGATCGCCCAATTCTGCCAAGTCAACCCAAATCACTAAATCATCGGTTTGTTGTAATAACCAAAAGGCTAACTTCTGGAGTAAGGTAGTTTTTCCCGCCCCCGGTTCCCCAATAATGGCAATATTTTTCTCAGTGGGGTTGCGAATAATTTCCTCAAGAAACTCTGAGTAAGCAAACCGTTTCTCTACGGTTTCTTCCTGTCGGTTGAATAAGTCCGAACCCCTTTCTGGGTCAATATCTTGGGCGTGTTTTTCATTCTGACTCCGTTTCGGCTTCACCAGTGCCAAATCGACAAATAAATCCTCTTCGATTAAGTTCCGATTCCCAGAAGCCAGACGTAAAACCGTATTGCTGGTTAAGGGTTTCCGGTCAAGCAACATCTTCCGACAAACATCTTGCCATTCTGCGATCGCATATTCCACCGGAAACCCAGCAATCTCTTTGTTAATCAAGCCTTTCAGTTGCTCATATCCGGTTTGGGAACTCGTTAAGATCGGTGTCCCTCCCGACGACTCCAGTCAATCGCTAGATTTTGAAGAAAAATTCAATACTGGATTGCCTTGAATCTGAATAATAGGCTGCTCTTGTTTCTCATTAACCTGTAAACCTTGCCCATCAAAAATTTGCTGTAAGTTCTTAGCACTCACATTATCAATTTGAATCTGTCGGTAAATTTCTTCAGCAATAGTTTGGGTCTCTTGCTTCAGAAATGGATCGCTCTCCAATTTCTCATTCAAGTATTCCATCAATTTTTGCCGATCCTCTGCCGATCCATTTGCCACTTTCGACAATAAAGTTTCCGTACCATTTTTTCTACTAAGACACTTATCCCATAGTAGTTGTCCTAACTGCTTCACCTTTTCCGGAAATAGTTCTGCGGCTTTTTCACCCAGTTGAGATCCCAATCCTTCGTAAAACTTGTCTAGGACGGCTTTAGCAATTGGGGTTGCTAAGACCAAAGAAATTTGCTCGATCATAAGTACAGGAAATAAAGTTGATACTTTAATGATTTGAGTTCGGGATAAGCTAAAACCCTGATTCTAGGGTGGGTGGAAATCCGCACGCCGTCATAAAATGGGTTAAAAAATCGCTTTAACTCGAACTGACGCTTAAAAATATTATAATTGAAAAACTTGTTATGGAAAACCCCAGCATTAATACTTTTTCAAGGTAAAAGGCAGGATTGTTAGCAAACCAATCGCGATCTGAATTTTAGCTTAAAGGCAGAGAAATAACAAATTCTGTGCCTTTACCGAGTTCGGAATGACAAGCGATCGCGCCGCCGTGTTTTTCTACAATAATTTGACGGGCGATCGCCATCCCCAAACCCGTTCCTTTTCCTACTTCTTTAGTTGTAAATCCTTGCTCGAAAATGCGTGCTTTCACCTCTTCTGGCATTCCCATTCCATTGTCAGTAATGCTAACCAGAATATTCTTTTTATTCTCGCTTAATTTCGTATCAATGGTAATGCAATTGGGGACTTTTTCTATCTCTTCATAAGTTTTTCCTTCATTGCTTTCATCTAAAGCATCGATCGCATTGCTCAATATATTCATAAATACCTGATTGAGTTGTCCTGGATAACATTTAATTTCGGGTAGATGACCGTAGTTTTTAATAATATTAATAGCTGGGCGCTCTTCGTTGGCCTTAAGGCGATATTTTAAGATCAAAATCGTGCTTTCAAGACCTTCATGCAGATTAAATTCGGTTTTCTTATCGGTATCGGTGCGAGAAAAGGTTCGCAAAGATGTACTGATACTTGCAATGCGATCGCATCCCGATTGCATGGATGCAATTAGCTTAGGGAAATCTTCGGCAATAAAATCGAGGTCGAGATCCTCTAATTCTTCGGCAAACTCTAAATCTAAGGGGCATTTTTGTTGGTACAAAGCAAGCGCAGAAAGTAAATCTTGCAGATACTCTTGTGCTACACTAATATTGCCACTAATAAACCCAACGGGATTATTGATTTCGTGAGCAACTCCCGCCACTAAGTTACCGATAGTCGCCATTTTTTCAGTTTGCACCAGTTGCAATTGAGCATACTGTAGTTTTTCGTAGTTATTTTGGAGTTCTCTATTCGCTTTTTCTAAAGCCTGATTCAATTCCAAAAGCTGGTGATTTTGTAGGGTGAGTTGTTGAGCCTGAATAATATTAGTTTCTTGTAACTTTTTCTTCATTTGGTACAGTTGCAAATGAGTTGCGACTCGTGCCAAAACTTCCTCCGCTTGAAAAGGTTTGCTAATATAGTCCACTCCACCTACTTGAAAAGCCTTGACCTTATCAAAAGTTTCATTTAAAGCGCTGATAAAAATTACAGGTATATTGCGAGTTAATTCATCTACCTTGAGTTTCTCGCAGACTTCATAGCCATTCATTTCTGGCATTTGGATGTCGAGCAAAATTAAATCTGGGAGAGAATAAACAATGCCCTCAAGAGCAAGTTTTCCCCGAGGAAATAAGCGTATATCATAACCCGCACCCTCTAAAAGATTAGAGAGGAGATGCAAATTTGCCGTAGTATCGTCAACGACTGCAATTTGACCGAGAGGTAAATTGTTATTGTTCATTATTAATTAGTCTCTTGGGGAATTAAGTTTAAAATTTTGTCGTATTCAAAATTATGGAGACAGTGGGCGATCGCCTCTGCTAAAGCCGTATTTTCTAAC
>NZ_JACSWA010000323.1 GCF_016888125.1 Spirulina sp. CCY15215
AAATGCTACCCATATTCTAAATCCTCTAGTTGCATCTCAACTAAATTTTTCTGAACTTTAACATTAGCGATCGCCGTGAGAAGTCGCTTTTTATTAACCTCTTGAGTCAGATTGCTTTTGGAGTTGGGGAAATGCGATCGCATTATGGAATAAAAAGACGAGATACACCTCGATAGTTATCGATATCTAGAACAACTTCAACGAGACGGATGACGCATTTCTCTCGATATTTGGGATCGTATAGCACGCGATCAGGATCGCCAATTGTAAGAACGGGTAATGAGAAAGGAGTCATTTCTTCACGCATTACTTGTTCTAAGGAATTTTCACCTTTCATGCTGCGATTGGCTGTTAATAAAATCATCTGATTGGATTGTGCCAAACGCCAAACGATACGATCGTCACTGTTAATTGGTAAATTAATTTCATCAAATGTAACAAATTGCATATCAATCCAACCAACCGCTATTCAAAATAGTACCAGACAAAAGAATAGCGTGACCTTTTAGGTTATGGTCAATCAAAAAGTTCATGAAAACTTTATTTTTTCAGCTTGCAGTTTGGCTCGAATTTTTTCTTGACCGGGTTTAGGAGGTTGTTGAGCCAATCTTTCGATTAAGGGACGATTTTTTTCTTCATAGTATTTTCTCAGTTCTTTTGCTTCTTTGAGAACTGTTTGATATTCAATTTCTACGGTGGTACGATTATTTTCAATATATGCAATCGCGGTGTTGATTTGCTCTTCTGTAAGCTCAAACAATCCTTGGATAAATTTTGGTGGATATTGAGCCACAAGATAGTCCATGATATCGTAGAGGGTAATTCGCGTGCCTGCAATTTTTAATCCTCGTTCGGTGCGAATAATTTCTGCTTTAATTGGCGTTTTGAGAGTCATACTGATTCATAATTTAATATGGTTTCTAGTCTTTTTCCATCAAATATTGTAGAGATTGGGACATTCATTGAACGTTCTCCTGATGTCTGTGGCGATCGCCCTCGAATTGCAGGAACGAGAGTACAAATTCAACGAATTGCTGGATGGTATAAAATGGGCTTCAATGCAGAGAAAATTGGCGATCGCATTAGCAATTTAACTTTAGCACAGATTTATGCTGCATTAGCGTATTATCATGCAAATAAAGCAGAAATCGAGCAGTATTTATTAGAAGAAACCAATGATTACGATCGCTTAGAAGTATTATACGGTAGTGGGAGCGTCTCGCTCCCTAGATAGCGTCTCGCTCCCTAGATAGCGTCTCGCTCCCTAGATAGCGTCTCGCTCCCTAGATAGCGTCTCGCTCCCTAGATAGCGTCTCGCTCCCTAGATTTTGAATTATGGTATTTATATTTATGCGGATTTAATATAATTTTAGATACCTTGTGGCTGAACTGCGATCGCTTCGTTGGTGCGATCTCTTTCCATTTTAGTTTCGTTCTTGCCATGATTTTGGATCTCGCCGACCGTGAAAAATAGCTGTTACAATCACCCGACTGGAAATAATACGATAATAAATGGTATAGGGAAAACGTTTTACGGTCGCTCGTCTAACATCACGATAGACTACTGCATAAGACTCTGGCATTAAACAAATGCGATCGAGAATCTCATCTACACAATCTAAAAAATCATCCCCGAGTCCCTGTTTTTGGCTTTCATACCAATGATAAGCCTCGTTAAGTTCTTCGCGAACTTCTGGACGAAATACCAGTGCGTAATTCATTTTTGTTCTTTAATATATCCCTTGATTTCTTCCCAAGTCATTACGTTTTCTGGGTTAGCTTCGGAATCTTCAATTCTGCGATCGAGTTCCTGTTTTTGCGTTTCTGTGAGATCGAGGTAAATTTGTTCGGCAGCGATACCATCCCAAATGGCTTGCACGAGATCAATTCTTTCTTCAATGCTAAGGGAGGCAATTTCATTTAAGGTGGCTGTAATATTCATGTTAGGATGCTCGATGCGCGATCGCCTCTAATGATTTTTGCAACTAAAATAATTGTATCGTGTCTCTCGGGGTAAGCGATCGCGGTTTCTTATTCTTCCTTTTTCATCACGGCGATCGCTTGCTGAGTTTCTCCGTATGTTATAATAAAACTTAACAAATAAATATTGAGATTATATTATGCTAACACTTAATCTTGATGATGAGGCTGAAAAATATCTAATTGAGATACTGTCTCGAGAAAAAACGACAAGTCAAGAATTAGTCAAAAAACTGTTACGCGATCGTTGGATCGGTTTAAAGACTTCTCAAACAGTTTTAGAAAGAATGGGCGGTTATCCCGAATATTTATTAGAAGGTTCGGGAGATTTATCAGATAGAGACACTCGCAAACAAAAAATCGCAGAATATCTTCAACGATCGCAACATTAGATAAAGATTTTGATATTTATCGTCGTTACCAAAATCAGCCATTTATCCGTGTTTTTTTTCCTCAATGATATATCTTGTTATGCGATCGCTTCTCAGTTTGGGAAAGGCGATCGCGGTTTCGTATTCTTCCTTTTTCATCACGGCGATCGCGGTTTCTTATTGGGAAGTTGGTGCGATCGCGAACAAAAAATCAAAAATGCTACCCATATTCTAAATCCTCTAGTTGCATCTCAACTAAATTTTTCTGAACTTTA
>NZ_JACSWA010000324.1 GCF_016888125.1 Spirulina sp. CCY15215
CAAAACATCACTATCAGCAGCCTTCCTTCTACCCTTGATGTTAGCGTCAAAGTCGTAGAAAAAGCGTTTAATATTATCCCTTCTGTTGGCGCAACCGTTAATTTTAGTCCTGTGGGAGATGTCACGGGTTCGTTCTCCAATGGTACTAGCGTCATCACCAATGCCAGTGGTATTGCCTTAAATTTCTTCAATCTCACAGCAGCAACGGGAGATTTCCAAATCTTGGCGGCTTCTTCGGGTTTGGATACCTTGACCTTTAAGATTACAAATAACTTGTCAACAGCAACAACAACAACAGATTTTTCGCCATTTGAACGAGAGTTTGATTCTCTAGAAATCCGAGAAGAAGACATCCTTTTTGCACGGGGTTGTCTGTCTACTCCCGAAGATGAATT
>NZ_JACSWA010000325.1 GCF_016888125.1 Spirulina sp. CCY15215
ATCCCCAATTGTAAAAGGCGATCTCTCATTTTTTGTAAGTCAAATTCGGCGCGATCGGCACGTTGTTTTTCAAGTTCTTTTTCTAAATGTTCGCGATACTTCAAAATGTAGTCTGTTTTCACAGCGATTGGCGATCGCAAATTCTCTAAAAAACATCAAAATCTATCAGTATTTATACTTAGCGCTAAAGTTTTGTCCAGAGTATTGTTAGGTATCACTTGACAAAATATGAAATTAGAGGTAGCATAAGGCATTTAGGATGGTCATTTTGAGTATCCGAGGTTAAAAATTATTAGGGAGAAACAGAAATGTCATCTGTAAAATGGCAAGAACAGGCTGAAGAATTGAAACAAGAGCTAACACGTGAAATTAACAAAAGGGAAAAAATTCTAGAAAGAACAATACCCAGTCATATATGTATAAACAACTTGAAATCTAAATTAAATCGTCTAGAAGAAATAGAAAAAATTCTAAGTATAGAAAAGTATAAATTAGTCTTTATAGGAACTATTGGAGAAGGAAAAACAACAGCGATTTGTCATTTATTTAACTTAATTGGTAATTTTACGGTTTCCAAAACCATTGTTGGTAAAACAAGGAATGTTACGGAAGTCCAAGAATTACTTGCTACTGGATCGGGAAGGACAACTATTTGTGAGGTTATAATTCAGACTGCTTTAAAAACTTATATAGAAATTGAACCATATAGCCATAAACAGATGGAAGATATGATTGTTGATTTCTGTGAATCTTTTGCAAACGGGCAGGGAGAAGAGAAAGCAATGATTTCCAAAGAAATTGAAACTGCTATAAGAAATGTTATCGATTTAAAAAAGATTTCCAAAACTGTAACTGGAAGTAATAAAAAACAAACTCAACGAATTGATAAGGCACAAGAAGAATTTAAAAAGTCTGGAATAGATGGACTCAAGGATATTGCACTTCGTAATGCTAATCTTGAAAGCAGAATTTTAAAAAAAGTCGAGTGTGAACCTGATGAAGATGAGCGTAGTTGGCTTAAACGCACATTTGCATTACTTAATAGTGTAGAATTGAAAGAATTTGCAATTCCTGAAAAGATTTATATCTATGTTAGTGACAAAATTTTATCTGAGTCTAATCTCCTTCAGTTTCAGGCAGTAGTTGATACAAAAGGTATTGATGAGAATCCAATTCGTAAGGATTTACAGGAATATATAGAAAGTCAAGATGTAATCTGTTTATTTTCAACTAATTTCAAAGATGCTCCAGAAACGAATATTCGAGAACTGATGAAATACTATCTATCTTCAAAATCTAGAGACTTTCACCACAGATTTGTGACTTTTGTAATAACTCATAAAACCGAACCAGAAAAAGTTAATGATGGAGATGGTACGTGGGAACTCGGTACTGACATAAAGCGAGAAGATATTCAAAATGCCTTCCAGAATCTAAACTTAGAATTTTTTCCAAACAATATTATCTTTTATGATGCTTTACGCTATTACGACTCTGAAATTACAAAATTGAAGGAACTTTTTACGAAAGAAGATGTTCAACAAGATCGCAGTAGCTGTATTCAAGCTGTCAACTCTGTAATAGAACACAGAAAAAAAATTCTGCAAGATGAGATTGAAGCTATTACGAATAGCTTTCAAAAAATCAGAGAAGGTGAAACTTTAACCAAGGAAGAGATTGAAGTTATTAAAGATGCAATCCAAAAAATTAAAGATATGCGTGATTTGGGAAATCGGATTCCCAGTTTCGTATATGATGATTTTATTGATAACTTTATCTCTTACTATCACGCTCAACATCGAGCTTGGAACACAAAACACGCGTTTCACCGTTATCAGGGATTTTTTAACAATATGAGTATATACTATGATGCGAGAGTCGTTGCAGAAGGAACGAGTAAAGATAAGATGCTCAAGAAATTTACGAAAGATGTCAAGAAAGATTTAGAAGGTATTTTGGATAATCTAAGGATTACCAATAAAGCCCTAGAAACATTTATACCCGAGCTTATCATTCAACTTGACACTTTCTATGATGACTTTATAGAGGAAGTCGGACGGAACGTTGAAAAATTTCTTAAAGAAAAGCTGAAGGGTAATCCCGACTTTTGGATGGCTTTAGTGAGTGAAAAAGGCAGAAAAGATCGAGATAAAGGAGAAACTTATACAGATAATGTTCTTCAAACATTCAGATACGAGCTAGAATTAGATCCCAATCTTAATTCATTCCTCAAAGAGGAGACTGGAAAATATTGGGCATCTCTAATTAGTAAAGTATTAAAGTTTTTTGGTGAGGTTTAAAAAAGCGGTGAATCGATTATGCGAAGAAATTTTTCAAAAATTAAATATATATGAAAAAAATTATACGCAATATACAAAATGCTTGTGTAGAAATATAGAGATATTAATCTCCAACAAGCCAGAGGAAAAAATTCGTCAAATTTTTCTTTATTTTTTGATTAATCATAGTGGATTATTTCCAGATAAAATAAATTTAAAAGTTGAGTATAATAATCTGGATATTGCTATATATAAAAATTTTGAATTGGAAGATTTTAGACCTTCCCAACCTCCTATAGCAATTGTTGAAGTCAAACGAGAAGGAGAAAATTTACAATTTCACGAAAAACAAATATTACGATATCTTAATGAGCAACGTTCGCCAATAGGAATTTTATTTAATGGTAATGATTTAATTTTACTGAAAAAATCTGAACAAAATTCTGATTTCTCAAGCATTCATTTAAAATTAATAGAAGATGTGCCAGATATACTTCAAGAAGTTTTAGATAGAGTAAATAGTGACCTTTCAGAATTTGAAAAGGCAAGAAATAATGATGTAGATAGTTTTGTCTATTTGATCAAAAAGTATGGCAAATATGCCGTACATAAATGTACTTTCTTGTTAAAAGGTCGTTGCGATCCAATTACAGGATGTTTTTTCAGTTATGACGAAAAATATATTTACTACACACTTTATGGAAAATATTCAAAGAAAAAAAGTTCCAGATTTCACTTTGAATATCGTGATTTTGATAAATTAATCTCTATTATTTATTAGTGTGGCTATACGGTTACTCTCAACCTCTCCGTCTAATTGAGAGCGATATGATTGAGATATTACACAATCAATATTGTACAATGCTTCTGACAAAATTAGGAAGCAAGAGAACCGTAAGTCAATCATTTTTCATCCTGAAGTTCTCGATCGCTACTCATTACCATAACGGTTAATGGATGACTGATGACTGCTCCCCATAGGATAAAATTGGAATACGACTATTGCCACCCTGGAGCAAATGCAACCAACCGACCCCGATAAATTTACCGAACAAGCATGGGATGCGATCGTGAAATCCCAAGAAGTTGCCCGTCGTTATGGCAATCAATATTTAGAGGTGGAACACGTTATCCTCTCGTTGCTCGATCGCAATGAGGGGTTGGCCTTGCGTATTCTCGATAAAGCGGCGATCGCCATTCCTCAATTTCGCGAACAACTGGAAGCATTTACCCAAAATCAACCCAAAAATCCTCGCATTGACCAACTTTACCTCGGGCGCACTCTTGATGTCATGCTCGATCGCGCGGAAGCAGTCCGCAGCAGTTGGGAGGATAAGTTTATCTCGGTGGAACATTTGCTGATCGGTTTTGCAGAAGATGCTAGGGTAGGGCGCAAGTTATTTCGCAGTTTTAACCTCGATCCCCAAGACCTAGAAATCACCATTAAAGCCGTGCGGGGGACGCAAAAGAGCCTGCAACCGGACTCGGAGGAACAATATGAGTCTTTAAGCAAATATGGCATTGATTTGACGGATTTGGCGAGGGCTGGAAAACTGGATCCCGTGATTGGACGGGATGAAGAAATTCGCAGTTTGATTCAAGTGCTTTCTCGTCGTTCTAAAAATAACCCGGTTTTAATTGGGGAACCAGGGGTGGGAAAAACTGCGATCGCCGAAGGACTGGCACAGCGTATTGTTAATGGTGATGTACCGGAATCTTTGCACAACCGCCAACTTTTTTCCCTGGATATGGGGAGTTTAGTCGCGGGAGCCAAATATCGGGGGGAATTTGAAAATCGCCTGCGATCGGTGCTGCACGAAATTACCCATTCTGACGGACATACGATCCTGTTTATCGATGAGTTACATACTGTGGTCGGTGCCGGTTCAAACCAAGGTTCGATGGATGCAGGGAATCTGCTTAAACCCATGTTGGCACGAGGGGAATTGCGTTGCATCGGTGCAACCTCTCTGGATGAGTATCGCAACCATATCGAAAAAGACCCTGCCCTCGAGCGACGCTTTCAGCAAGTATATGTGCGTCAACCTGGGGTTGAAGATACTATCTCTATTTTGCGGGGTCTAAAAGAACGCTACGAGGTTCACCACGGGGTTAAAATTACCGATTCTGCCTTGGTTGCCGCCGCGACCCTATCCAACCGTTATATTAGCGATCGCTTCCTTCCTGATAAGGCGATCGACTTGGTAGACGAAGCGGCGGCCAGGCTAAAAATGGAAATTACTTCCAAACCTCTCGAATTAGAAGCGATCGATCGCCGCTTGATGCAGTTACAAATGGAAAAACTCTCTATTGAGGGAGAAAATGAGCGCGGTAGTAGCAGTGTTTCTCAGGATCGCATCGATCGCATTATCCAAGAAATTCAAGAACTGGAGCAAAAACAAACAGGATTATCCTCCCAGTGGAATGCAGAGAAACAAATGTTAGAGGATATTAATGCTCTCAAAGAACGAGAAGATAAATTAAGGATACAAATCGATCGCGCCCTGCGGGACCTCGACCAAAACCGCGCCTATCAGTTGAAATACGAACGAGAACAATTACAGGGCGATCGGGAGGTAAAAGAGGCGGCATTTTTGGTCAGACAGTCCCAAGGAGAAGCATTATTGCGAGAGGAGGTGACAGAAGGGGATATCGCCGAAGTAGTGGCGCGGTGGACGGGGATCCCCGTTAATCGTCTTTTGGAGTCGGAACGGCAAAAATTACTGCAACTGGAAGGCTATTTACACGAGAAGGTGATCGGGCAAGATCAAGCAGTTTCGGCGGTATCGGCGGCTATTCGTCGCGCTCGGGCGGGGATGAAAGATCCCAATCGTCCCATCGGCTCGTTTATGTTCCTCGGACCTACAGGAGTGGGGAAAACGGAATTAGCAAGAACTTTGGCACAATGTCTCTTTGATAGTGAGGAAGCAATGGTGCGTCTCGATATGTCGGAATACATGGAGAAACACACGGTTTCCCGTTTGGTGGGGGCTCCTCCGGGATATATTGGCTATGAGGAAGGGGGACAACTAACGGAAGCCGTGCGCCGTCGTCCCTATTCTGTGGTTTTATTGGATGAGGTGGAGAAGGCACACCGGGATATTTTTAATATTTTGTTGCAAATCTTAGATGATGGGCGGGTGACGGACTCTCAGGGGCGCTTGGTGGATTTTCGCAATACAGTGATTGTGATGACCAGTAATATCGGCAGTAATTATCTCCTGGAAGAGTTAAAAGGAAAAGCCAAACCGAAGCCAATAAAGGGTATTGAGGCACGTTTGCAACAGCGTATTAGTGAAAGAATTGCGATCGCCTTACAAGAGGAAAAAACCGATTGGATTGAGGATTTATGGAATAATTTGATTAAAGTGCGATCGCCGGATATTTCCCTATCTGATTTTCGTTTATTAATTCGGGAAACCTTCCAAGAAACGGAAATTGATTGGTTAAAACAGGCGGTTTCCCAAGCAGAGAATATTGTAGAACCGCCGCCAAGAGAGTTAAAAGAGGCGATCGCCATAGGAATTCGCGAAGCCTTACAAATGTTGCAAGAACCGAAAGAAACTGTTTCCGTGACAGATTTAGTTTTAGAGGCATTAAGCAATCATTTTCGCCCAGAATTTCTCAATCGTATTGATGAAACTATTGTGTTTACACCTCTGAAACGAGAAGAATTACGGCAAATTGTCGATATTCAATTGCGACGTTTACAAACATTAATGGAGGAACAACAAATTACTTTAGAATTAACCGATGCGGCGCGAGATTATTTGGTCGAAGTAGGCTACGATCCTGTCTATGGGGCGCGACCTTTAAAACGTGCCATTCAAAGGGAGTTAGAAAACCCAATGGCGACGAAAATTTTAGAAAATGCCTTTGGGGAGGGGGACACTGCGATCGCGGACTGTAAAAATGGTGTTTTAACTTTCTCCTCCCCCATCCAATGAATTTAGACTTCTGGACGCGCACAAGTGGGACATGGATTAACATTATTGCTATTCTTGTCGGGACTCTCCTCGGGCTATTGCTGCAAAACCGCCTACCCCAAAAAATGCAGCAAATTCTCACACAAGCTCTCGGAATCCTCACGATTTGGATCGGTGTAACCATGGCCGACAGTCTCAATCAAGCACAAGGGGGTAAAATTGATGGTATTATTCTTGGTTTACTAGCTCTCACTATTGGGGGGATTCTCGGAGAAGCCCTGCAAATCGAAGATCGCCTCGCTGCGATCGGAGACTGGTTGCAAAGGAGATTTCGCAGTAAAGGTCGCTTTACGGAAGGTTTCGTCGCCAGTAGCTTACTCTTCTGTGTTGGCTCTCTTGCGGTCCTCGGTAGCCTCAATAATGGTTTAACTGGAGATAATACCCTCCTCATCCTCAAAGCCGTCATGGATGCGATCGCCTCTATTGCTTTGACCAGTAGTTATGGCATCGGGGTTGGTTTCTCTACTCTTAGCATACTCCTTTATCAAGGCAGTATTTCCCTCGCAGCCGGAAGTTTGGCTAATTTCATCCCCGATCCTCAAACCGATCCCCGCATTTTCCTTGTCACCGGAGTGGGGGGTTTAACGATTCTTGGCTTAGGTTTAAACCTTTTAGAAGTCACTCGCATTCGCATTGCTTCCTTTCTACCGGCGATCGCTCTTGCTCCTTTCATTTACTGGTTAGGCGATCGTTTGAGTTAAAATTATCCCTCTAGTTCTAATTATTCGGAGCAATGTTGTAAATTTGCAACTTTGAGATGCACTCGTTTTTCATGAATCATATTCATATTCTTCTAACTCATATTCTAGGATTTCCAATTGACTATCATCTGGACAAAGCGTTTGAGCTTTTTCTAATTCTTCTCGGGCGCGATCGTAGTTATTTAGATCGATATAGCATTTAATTTTACCGATTAAAATTTGCTTTAATTCCCTTCTATATTTGTCGATTGGGTGTTGAGCAATTTTTTCTGATGCAATATTAAAATATTCCAGTGCTTCTCGGGCGCGATCGCAAACAGCGTATTCAAAATAGCCTAATTCAAGATAAGGTTCTATTAGGTCAGGAGATAGATTGCAAGCCATTTCTAAACTGTATTTAGCAATATCTAGAGAAGGAAGCTGAGATAATGATTCTCCCTCTAAAATTTGAATATGTTTAGCAAAATTTACTAAGACGTGAGAAATCAATTCTGGGTTTTGATAGAAGCTATTTTTTACTTCTTTTCTATTGTTTTGATTGAGATGGGATATACTTGATTGACTCTTAAAAAGATTCTCAATAGGTTGACGGTAATATGGATAATTTTCAACTCTTTTAAGACTAGCCGGAATTAATTTCCCAGAATATCTCCACTGTTTCGAGATCATCATTTTGATTTCTTGAGATAGCCGATTGGTTGGAATGGGGATACCAAGAACGTAAAGCACAAGAACTTAATCCTACACCGACGATGCTACGCTTGCGGAAATTGAGAGCAGAACAAGAAAAGGATATTGTACAATTAATCAGCAAACAAAGATTCTAAATCTCGACGACCGTTTATAACTCGATATAAAATAATATATATTATGTTCCAAGAAATAATCTGCAATTTCATTAAGATCGCGAGTTGCTGAGGGTGAGATGATATACTGTCTCATGTTTTCTCTTGGCGTTCTTTTTGAAATCGTTCGAGAATTTGATTGACAACAGTTTCTCCATCTAAACCCTCTCCGCGATCGAGTTCTTTCTCCGCTTCCTCTACTTTTTGCCGCGTTTCTTTAACCCATTGAACATATTCTTCATTCAGTTTTTCGAGTAGTTCAAAGGCCGTTTCAATCACAGCATCGGCATTGGAAAATCGACCGCTTTCTATCTGTTCTTGAATGAATTTTTGATGTTTGGGTTTAAGTGATACGTTCATAGTTTTTATTTTAAAATAAATATAGACTTTTGATTATAGCATATTGGCTAGGCGATCGCATTTTTTAAGAAAGCAGTTTGGGAAGCGCGATCGCTTGGCACGATTTTGTTATAGTAGAAGGAAGGCGATCGCTGGAGTAAGGACAATGCAGCTAGAAGGCTATTTTGATTTTCAACGTCCCGATGATATTCGTCTCAAAGGGACGAGAGTGGGAATTGAAAACATTCTCTATGAGTATATCTATCGCAGTCGGACTCCTGAAGAAATCGTGAATTGCTTTTCTACGATTACTTTAGAGCAAGTTTATGCGACAATACTTTATTATTTTCAAAATAAAGAAACCGTAGGCAAATATATTGCCGATTGGTTGGAATGGGGACACCAAGAACGTAAAGCACAAGAACTTAATCCTACACCAACGATGCTACGCTTGCGGAAATTGAGAGCAGAACAAGAAGCAAAGACAAAAGAAAATAATGCTAAGTTATCTGCTAGATGAGAATATGAACCCAATTTATACAGCGCAGTTGCGACGGCGACACCCCGATCTAATGGTTTGGGAAATTGGTGAATTGCCTGCACCTCCAAAAGGAACTCTCGATCCTGAAATATTGCTTTGGTGTGAAGAATATAACTTTATTCTGGTCACGAATAATCGCACTTCAATGCCTGTTCATTTAGCCGAACACCTCGATCGCAATCGTCACATTCCGGGAATTTTTATCTTGAATCCAAAATTAACAATTGGTCAAAATATTGATGAACTCATTTTCCTTGCTTTTGCATCGTTTAGAGACGAATATCGCGATCGCATTGTTCATCTTCCTCAGAGTTATTCTCTTTCAGAATTTGTTTGAAGGTGCGATCGCATTGTTTAAGAAAGAAATTTGGGAAGTGCGATCGCAAAATGCAAAAAGGATATTGTACAATTAATCAGCAAACTCGGTTTTTCCAGTCTTTTTAAGACTAGCCGGAATTAATTTCCCAGAATATCTCCACTGTTTCGAGATCATCATTTTGATTTCTTGAGATAAGAGATCGGTCTTTGCTATAAAATCTCGAACATCCTTGAGATAGCTTTCTTTTTTCCCTAAAAAGAGAAGGTAAAACGAACTGTGCCAATAACATCATCGTGATCGCTAAAATTCTGATTGGGATTAAATACCACAACGGCACCGGGAGTAATAGAAATATTATCAGTGATGGGAAAGCGATAGAATCCTTCCAAATGCCAGATCGGATCTGTGCGACCAATACCGCGATCTAAACCGCTTCCTCGAATTCCCTTCATTGTCGGCTGCATTCCTGCATATAATGCCCATACGTCTCCCTCTTTGAAGAAACCTGGTAAGGCAATGCCCAGGGAATAAGACCAGATATCTGCATTACCGCGTTCTAATAGAATAGCATTGGTATAGGTCATCGCCCCATTGACAATTAAGCCATCAGTGATACGCAGAGATACTTCCCCTCCGTAGGAATTCGTCACCATCGGAATTCCCCCATCGCTATTATCCAAAAATACCCAAGGATTATTAGCGGGATAACTTCCTACTAACCCACTCAGTCCATTAGTGCGCGATCGCCCTTCTGCATAGATGGGGCTACCACTGGCATGATAACCATGAACATAAGTAACACCCAGGGCAAGGCGATCGCTCATATTCACATTCAAATGTCCCATTGCAGCATAGTCGCCATTGAATAATCCGGAACCTGCCCCCGGTGTTGCAGCGTTACTTCCGGCAAAATAACCTAAAGTTATCGTACTCGGTCCGAGTAGTTTTTCCGTGGGGGTAAAGCCCAAACTAATTGCGGCACCAGACCCCCCGCCAATGCGGAAAATCGGGTTGCGCTGGCCGAATGTGGAGAGGGAACCGTTTCCCCCGTCAAAGTCCTCAAAATAGGGATTTAAGGTGGGGGCGATATCGCTCCATTTTCCCCCAGTTGCAGCCACATAAGCCTGAGAATTGCCCGAGGGGAAATAGTATCCCAACCAATCAACAATAACATCATTACTCGACTCGCTGTCGGGGACGTTAAAGGTTTGAGTGGCGGCAAAAGAACTGGTATTGTTGAGGAAACTTAAGGCACCGCTTCGATAAGCCTGCATATTTCCCGCCCGCAACCGCGTGACAAGGCGATCGCGCCCAGTAAAGCTGGTATTTAACTCCAAACGGGCAAGGTTGCCAAATGCCGCCTCGCTGACTACAGTTAAAACATTATTGGTGACAGAACTACCGCCGTCAAAGTTATCGGTTAAGCCAAAAATAACTTCTCCTGATAGTTTCGTGGTGGTGGAAAATTGCTGGTTTTCGAGGAAAGATACCCGACTTTCTAAATTATCTACCTGGGTGCCGAGAGTTGCCAATTCTGTTTCAAATTCTTGCACGAGACGCTGCATTGCTTCTAAGTCTTGGCGACTGACGAAATCCGCCGTAGACGCGGCGATCAGGCGTTCCACTTGTTGGATGCAGGCGTTTAAACCCGCCGCAAATTCGTAACGGGTTAAGGCGCGATCGCCTCTATAGGTGCCGTTAGGATAGCCTTTGAGACAATCATAACGCCGCACCAAATCTTCTAAGGCTTGAAATGCCCAATCTCCAGGAGAAACATCGCGAAATTGCGAGGTTTCAAAACTATTTTGTCCTATGGCTTCGCTGCTATATTGGTTGATGCGATCGAGAAGACTGGCTTTATTTTCAATGACTTCATTGCTCATGTTTGCAGTGCTGCGATCGCCTTTTAAATCTGCTTCTGTCAAAAACTCTGGCCAAGTTTCTCTGGTTTCAATACTCTCTATCTCTGCAACTTCTTCTGAGATTTGTCTCTCGCTTTTAAGGGGGCGATCGTCTTCATCGTTAATGCTGAGTTCATCTAAATTATCAATATTTTGCTGGGGGATAAACTCATCTATTTCTAATCTAGTTACCTCTATTTCTTCGTCGCGATCGCTTTCAGAAAAAAGCTCATTTGTCAAGACTTCTGACTGAATTGATTTGGGAGGTTTGGCGATCGCGGAATATTCCTGCGCGAGAATTGTTTTTTCGTTATTTTTTAAGATTTCATCGTACAATTCAACACTGAATTTGTCCGCATCCTGAGTAATTTCCGGTTCGATCGCGATCGCGGCTGACGTTGATGCGAGAGTCAAAGCCATACCCAAAACCGCCGGATTCTTTAGTAATAGGAGTTTCCACAATTGCCGATCCATTCCTCGTCACGCCTCAATAAACCACTTCTCGGCTATTGTACGCCCTCTCGACAATTTGCGATCGCTGGTCTGGGGCGAGAAATGCGATCGCGCATTGATAATTGAGTGGAAAATTTCTCTATAGTGGAATTGAATAAATCTGACTTAACCTATATCATCTAACAAATCATCACTAATATATTCACCCTTACGAAGAGTCAAAAAAAGAAAATTAATTCGCTTTTTAGCGATTAACTTGTCTTCACCAGTTAATAAATATTTCTTAACTATATCTGGTGATTGCAATGAAGAGATAACATTTAATTCTTTACTTTTTCCTACGATTTTATAATCATTTCTTGTCTTATTTCTTTCCTCAATAATTTCCACAATATCTTCCATCATTTTTTGATTGACATAATACCCGGAAAGGTCTACAATGATAATAAAACTATTTATAGGTGCATACTCGAGTAAAATCTCAATATTATTTTTAACTATTGATCTATTCCATATTTCGTTAAGACAATTTTGAAATACAAAAAGATTACTGTTACTAATAATATCTTTAATTGATTCAAAGCTATTAGCCGATTCTAAATCTAGTTTTTTACCATCCCAATCAATATTATTATTCCACAAGCCAGGCAAAACAAAGTTTTGAGTAATTTTTCGACCGGGTTTCCATAATTCATAGTCAACATCATAAACATGAGCGATAATAGATTGAGTCTTTTGAGAATGTTCTATCAAAAATTGAGCTAAACCAGCCACTTCCGGACAAGGGCCAGCACCAAAAAAGCAAGCGTTTATTTCTTGTCCAAAAGTAAATATTTCTGGAGATAATCGTAAAACTTCAAGAGTCATTTGGACATAGTGAGGGTAATAGCGAACTAAATACACTGCTTGAATTTTAGGATCGGAATAATCAACATTTACCATGATTGACCGATACGAAGACCATAAATTTCTTGCTGATTCCTGTAACGAAATAAGGTAGTCTGCAAACGTCTGATGAACATTAGAATCATAAAAGTCTGGTGATTCTTCGAGTCCTTGCAAAATATATGGATACGGGTCTTTCATTATTTTTAAATGTTTATTTAATTACTCTAAATGTTAAGTTAATTCTAGGTTTAACAGATTTAGATGTCTTAGGAATTTGATGTTGCCAGCAGTGCTGAGTTTCTCCTTTCATTAATAGCAAGCTACCACTTTCCAAATCGATATGCACTTTGCGATCTTTTGAAATTTTATGTTTTAAGGAAAAGCGGCGAGTTGCACCAAAGCTAACTGAGGCTATAATTGGATTTGTTCCTAATTCTGGCTCATCATCGCTATGCCATGAAACACTATCTTTACCAGTCCGATAAAGATTCAATAGAACACTATTAAAATTCACTTCTGATATATCTTCAACCTTTGATTTTATTGATTTAAGTTGAGGAATCCACGGGTCTGGATGCTGTTCTATGCCAGAATAGGTATATGATTGTCCTTCATCTCCATACCACGCTGTAAGCCTAGGTAAAAACATCTTTTTACCAAAAATTTTGATTGTATCTTGCTTCCACTTAATGCAATCGTATAAATCTGAAAAAAAGCGATCGCTTTCTTCGATGCTAAAAAAATTGGGATACAAGATAACTTGTCCATCAATGTCAATAACTACTTTCTTTTGTAAATAGTTTTTGGGAAAGAGATAATTGCTACTTGGCTGTTTATCCCAAAGTCCAATTTGATGGTACATAATGAGGAAACCTTTAATCGATATCTTTTTTAGACAATAGGCCATGATAAAACCATCTTACCAAATTTTGTGCGGAGATTTCACGAATCTGCCCAATAAAATTGGCTAGAAAACACTCACTTGCTAAGACTAAATTTAACTAAGCTATGTTTAAAAGCAACTTCTCTACATCCTTTATATTCTCACAGCTATTAGTGAAAGTTTAATCGAACCGCTTTTAACCCTTGTTAATTGGTCAAGAGACAATTTTACCGAAGTTCTTCAACAGCTAGATTGTAGCGATCTGAATAATGCGGTAGACTATTTTAAAATTGTCATATCTGTGCGGGAAATTACCATTAAATCTGGCATTGAATCTGGGGCGATCGCATCCATTCCGAGAGGAGTGGAGAATTCAATTAAAGCAATAACAGCAAGGAATGACCAAAATAAAGGTGTGATATACTTCATGAGTTGACCCTCCAAGATAAATGAGCTTGTGTTCTCTATTCAAGACTCCAATCCCATCCCAACGGATTCCTACATTTTGCTGAATTTTAGCCCAAGTTTTATCTATGAGCATTATCGAAGATCAATCTCGCATTATTGCTTTTCTCTCTGAGGCCAAAAACTACCCCGAACCTACAGCACAAGTTCAACAAATAGAAACCCACGGTGCGATCGTTTTTTTAACCGATACGAAGGCGTATAAACTAAAAAAGTCGGTCTATTTTCCTTACATGGATTATTCGACTTTATCCCAGCGTAAATTGATGTGCGATCGCGAAATATTTTTGAATCAAAGGACGGCTGCTGAAATTTACTTGCAGGTGCTTCCTGTTACCCAAGAAGACGATAATACTCTGGCTTTTCAAGGACAAGGAGAGGCGATAGAATGGTTGGTAGAAATGAATCGTTTTGATCCAGAAAATGTGCTAGATTTGGTTGCAGCACGAGGAGAATTAACCCCAGAAATTATCGATACGCTGGCTATTAAAATTGTTGACTTTCATCAAAAAGCAAAACCTAGCGATCGCCATTTTGGAGCAGAGAGTCTGATTAAAATTATTATGGGCAATGATGAACAATTTGCCACCCATAAAACTATTCTACCCCGCGATCGCACCCAACAGTTAACCGATCGCTCTCTTACCCTCGTCGAACAATATCGCCAACTCCTCGATCGCCGCCAAAAAGAAGGTTATATTAAGCACTGTCACGGCGATCTACACCTTCATAATATCTGTTTGTATCGAGGTGAACCTATCTTTTTTGATGCCATTGAATTTAATGAATTATTCTCAATTATTGATGTACTTTACGATTTAGCCTTTTTATTAATGGATTTAGATTTTCGCAATTTTTCAACTTATGCCAATACCATTTTTAATTATTATAGCTGGCAGGAAAATGACTATGCAGGAGTTGCTTTACTGCCCTTATTTTTAGCTACTCGCGCCGCCGTTCGCGCTCATGTGAGTGTTGCGATCGCCGCAGGTTTGCACGATCGCGCTAAACGCCCAATTTTCTTGCAGGAAGCCGCAGCATATCTCGAAAAAGCCCTTGCTTATCTTGCCCCGAGAACCCCCAAATGTGTTGCTATTGGGGGACTATCAGGAACGGGAAAATCAACCCTTGCCAAGGCGATCGCCCCCCAACTCGATCGTTGTCCAGGTGCTTTAATTCTCAGAAGTGATGTGATACGAAAACTTCATTTTAATATTCCTTTGGGCGATCGCTTGCCCGAGAGTTGCTATAGTAAGGAAGTGAGTGAAATTATTTATCACAAATTGTTTGCGATCGCGCGAACGGCTTTACAAGCAGGAATAACGGTTATTGTGGATTGTGTTTTTGCCGATCCTAACCTTCGCCAAGAGGTTGAAATTGTCGCTAAAACCTGCAATATTTCCTTTTATGGTATTTGGCTAGATGTTCCTTCTGAGATTGCTTATCAGCGTATTGCAGAACGCACTCAGGATGTTTCTGATGCAACGGTTGCTATTCGTCAAAAACAAGAATCTAAAGATTTTGGCGAGATGCAATGGCAAGTTTTTGATGCGTCATTGGAGCAAGTTATACTATTAGAACAGGTAAAATCTTATATTTCTTAATAGCAGCCATGAACTCTCTAGATCGAACTGCCCTTGCGATCCCCTCTGTTCCTGTCAATACTTGGATCGAAGCGAATTGGGAAAACTTTTTGACTCTGGGCGATCGCCCCGAATACAAGAAAGGCAAATTTTATTACTATAACGGTTGGATGAGAATTGAAATGGCACCCATTGGTTCAGCACATAGTCAGGATAATTCCCTTGTTTCTACTGCTGTGATTTTATATGCTGCGCTTAACAATATCCGCATTAAAGAACTCACCAACTGTAGTCTGCGAAAAACGGGAATTCGAGAAAGTCAACCCGATATTAGTTTTTATATTGGCGATCGTTTCGATTTTCCACCCCGCAATAATTCCCCCATCGATCTCGATCTCGTTCCTCCTCCCCACCTGGTGATTGAAATCGGTTCTTCTTCCTTTCTCGATGATGTTGGACAAAAACGACTTATGTACGAAAACTTAGGCATTCAAGAATATTGGGTAGTTAATGTCCGAGAAAGCCAAATTCTTGCCTTCTCAGTTCGCGATCGCGGTAGTTCTCAAATTCGGACTTCCCAAGTTTTGCCCCAACTGGAGATCGATCTTCTTGAAGAAGCCTTGAGACGTTCCCAAGTTGAAGATGACGGTGCGATCGCCCGTTGGTTAATGGCACAATTCACTTAAAAAATTATATTAAATTATATTAAACTAACTGATTTTCTTGACGTAAATATGCTTCGATAAAAGGATCGATCGCGCCATCCATAACATTAGAAATCGCCGTTGTTTCCTCTCCCGTTCGCAAATCTTTGACCATTTGGTAAGGATGAAAAACATAGTTGCGAATTTGATTTCCCCAAGCTGCATCAACAATATCACCGCGAATTTCCGCGATTTCGCTGGCGCGTTGTTCTTGTGCTACAATTAATAACTTAGCTTTGAGTAGTGTCATTGCTCGCTCTTTATTTTGCAACTGCGATCGCTCTTCAGTACAGCGCACAGCAAGCCCTGTGGGTAAATGCACAATTCTCACTGCTGTTTCTACTTTGTTCACATTTTGTCCGCCTTTTCCTCCCGCACGAGAGGTGGAAATATCCAAATCTTTCTCCGGTATTTCTAAAGAGATCGCCGACTCATCTAATGTCGGCATCACTTCAATTCCTGCAAAGCTGGTTTGGCGCTTACCATTGGCATTAAACGGCGAAATGCGAACTAAACGATGGGTGCCTTTCTCCGCTTTTAAGTAACCATAAGCATAACGCCCTTCAATTTCCAGAGTTACGGACTTAATGCCCGCCTCATCCCCTTTGGAAAGTTCCCTCACACTCACTTTATAGCCCTGTTTTTCACTCCAACGCTCGTACATTCGCAAGAGCATTTCTGCCCAATCTTGAGCATCTGTACCACCTGCTCCCGCGTTAATGGTCAAAATGGCTCCCTCGGTGTCATATTCTCCCGAAAGTAACTGTTGTAATTCCCAGCGATCTAGTTCTCGATTAAGTTCTGTGACATTTTGAGCGGCTTCTTGTAATAATCCTTCATCTTCATCGAGTTCCAGAAGTTCCGCGATCGCCCCTGCATCTTCCCAAGAGTTTTGCCAGTTTAGATAGCGATCGAGACTAGATTTTAAGTCATTTAATTGTTGTAGGGTTTTCTCAGCTTGGGGGCGATCGTCCCAAAAATCTGGCTGAGAAGCGAGTTGCTCTAAATCGTGAATCTTCGCTTTGAGGGCAGGTAGGTCAAAGATACTCCTGGGTTTTCCCCAGGCGACTTGATAATATTTCGATTTCCCGTTTGAGTTCTGTCAGTTCCATTTTTTTATCTTTTTAGCCATTGGCGATCGGGTTTAATATTATACCGTTAAATCGACCGTAAAAATAAGATCGTTGTAGCAGATTTCTGGCCAAGAATATTCTAACGAGAAATTTACTCTAAATCAAGCAACTAAATCAACACTGAAAATAAGGTCATTGTAGTCGCGATCGCCCCCGTTAGGTAAATCTTCAAAGCCAAATGTATTATTACCTAAAAGTAAGATATGATCGAAACGGTCAGAATTAGCTGCACCAAAGAGAAAATAAGCCTGCACTCCATTCGAGGAATTCTGAGAATTCTCGAGGAGAAATTGTTCTGGGGTTGCATCAACAATAATAAAGGGAGCATAGAGACTTCCACCATTTAAGGCTGCATTTGCACTCGATTGTTGTTGGTTGGAAACGCTCAAATTAACACCCCTTACCCGATTTTCAATAGCCGCCTTAGCATAACCAGATTGTCCAGGAGCAATACCGCCAACAGTTCCGTTAGTATCATCAATTTTGTATAATCCTACAACATTACTAAATCTTGCTTCCCGAAAAATCTTGAAATTTGCTTGTATTATTCCCCCTACACTGAGGAGATCGAGAACTTCCAAATCGGGAGTTTGTTGCGTTCCTACTCCTAGAGGAATGTTAGCTGTAGTTTGTTGAATTTCCACAGTCAGACCATTAGCAAAGCCTAATTCAAATAGTCCATTTCTCTCATCCCTGACGCTTAATTGTTGAGGACTAAAACCTGTAGTTCCCCCCTCAAAGTTTTCCAATTCGATCGCAAAGCGATCGCCAGCTTGGAATGTTCCCGAAATACTTGTTTGCAATGCAACACTAAACCCACCGGGATGAAAACCATCGGGAAGAGCAGAAAATAAATTAAAGGTACTAATGGTTTGATTGCTATCACTCAGTCGAAGGAGTTTTAGATTGGAAATACTATTTATATCTGCTTCTGTCAAAGTTACTTTTAAATTAGAGCCACCATTGCTACCAACTGTAAAAATATTTCCACTATCAACATTAAGATTATTTGTTGAAACGGGTGTTGGTGTTGGTGTTGGTGTTGGTGTTGGATCAACCACCGTCGTATTGATAACAAATTCAAAAGGAGTAACTACATTTGTATTGACTTTCAAGATGTTAAAACCAATTGTTCCACTCTGGGTTCCCGATGTAGCAGGATCGAACTTAATATCAAATGTCGTTGATGTTCCGAAATCTAGAGAGATCGTATCTGTGGAAAGAGAAGAAGGTGTTACTGTAAATAGAGGGGCAATATTAAAATCCTTTAATTGTAAATTTTGCGATGCACTAGCGCCAATATTAGCCAACTTGAATGTTGTTGCAAAAGTACCGCTTCCTAAGTTAAAAACCCCTAAATCAATTGTTTTTTTCAGAGTATTATCCAGAAGCATTTCCGGTGTCTTGTTATCTTGAGTAAATTCAAGTAACGAAGGAAAAAGCCCCGTTAATCCAGGAATATTTGTTGTCTTAATAATGATATTATTTAGAGGAGTAATACTCGTTCTTGTGAAATTCAGAGGTATGGGTGCAGGAGGGATAAAATTAGGTGAACCTCCATCAGGGGAAAAAATGAAACCTCCATCTACAAACGACATATCGGAATCAAAATCAAAATCCGCATTAGTTGCCATACCAAGACTATGCGCACTTCCTCTCACCAATGTATTTGTTGTACCTGCTTCATTTAGCAGTGGATTTGGTTGCTCATTCCCCATAAAAATATCTTTACCAAAGGGATGAGAATTATTGGTAATATTATTTTCAACAAACGTATCTGTAACTGATAAAATCCCACCATCTCGATTACGAATCCCTCCTCCAGTTCCATTGGTCGAAGTATTTCCCGTCACAAAACTGTTCGTAATTGTTATATTTGCTCCACCCCCACCACTCCTGATATTTCCATCATTTTCAATTCCTCCTCCTCCATCATTAAGCCCCGAATCTCCTACAGCATTATTGTTACTAATAGTTGTATTGTTAATAGTCAGCCTGGCAATACCATCATCCCCAGAAATAGCACGAACCCCAATATTCGCGATCGCCCCACCATCATCGGCTGCAAAATTCCCCGTTATTATAGAATCATTAATAGCAACAGTTCCACCCAAATTTAAGATCGCTCCACCATCATCCCCTAAACTTTGACTGGTATTGGTAACTCGTCCATTTTGCAGTGTCAGGTTATTAAGGGTTAAATTTCCCGTTGTATCTACCACAAAAAATCGTAAATTTTCTGAACCCGATCGCCCGATCGTTTTCCCTCCCCCATTAATAACAATTTCCGTTGTAATAATGGGCAGTCCCGTCGCACCAAAGTCATTCCTATTACTATCAGGAGACGCGATATTGAATGTAGTACCGACAAGATTAATGGTCGTCAGATCGGGATTGCTATTAGCATCATTAATAGCCGTAATTAATTCTGCGACATTGTTTACATCTATGAAAATATCTGGATAATCTGCCATTATCTCGGCAGTTAAAGCGAGAGGAGTGTTATTTTTTCCGGTTTTATAATCGAGTTGCCAATTTCCCTGTAAAGCTGCATTTCCGGTTAATGTTGTTGAAGCAGTAATATTAGCTCCCGTTAAACGACTCAACTGCTCAATAAATTCTCGTCCTTGGACTCCCTTAGCAATTTGACAACCGTAGAGCAAAATCTCTAGAGGAGAGGGAGTGTTCGTGATAGACTGCCATTGTTGCAAGGATGAGGCGTAGTCTGCTAAATTTTCTAGACTTAACTGAGTATTGCCCACATAGAGCCTACCCGCAGCACCGTGGGAAATGATATGAAGTTGAGTAACATGATGCCGCGATCGCAAAGCGTTAGTAATTTGAGCAATTCCGTCTCGTTGAGAATCAAGGATGAGAATCTCAGCACCAGCGATCGCCCCCTCAACTAACCGATCTACATGGGCTACATGGGCATCAATGGCAATCAATACCCCCTGTCTCTGTAAGGCAGAGAAAGAGGGATTTTCCGGTCTGGGATTCGGTAAAGATTGAGTTTGTGCGTATCCTAGGGAAATCATAGAAGACCACCTCTGTTACTTTTTGTTCGCAATCGTCTCGTCAATCAGTGTTCTCGAGTCTAGAACATCTTTATCAAAATCTCTCTATAGGATAATTCAAGTTGATTGAGATTGTCTCTTATCTCTCTTCTTGGATTTTCAAGGCTAACATACTTCACATTCTTGTTTTCAGTCATCAAAGCCTGTTTTTTTGTCATTTTTCCTCATTTTTCCTACGATCACCCATAGAAGAGAATTTTATTCTTTACTCAATGTTTAATAAATTGTAAAGAAATTCAATATTTCGCAATCTTCAGAAACGGCGATCGCGCCCTCGGCTAACATGGAATGGCGATCGATACTGGGATCGATAATATTTCTTATTAATCCTTCATCAAGATAGCTCGATCGAGCCGCGATCGCCATTAATCATTGAAATACTAATCATTAAGCATGATTCCTTCCCGTCGTCTTTATTTGCTCTTGTTTTTGGGAATGGCGATCGCGATCGCCGCAGCCGTTATCCTAGACCCGCAAACCAGTGCTATCATTACCCTTATTTTTGATGCAGTTTTACTTATTTTAGGCATTATAGATGCCCAATGGGTAAAACGGCAAAAAGTACAAGTTTCGCGTCAACCCCTGCACAAACTGTCCATTGGTCGCGATAATCCCGTTGTTTTAACAGTAGACGGAAGTTCGCGATCGTGCCGTATTTTGATTCATGATTCCTATCCCCAAGAATTCACCGTTTCCACCTCAACCTTTGACCTCATTCTCCCTGCAAATAATACCCAAGAGTTAATTTATACCATTCGCCCCGATCGCCGGGGAGAATTTCAATGGGAAAATATCTATGTGAGACAATTGGGGAAATGGGGACTGGGTTGGTACAGTTGGCAAATTCCCAATCCTCAAACCGTCTCAGTTTATCCCGATCTGATTGGCTTGCGAACCCTCTCCATTCGCCTTGCTATTCAAAATACTGGTACACTGCGTCAAGTGCGGCGTTTTGGCCAGGGAACAGAATTTGCCGAATTGCGGGAATATGGGGTGGGAGATGATACTCGCTTAATAGATTGGAAAGCCACCGCACGGCGATCGCGCCCTGTAGTGAGAGTCTTAGAACCAGAAAAGGAACAAACCCTAATTATTTTGCTCGATCGCGGGCGCTTAATGACAGCTAAGGTGCAGGGAATGCAGCGTTTTGATTGGGGCTTAAATGCGGCTTTATCCTTAGCTGTTGCGGGTTTACATCGAGGCGATCGCGTGGGAATTGGAGTATTTGACAAGGAAATAACGACTTGGATTCCCCCCGAGGGCGGACAACAACAACTCTCTCGCTTAATCGAGCGCTTAACTCCAATCCAGCCCAACTTCCTCGAACCCGACTATTTTGGCACTATCACCCGCATTGTCAACCAACAAACCCGCCGCGCTTTAGTTGTAATTCTCACAGATATTGTCGATAGTACCGCTTCCTCAGAACTACTTGCTGCCCTCACTCGCTTAACTCCTCGCTATTTACCCTTCTGCATTACCCTGCGAGATCCTCAGTGCGATCGCATTGCTCACAATGAGGAGGAAGACACGCAACCCTCATCAATGCAACAAGAAATAACAAAAGCCTATTCTCGCGCAGTTGCTTTAGATTTATTAGCACAACGAGAAACCGCATTTGCTAAACTCAAACAACAAGGAGTTTTAGTCTTAGATGCACCAGCCGATCGCATTAGCGATGCGATCGTAGAACGTTATTTACAATTAAAAGCGAGAAATTTACTCTAGATTAAAACAAGTTTCTTTAAAAAAATTACGCCAATAGTAAGAGTGTCAAGATCAATTCGATCGCCATCCCTAAGTTTCCGTCAAGTTTCCGTCAAGTTTCCGTCGATTCCAATATCACTGAATTTAACGCATTTTCCTCTTCTCTCGCTTTCGCTGCTTTCTCACTGGCTTTAGATGCTTTATCCTGCTGCTGTCGCCCCAATAAAGCAAAATCCTTATGGGTAGAAAACTGAGGTAAAATCTCCCGAATGAAAGCCTCAGCAGCTTTAGAACGGTAGCGCGTGGGATTGATAATAACAGAAAGAGTGCGTTTAACCGTCACCCCTTCAATATTGACGCGGTGAAGGATTTTCATGCGTAATTCTTTTTCGATCGCAGAAATAGAGACAAAAGCAGCACCTAAACCCGACTGAACAGCATTTTTAATCGCTTCGATGGAATTGAGTTCCATTTCAATTTTCAACCGCTTGGGGTCAATTTCCGCCGTTGTCAGAACGCGATCGATCACCTTGCGGATCGTCGATTGAGAATCGAGGGCAATAAAATTAAGTTTATAAAGGTCTTCTCGCTGAATAATGCCCGATTTAGCAAAAGGATGGGACAAAGGTAAAATGAGAGCTAGTTCATCCCGAGCATAAGACTTAATTTCGAGTATCTCTTGCAACTCCGAAGGCACTTCACCGCCAATAATCGCCAGATCCACCTGACCATTAGAAACACTCCAAGAAGTACGACGAGTGGAGTGAACTTGCAACTGCACCGATACATCGGGATAATGTTGGCGAAATAGACCGATCATGCGGGGAAGCAAATAAGTTCCCGTGGTTTGGGAAGCCCCCACGATCAGAGTTCCCCCCTGCAAATTCTGCAAATCTTCGATCGCCCGACAGGTTTCTTGACACAAACTGAGAATTTTTTCCCCATAATTGAGGAGAAGATGCCCCGCTTCTGTCAATTGTGCCTTGCGTCCGCCGCGATCGAAGAGATGAACCCCCATTTGCTTTTCCAGGTTCTGTACTTGTAAGCTAACGGCAGGTTGAGAGACATAAAGACTATCTGCAGCCCGCTTAAAACTCCCCTCAGTCGAGATGGCTTTGAGGATGCGAAGTTGGTCGAGGGTGAACGGAATTTCCGACATAATACCCAAAGAGAAAATAAAGGGCTTGGGGACTCCAACACTCACAGTCTGATTCAACGATCTGATTTAATCAATTTATATGTTAATCTTGCGCTTGTTGCGCGTCCCCTGTTGACCTTGACAGTATCACAACGGGGTAACGGTTAATCTGAGAATCATTAGGTTTACTTAACCAAGCCCAAGAAAACCTAGCCTTCGGTGGATTATTAAAAAAGATTAAAAATGAGGGATTCATGGTTTAGCGCCAGTCACGGGATCATGTTGCTGCTGTTGTTGGGGTTTGCGATCGCCCATAGCGGTTTAGCAGCCTTGCGAGGCTGGGGGGAAAGTAAAATTGGCGCGAGACTCTATCGAGTTTTCTTTGCCCTGGTTAGCATTCCCTCCGCGACGGTATTAATTATTTACTTCTTTAATCATCATTATGATGGTTTGATTTTGTGGCAGGTGCAAGGCATTCCAAGCATCAAGGCAGTTGTTTGGAGTCTCAGTGCAATTTCTTTTTTCTTTCTCTATCCCGCAACTTTCAATCTTTTGGAAATTGCCGCTATCCAAAAACCAGAGATTCATCTTTACGAAACAGGAATTATTCGCATTACTCGACATCCGCAAATGGTGGGACAGGTTATCTGGTGCATTGCCCACACTCTTTGGATTGGCAGTACCTTTACACTATTGACTTCCTTGGGGTTAATCGCTCATCATGTCTTTGCGGTGTGGCATGGCGATCGCCGTTGGTATCAACGCTATGGGGATGAGTTTCTCAAAGTTAAAGAACGAACTTCCGTCATTCCCTTCCGTGCTATCCTCGAGGGTCGTCAAACTCTACAATGGCAAGAGTTTCTCTGTCCTGCCTATTTGGGAGTCACCGCTTTTATCGCCCTGCTTTGGTGGGGACATCCGTGGTTGATCGCTGTCACTGCCCGAGTTCCCTGGTAGCTATTTCCCTCATAACATTTTCTGGTAATCAATCGCAATTAGATGTAGCATGAATTGCATAACAATGCCCGCTTTTAAATTCCACAAGAAGAAAATGCGCCATCTCTGCGAATCTGATTTTAACCAGCACGTTTTAGCATCCGCACAACCCGTTTTGGTTTATTTTTGGGCACCTTGGTGTAAATTGTGTCGAAATATTGAACCCGCTTTGCTCCAGTTTCAAGAGGAAAGCCATGAACCGATAAAACTGGTTAGAATTAATGCTGATGAAAATTTGAAGCTGGTTAACACCTACCGTTTAAAGATTTTGCCCACAGTCCTTCTTTTTTCAGAAGGAGAGGTGATTCATCGTATTGAAGGTTTTCCTGGGCGAGATGAGCTAGAACGGACGCTATCAGGTATGGTAATGAGTCCTGTTCTCACTTCTGCTTAATGGAATTAGGGAAGAGATGAAGATAAATACATCTCTTCCTTGGGATCGTGCCTAGAAATGACTGATAATTGCCTGAGCAAATTCAGAACACTTCAACGGTGTCTCAACTTTAGGTTCCATCAATCGTGCTAGATCGTAAGTGACTTGACCTTGGGCGATCGCAGCCCCAAGTCCCTTCTTAATCAAATCTGCCGCTTCTTGCCAGCCCATAAACTCCAGCATCATCACCCCAGAAAGGATAACCGATCCTGGATTGATACGGTCTAATCCTGCGTGTTTCGGTGCCGTGCCGTGGGTGGCCTCAAAAATAGCACAAGTGTCGCCAATATTGGCACCGGGACCCATGCCCAAACCGCCGACGATCGCCGCCGCAGCATCAGAAAGATAGTCCCCATTTAAGTTCATTGTCGCCAAAATCGAATACTCATCGGGACGGGTTTGAATTTGTTGGAAAATGCTATCGGCAATGCGATCGTTGACCATGATTTTTTCTTGCCATTTTCCCTCTCCGTGACTGTCCCAAAGTTCATTAAGAACTGTTTCGACTTCTTGACAAATCTCCTGCTGTTTCTCTGGGGTAAGGGTATCGTAGCCAGGATCGATCGTGCGGGCATTGTCCTCAACGGAAATATCGGGATTTTTCTCCTTATTACTCAAAATCCAGGACTCCCGTTCGATGATACACTCAGCCCGAAATTCCGTCTTGACCAGTTCGTAACCCCAGTCTCGGAATGCCCCCTCGGTGTACTTCATAATATTGCCCTTATGCACCAATGTAACCTGCTGTTTCTCTTTAGGAAGGCGCAGGGCATTGGCGATCGCCCGTCGGATCAGCCGTTGCGATCCAGTTTTGCTAATGGGTTTGATGCCGATGCCCGAGTCAAGGCGAATCTGCTTTTTGCCATGTTCCGGAGTTGCGGGAATTAACTCCTCATTGAGATATTTAATAATCTTTTGAGCAATTTCCGTGCCTTCTCGCCACTCAATGCCCAAATAAATATCTTCTGTATTTTCCCGATAGACAATAATATCTAGCTTTTCGGGAGTTTTGTGAGGAGAAGGAGTTCCCTTGTAATAGCGGCAGGGACGCACGCAGGCATAAAGATCGTTAATTTGCCGCAATGCCACATTTAGAGAGCGAATTCCGCCGCCTACAGGGGTTGTGAGGGGTCCTTTGATAGCAATACCATACTCCGCGATCGCCTTTAAGGTATCTTCCGGCAAATATTGAAAAGTCCCGTATTTCTCGCAGGCTTCATCTCCCGCATAAACTTTGAACCAATGAACTTGTCGTTTTTCCTCATAAGCCTTAGCGATCGCCGCATCGAGAACCATTTGCGTCGCTGGCCAGATGTCAACTCCCGTTCCATCGCCTCGAATAAAGGGGATAATGGGATCGTCGGGAACAATGGGTTTGCCATCTGAGAAGGTAATGTGAGAACCAACAGAAGGGGGAGTGATTTTTTCGTACATAGCCCTCGGAACTGATAAATTGATTTTTGCTAGGCTAACAGATATTGTTCCCAAATATTGATTTCTGAAGGCTGTATTTTGATTTGCAGTGTCGAGAGTCCCCTTGGAAGCGATAGAAAAATCTTTGCCATATCGGCGATCGCCGTCGGCGAAATTTCAATCTGGCATTTAATTCGGATGATAACATAGCGATCATTTTCTGAGATTTTTAAATTTCTTCAACATGGCAACATATAGCAATCCCAAATAAGATTGAGACAAAGTAGTTCATAGGGTTTACACTTGTCTCAGGCGAAGAAAGTACATTCAGACTAAGTGGAGAATTAAAGCCCGATGATCAATTTTCTGTGGGAAGCCCAAAAGTCAACAAAGGGTTGGACACGATTCAACAGACTGATTTCAGCCATCCCTGCTATTGGAGTGCCTTCATGTTGGTGGACAGCCCGTGGTAGGGATGGGAAGTCGTGGTTAATCCTAATTCATTGATTCCAGTTATATATTGTCAATGCTAAGATCAATGGGTCAACTCTCAAGGTTTCTTATGTATAGACCTGTTTTATCTCCTGCATTAATTGATCAACTGATCACACAAGGTCGAGAGTTGGGTAAAGTAGGAAAGTGGAATGAAGCAATTAAATTATTTGATCGACTGGTGTTGGCATATCCCAATAATGCCAATATTTTAACGGGTTATGCAAAAGCAATGCGAGATTCACATCAATATCAAAGGGCGAGTAATTTATTTGAAGATTCACTGGAAATTGACCCCAACGATATCCATACCGTGTTGGGCTATATAAGAGTTTTGATTGAGCAAGGAAGGATTTCAAGAATCGATGAAATCTTAGCAATACCTCTCAAGTACAATCCCAAAAACATCTATTGAATATCAATATAGACGAACAAAAGGGCTATCATAGCAATATTATTCGTCTTAATTTAGGGCGTTTATACTACCGTCTTCATCAGCCTCAGCAAGGGATGCAACTCATTGAAGAAGCGATCGCAAATTCTGAGGATCAAGATAAATCAAGACTGTATGGTGCTCGGAGTATACTAGCGGATAACCCTAATAGCGAAGAAGCCATTGCCTTACTACGGCAAATTGAAGAAGATTCCCCGCGCTACCAAGAAGCTATGCAAGCGATCTCCCTCAATGCTACTCCTGAAACAACGTATGAGCTTTTTGCCGATAGTGAAGACAGCCTCGGTAATACAGAACTGCTTTATCGAGCGATGTATCACAAAATTGGCAATGAAGTTGCGATTTTGAAAAGTATTACGTATCGTCTTTTACGTAAACTCAAAGACGAACATCCGCTAGTGGCTGAAATTGAAACTGAAATTGATGAGCTTCAGGACAGCATCAACCAACAACGTGCTGCTCAAAAAGTAGCAATTGCTCAAATTCCCAAGAGTGACTATCGGCAGTTAGTCACGATTATTTCTCAGACGGCCCATAATATTTCCGATGAGGTCAATAATCAACTCGCTGCCATCATCTCTAAAACTCGTCGAGCAATGCGAAAAATCGAGGAATCTGTACCTGCTTACAAAAATTTTCAAAAACTACTGTTACAACTCGAACTTACACAAAATGCGCTTAACGATTTGAAGTCGATTAATGAAGGGATGACCATTCGCTGTCATCGCTTTTTAGTTCGTCAGATTTTTGAAAAATGGCAACCAGAAAATTGGTCAACCAGCACACCGCGATTACGTAAAACAGGTGTCAAGCTTTTCATTGAAAACCCTGAGACTGAATTTGATGGTGATTTAGAGAAAATAAAAAGTATCCTGAATGAATTAGTTGAGAATTCGCTTAAGCACAATGCAAACCATTCCGATCTGTTGATCAAAATGTGTGCTCAAGATTTACTCAATCCGTCTGATATTGGTACACCCACTATTCCCGGCGATCGCAAATTTTTGTACATTCAGTTCATCGATAATGGTCAAGGCATTCCAGATAATAAAAAAGACTGGATTTTTCAACCACTTCATACAACCTCATCTGATGATAAAGGAAGTGGTCTAGGACTTTTTATTGCCCGTAAGACCTTGCAAAAAATGGGAGGAACAATGCGAGAATCAGGGCGATTTGGATATGGTGTACATTTTCAGATTTATTTGCCCTATTTGTAAAGTTTTAAAGCTGTGAGTTTGTTAAGTCATGCAAAGAGAAAATGTTCACTTGCTCGTCGTCGAAGATAACAATCGCTTTTTAGACGAGTTATTAGAATGGTTACGCGATTTCGGATATCAAGAAATTGTGACGGCTCGTAGTGTTTCTGAAGCACAAACAGAATTAGCTCATCCCTGTGATATTGTCATCGCAGATATGCGTATGGAACAAGATGATAGTGGCTTCACTATTTTAGATTGGGTCACTCAAAATAACTTATCAACCGTTGTGATTATTCTCACGGCTAATGATACTGTAACCGGTTGCCGGAAAGCATTTCGAGCGGGAGCTTGGGATTACATCTCAAAGAATATGCCTGGGAATCCATTCGATGCGTTAGATATTTCAATTCAAGATGCGATCGCTTATCTCAATCGTTGGGGAAGCCGACCAAATCAACAATGGATTGATGAACATTACAATGAGTTAACAGCCCAATATTGGGGACAGTGGATTGCGATCGCCAATCAAACCGTTATTGAGCAGGCAGAGAGTGAGAATGAATTGCGTAAGCGTCTAGATGAACGTAAGCTTCGGCAATTCACCATCACAATCAAAAAAATTGGTGATCTGCGTCCCATGAGCGAATTAATTGAACTTCCTGAAAGTGAAACGCTTGAATTCAAAAGTACACTTCAGTGGGATATTCGCCAAAATAGCAAAAACTCCAAACTGGTCACTAATGTTTTAAAAACCATCGTTGCTTTTCTTAATACATCGGGTGGAACACTGCTGATCGGAGTCGAGGATAATGGTGATATTTTTGGGCTGACACAAGATATTAATTGCCTTAAAGAGGGATCGCTTGATAAATTTGAACGACACTTAGGCCAGCTCATTGAACGTGATATTGGCTTACAGTTTATGCCAAAGATAAAAATTCGCTTTGAGCAAATCAATGAGCAATATATTTGTGGTATTTACGTGCAGCCATCGAAGAAACGGGTCTTTCTGAAGTCAAACCAAGGAATCATCTTTTATGTCCGTACAGGTAACGCTACACGAGCTTTAAGTGTCCCTGAAATTTACGAGTATTTATGAATTAATTTTAGTCAGTTTATGCTGAAACTGATTGCAGCACGGGGGCGATCGCATAACTGCATCGGCTTAAAAAGTTGTCGAAAATAAGAACAAACAGAACCCAAAAAGCGATCGCGCCATGATACAAGTAAAACCGAAACTTATCACCTTTAATAAGTTCATCGCGTGGTATCCCGAAAACTCAGAACATCGCTACGAACTGCATCAAGGGGTCATTGTTCAAATGCCAAAACCGAGAGGCAAACATTCGGAAATTGCTGGATTTCTTGCCTATCAACTGAATATCTCCATTCGCGATCGCAACCTAAACGCCTTTATCCCCAGAGAATGCCTCGTCAAACCCCGTTGAGGCGAATCCGGAGAGGAACTGGGCATTCCTGAATATTGGATTGTAGACTATTTGGGATTGGACGGCAGGCGCTTTATTGGCAACCCCAAACAACCTACAATTTTTATTTACAAATTGGTCGAAGGAGAATATCAAATCGAACAATTTTGCAGTAATAGTCCCATTGCCTTTGGTATTTTTCTCGAACTCAACTTAACCGCAGAAGAAATTTTTACGGCTAGAGAAGGCGATCGCCTTGCCATCCTGTAAAATAGAAAAAAATGCGAGAACCACCAGCAAGGGGAGTTGTTTTTCGTAATATAGCCATCAAAACTGATAAATTGATTTTTGCTAGACTAACGGATATTTTTCCCAAACTTTGATTTCTGAAGGCTGTATTTTGATTTTTAGAGTCTAGAGTCCCCGAAAAGCAAGAAAAAAGCATGAAACGAATTTTAATCGTTGATGACGATCGCAATATCCGCGAAAATCTCCAAGAAATTCTCGAAGAAGCTGGCTATCAAGTCGATAGTGCTAGTTCGGGTCAGGCTGGTTTAGAGGTGTTTGCTCAAAATCCCCCTGATGCCGTGATTTCTGACGTTATGATGCCAGGCATGAACGGTCTAGAATTTTGTCGCACTCTACGAGGAAGCACCTCGGGACAACTCGTTCCTTTTATTTTCCTCTCGGGCAAGGGAGAACTTGAAGATCGCATCAAAGGCCACGAAATGGGGGCGGATGATTATATTTCTAAACCCTTTGTTATGCGGGAATTATTGGCCAAACTTGATGCACAATTAGAGCGATCGCGCCGCATTCATGTGGAGATCGTCCGCATGATGCAGCAGATGTCCCAGTCGGGAACAGGATCGGGAAGCAGCGAAACCCCCGAAAAAGCCCCTCCGGAACCGCTTCCTCTCACTCCTGCGGAAGAACGGGTTTTCTGGGAAACGATCCAAGGGTTTACTAACAAACAAATCAGCGATCGCCTCTTCATTTCTCCTCGCACGGTACAAAGCCATTTGAGCAATATTCTGGGAAAATTACAATTAGACAATCGCGCCCAACTGGTTCGCTTTGCCTACGAACAAGGCTATCAGGCCCCCCAAGGAAAAGACGGGAAAGAAGAAGCCTAAAGGAATAAATTTTCCCCATATCTCCCCCATATCTGTCCTAAATGCAAGGAATTTATCAACTCGAACAATTACAGCAAGAAATATTGCTACATCCGGAAAAATGGCGGCCGCTTGTTTTGACCAATGGCTGTTTTGATTTGCTGCACGTGGGTCACGTGCGTTATTTACAAACGGCGAAAACTCTAGGAAAAGCGCTGATTGTTGGTTTAAATAGCGATGCTTCCGTGGGTCAACTTAAGCCCCAGCAAGCCAATTTTCCCCCGCGTCCCCTCATTACCGAGGGCCAACGTGCGGAGGTACTGTCTGCCCTCAAAGCCGTGGATGGAGTCGTTATCTTTCCTCAGCTTACGGCAACTCATCTCATTGCTACCCTAAAACCGGATATTTATGTTAAAGGTGGAGATTATACCCCCGAAACCCTTCCGGAATATCCCGACGCGATCGCCCACGGGGTGCGGATTGAATTAGTTAAGGTGGAGGTTGGGGCTTCCACAAGTGCGATTATCAAGGGTATTTTAGAGGGAAGCCGCAATGAATAATTGATAATTGTTCGTTAATAATTAATAATTGTTTATTGATAATTGTTTATTGATAATTAATAATTGAAATGATTGCATCCAGTCTTCATCCTGAAATTGAGCCACTCTGCCAGCAGTTAGAGTCGGGGGTTTTGAAAAAACAATTATCGGTCATTCCTCAACTTGCCAGCACCGGTGATGCAGGTTGGCAGGTTTTGATGAATTTTTTGCAGGCCAATAAGGGACAGGATCCCACTCCGGCGATCGGTACGGCTTATCTGGCTTTATACCGTTTGGACGTAGCAGAAATTAGCGATTTTTTGCAAACTCACTTTTCAGAAGGAATTGTTGCTCTCAAGTCCGATCGCGGGATTGATTACCAACTCTTACAAGTATTACTGATCGAACAGGACTTTCAACAAAGCGATCGCCTCACTCTCGAAAAACTCTGCGAATTGGCTGGAGAAAAGGCGGTAAATCGACAATGGCTCTATTTTTCTGAGATCGATCGCTTCCCGGTGACGGATTTACAAACGATTAATACACTTTGGCTGACTTATTCAGAAGGAAATTTTGGCTTTTCGGTACAGCGCGAATTATGGTTGGCACAGGGAAAGAATTTTAATAAACTCTGGGAGAAAATTGGCTGGAAAAAGAGCAATAATTGGACCCGCTACCCCAATGAGTTTATCTGGAATTTGAGCGCACCGAGAGGTCATTTACCGTTATCGAATCAATTACGAGGAGTGCAGCCTTTTGCGTCTTTATTGGCTCATCCTGCTTGGACAGAGTGAATTAGAAAGCGAAAGAGAAGACACAAACCGCGATCGCCTTCCCGCAAAACTAGCGCGATCGCCATTAATTGCCCTCAATATTGAGACTGCGAATTTGTTCGGCAAACCAATTGGCAACACTGATATTACTTTCTTCCTGTAACCGTACCAGAGTTTGTTCGAGAAGTGCAATGGGTAAACCTGTTAAACTTTGAGAAACTTGACATTCTCGATATTGATTATTTTCTTGTAATTGGAAGGCAAAAACTCGCCTTCCGACAACATCGATCGCCCAATATTCAGGAATTCCCAATGAGGCATACAGATGCTTTTTCTCATCCAAATCACTTGATAAGGTTGTATCGGAAATCTCCCCCACCAGATCGGGAATTCGCCAGCGATCTAAATCGATATAACGTCTTTCTCCGGTTTGCCATCTGGGATAATCTTCTCCAATATATAAAACAATATCGGGTGCAGCAGAACTTTGCTCTGATTTTTCCAGCAAGCAACCTCCAAAAGTATTTGATGTTTGCGGAATATGCTGGCTAAACCAGATAAAAAATAACATGGAAAAGAGATCGCCAATGTTGGCATGATTGATTCCTTCCGAACCCATTTCTACTAAAAGGTGATTTTGGTAATAGTATAATTTAACTCGCTCTCGAGTCTCTGTATCGCGCCAAGTTTCATAATCTTTCCAACTGGCAAAATTCCATTGTGTTAACGGAATCGCGATTTTTGTAGGATTAGAAGTTAGAGTATTCATGAATATTTATTTATTTATTTCTCTCTTACTCTAGATGATAAGGGCGATCGCCAATCCAGATCAAGTAAACAGTCGCCATCTCAAAATAACCAATGGAAGCAACTCAACAAACAAACTGGTACAGGGAAAACCAACAAATTTGGCGCTAAACTGAATATATCTCACAAATAAATTGATATTCAGAGTAATAATTCAACTAAATAAAATGTGAGCATTCCACTTCCTAAAGGAACTGTGAGATTATCAACACCTAACTTAGAAAATGCTTCCAAACCCGTTGCGGCGATCGCAACCCACAAACTAATCAAGAAAACTTGCCAAATTATTCCGTAAACACTGGCTAAAACGATCGCCGTCACGAGAAAACTTGCCCCCAACATCGCCAAGGAACCTTCCCAACTTTTCTTAATTCCCCCTATTTGATAGCTATGTTTGCCAAAACGCTGTCCAATAATTGCAGCCAAACCGTCCCCCCATGCCATAATTAGAACGCCGATAACGGCATAATAGGGGTGTTGAAGCGGGAAAAAATAACTCACAAGCACGCCAATACTTACCGCATAAAAAAATGTACCTAAACTTTTTCGTCCTACACTATTAATACTGGGAAGAATGGGGAGAAAATAAGATACAATTGCAATGATACTGGCGAGAATTGCGGCAATAACAATCAGCCAAGCAGGAATTGCCAACCACCACGCCAATAAAATGACCTGCCCCGAACCAATATGAAATATTTTCCGCGTGAACTCTGCATCGGTATGTTTAAAGCGATTTAATCCTTCTGAAATCAGTAAGAGAATTCCTAAATATAAGGCAACAATTCCTAGAGATATCCATAGAGGAGAAGCCGAAGATAAGGACAGCGATCGCCAACCCAATAAAATAAGAAACAATTTTATTAATCCCAATATTATCTACAGTTCAATTTCTAGCTTACCCCATGAAAACTTTATTAATTTGGTTAATTAAAGGTTATAAATTTTTGGTTTCCTCGATGTTGCCCCCGAGTTGTCGCTTTTATCCCTCTTGTTCTCAATATGCCCTGGATGCGATCGCCCGATTTGGAGTATTACAAGGGGGAAAACTGGCACTCTGTCGCCTTTCACGCTGTCATCCTTTCCACCCTGGGGGAGTCGATCCCGTCCCCACTTTAGAGGAAATGCAGCAACAGAAAGGGAAAATGCGATCGCGTGGTTCAATGCAGGATAATGAAAATCTATCTCAATGGAAAGCTAAATCCAAAAAGCGCGATCGATGAAACCCTATCAAAAAATTCCCATTCAAGAATGTCACGAACCTTTAGTTCCCATCCCCTTAGAGCAGTTTGCAGTAGAATCTCCCCATCCTTACCTTAAATTGGGGGCGAATTATGCCGGAAAATCCCCTTATTATTTGCGTCAGGGTGTTCTTGATGCTCTCATTGCAGCGCAAAATAATTTACAACAAAATCGGCAAGGATGGCGTATTTTGATTTTTGATGCCTATCGCCCGATCGCCGTACAGCAGTTTATGGTGGACTATACGTTTCAATCCCTCGTTAGGGAAAGAAAGTTGAATTTGGCAGAGTTATCGACTCAACAAAAAGAGCAACTCTGGCAAGAAGTCTATCAATTTTGGGCAGTTCCCAGCGATAACCCTGCAACTCCTCCTCCTCACAGTACGGGGGCGGCGATCGATGTTACCCTGGTGGATGCAGAAGGGAAAATTGTTGAGATGGGTTCCCCCATTGATGAAATTTCCGAGCGATCGCATCCCCTGCATTACGCCAACGCTACAACAACCGCCGAACAAATATATCATCAGAACCGACAGATTTTAAATACAGCCATGACATCCGGGGCATTTTGCTGTCATCCGCGAGAATGGTGGCATTTTTCCCTTGGGGATCAAATCTGGGCGTTGCAGTATAATCAAGAACATCCCCAAAACCCAATAACAGCAAGATATGGGGGTTGGGTGCAATAAGTTTTTTTGCTATTGCCGCGATCGCGTCCCCGATTTTGTATGAAAATAAAGTTTGAAAGAAAGATCGTTTAAATACCTAAGTTGCCATGCTCGCACCCCAACGAATCTACGTCCTACTTATCAATGCTGGCACCGATCGCGAAGGAATCCATTCTCTGCAAATTGGCGATCGTCAAACTGTTTTGATGTTTGAGTCGGAAGATGATGCAATTCGCTATGCTCTCATGTTAGAGGCTCAAGATTTTCCCACCCCCAGTATTGAAGCCTTTCCTGCCGAAGAAATCGAAGGTTTCTGTCGCGAGGCAGGCTACAATTGGGAAATTGTCAAAGAAGGACAGTTAGAAATTCCTCCAGAAATGATCGTGGATGAGACAACTTGGACTCTGGAAGACTCTCCTCCTCCTTCTTCCCCTCAACAAGAAACCGAAGAACGAGAAATGTCTGATGAGGAACTTGACGCACAACGTCGCGCACTAGAAAAGCTCTTTGGCAATTAATATTCAGTTACCAGTCATCAGTTATCCCATGTTAGAATCTCGCGGACATCTGCTGACTGAGCAGATCAACCCCAACTCGCAAAACTTAGATCGTCTCACCAGCTTGGAGTTGGTGGATTTATTTAACCAAGAAGATCGCAAAAATTTGCAGGCGATCGCCGCAGCTAGAAGCGAATTGGCAAAGGCGATCGATCTCACTGCCGCATCTCTCTCTCGAGGGGGGCGCTTATTTTACGTGGGAGCAGGGACGAGCGGGCGTTTAGGGGTCTTGGATGCGGCGGAATGTCCCCCCACCTTCTGCACCCCTCCCGAACTCGTACAGGGCATTCTCGCAGGGGGAGCGCCCGCTTTGTTAAAGAGTTCCGAGGCTTTGGAAGATCGCAGGGAGGATGGAGCCCAAGAAATTTCTCAAAAAGAAGTCACAGCAGTAGATGTAGTTTTGGGCATTACAGCAGGAGGAACCACTCCTTTTGTGCATGGGGCGATCGCGGAAGCGAAGAAACGAGGTGCAACAACGATTTTTCTTGCTTGCGTGCCTGCATCCCAGTTCAAAATTGATGTAGATGTAGATTTACGCTTATTGGTGGGACCGGAAATATTAGCAGGATCGACCCGTTTGAAGGCAGGAACCGTGACGAAAATGGCCTTGAATATTCTTTCGACATCGGTAATGGTTAAACTGGGGAAAACCTACGGAAATCGCATGATTGATGTTTCCGTCACCAATCAAAAACTACGCGATCGCGCCCTTCGTATTCTTCAAGACCTTGCGGATCTCGATCGCGAGGAAGCAGGCAAACTTTTAGATCGCAGCGGCCAAAAAGTTAAACTCGCATTATTAATGCACTGGGGAGGAGTTAGCCTTGAAGAAGGGAATCAATGGTTGGAAGAAGCGCGAGGGAATCTCAGAACCGCGTTAGAATTAGCAAACCAATAGCCTGTCTCTAGTCTCTTTTGAGAGGAGAACTAACTAATTATTACCTATCACTCAAAATGTCAAATCCCTCAGAATTTGTCTCGACTTTTGCGATCGTTCTTGTTGCCCTTGGCTTCCTAGTTTGGGGGTATAATCGCGCTAAACCCTTTGGAAAATTAGGTATTCTCGCTTGGCTGCAATCGGTTGTTTTGATTGCTCCCTGGTTACTTTTCTTTGGCTTAGTTGCCTTGGGAATTTTTATCAATATCATTGGCCTTATTTTTCTTTTTGTGGCTTCTTCGGGGGTCTATATTTATTTAGGCAATCGTTTGCGATCGGAGGGACAAGATGCCATTTTACGCGATCGCGCTGCCCAAAGAATTGCCCAACAACAAGAACAAGAGAATTTAACGAAAAGTGTCGTCTCTTCGGATACAGATGGTGGCGATCGCCTTGAAAATAATACAACAGAGGAAATTTTTCCTATTCCTGCTGAAGATTTACAGCAAATTAAAGGTATTTTTTCCCTCGACACATTTTTTGCCACGGAAACAATTTCTTATCAAGAAGGGGCTATTTTTAAAGGGAATCTGCGGGGAGAAACTGAGGCAGTTTATGCCAGTCTTTCCCAGAAATTAGAAAGTTTATTAGGGGAAAAATACCGTCTCTTTTTAGTAGAAAGTCCTGAAGGGAAGCCCGTTGTTATTGTTCTTCCCAGTGCCAACGATCCCCAACCTTCAACCCTTGCTCAGAAAAATTTAGCCCTAGTTTTATTCGTTGCGGCGATCGCCACCACTTTAGAGGCTTCTGCCTTATTATTAGGATTTGACTGGTTTTCACAACTAGGTCGTTATGGTGAGGCTTTACCTATTGCTCTGGGATTATGGTTGATTTTAGCTGCTCACGAATTCGGTCATTGGTTCTATGCTAAACGCTACAATATTCGCCTCAGTTTACCCTATTTAATTCCCAGTTGGCAAATTGGTTCTTTTGGTAGCATTACTCGTTTTGAGTCCCTGATTCCCCATCGTACAGCCTTATTTGATGTTGCCTTAGCGGGACCCGCGATCGGGGGTTTAGTGTCATTTTTCTTGCTGGCGATCGGTTTAATTCTTTCTCATCCTGGCAGTTTATTTCAGATTCCCATCGAGTTTTTACAAGGTTCTATTTTGGTGGGAACTTTGGCCAAAGTTCTTTTAGGTTCGACTTTGGAAGGAAGTATTATTGATGTTCATCCTTTGATGATTGTGGGTTGGCTGGGACTGGTGATTAATGCGCTAAATTTAATGCCCGCAGGACAATTAGATGGGGGACGTATTGTACAAGCAATTTATGGCAGAAAAACTGCCCGCAGAACAACTATTGCAACTTTGGTTATTTTGGGTTTAGTGGTTATTTTTAATCCCGCTAATCCGATTCCTTTATATTGGGGTATTTTGATTCTATTCTTACAACGAGATTTAGAACGTCCCAGTTTGAATGAATTATCGGAACCGGATGATACTCGGGCTGCTTTAGGTTTATTGGCCTTATTTTTAATGTTAGCCACTCTGATCCCTTTGAGTCCTGGTTTAGCCGGACAATTAGGAATTGGAGGATAGAGTATTTGCTGGCCAATATTTTTCTTTGAGGTAGTTTCCTGCGATCGCCAACAACACGATCGCCACAAACCCCATCCCTAAATAACTGGGTAGCCAATAAACCACTTCAATATGATTGATTTCCCCTGCTTGTAGGGTCCAGATGGAACGATCGCCTTTTTTTCGCACAGGGGGGGAGATACCGTCAGGAGTACGAACTAAATATCTTGCACCCCAAGGGGTTGAGAGAGCAAATTCGATATCGATGGGAAAACCAGACTCGAGGGAAATGGGACTGCGATCGCCTAAAACTTCTAAGCCGCGCAAATCTACCGCCAAACTGAGGCGATCGCGCTCGAGTAAGATAAAGTTACTTTGCTTCATCTCCATAGTTGAAACAATCTGTACTGCGTCGAGGGTACTGGTTTGCGCCAAGGGTACGATCGCCTGTTCCGTCGGGTTAAAAAACTGGTTAAACTTGGAAACTAAATCCTTGCCATTATTGAAAGGAATTGTAACAAGGAGTTCGTCATCAGCCAGATATTTACTTTTCCCTTTTAATTTTTTGGCTCGATCTTCCACGGTTTTGAGCCAGCGAGAGGCTTCTGGGGGATTAAACCGCGTCAGTTGTTCCCCCAATTTAACGTGCTGGGAAATGGTGCCGCCATTTTGACCTTGCACTGTCACCCCTACATCGTAGCGAATGCAGCCGGATAAAAAGAGCGCTGAAACCACCAAAAAGGCGATCGTCAGCCAGCGAGATAGCCGCATACCTCTAAAGACGCTAGATTTAGATTTAACTTTAGATTTAACGTTTCTGAAGCCTCGTTGCCTGTATCCCAAACCCATCTGGCAAACTTCCTCCACAATTGCACCTACCCTCCTTATCCTACAGGAGATGGGGAGCATTTCTCTTTCTCTGGAAACTGTTGCTCTTGGGTGCAAAATTAGTTATATTCTGTTACAAAGTTTTAAAAAAATCCACCAGTACCCGTTTTTAGGATAGCGATCGCAGTCGTCAGGAACCTCAGCCTAAAGGCGTGAGGCTTGAAAGAGAAATCTGACAAGCCATTCTGACCAGACTCAGTACCCCGCGTACTACGTTATTTGGG
>NZ_JACSWA010000326.1 GCF_016888125.1 Spirulina sp. CCY15215
AGCCCGCTTGAATGAGCTTAAACTGTGGCCAAGTAAGACCATAATGAACAATATGGCGATCGGGGGATGTCGGCTTGAGGAGAGAGGTTTGAGTCATGGTGGCTGAATCAACTCAAGGGGAATATTGGCTGCATTAACTGTCATTATAAAGTCTGGCGATCGCAAAAAAAATAGCGGGAAACCCCAATATTGAGATTTCCTGCTCTTCCCGTAAAACAAAATGCTATTTAGCTATTAATCATCGTAAATACGACACTCTACTGCATCGGGATTATCATCGCAATACTTTTCGAGGGAACTTTTGGGTTTTTCTTCGCGTTGATGGGCTGCCTCGGCTTGTAATTCTTCCACCGCATCCCACGCTACTGCACATTCGGAGGAAGTCGCTCCTTCCGTGCTGCAAACTGCTCGTGCCTGATCGCGTTCTTGGTCAATTTTTTCTTGGATGTTACTCATTATGGGTTTATTCCAGTGATTTTGAAAGGACAAAAGACTAAGGCAGTCTTAACTTTTAGTGAAATCGGGAGCGAGTTGGTCTGTTATGCTTTGAATTGAAACTACTCTCCCCCTTAATTAATATCCTAACGAATTTTCTCAACCTCTATCGATCCCGATTTTTTAAGATTTAATGATATTTAACCCCATGAACGCACAAATCCAATGGGTGAATGCCCTTTCCACTCGACCCTCCCTTGAAGCTGCGATCGCCGAGGTGGTGGCAACTGTTCAGCAATCTTTATCGACAACTCCCGATTTAGGGATTGTGTTTATTTCTTCTGCTTATGCGAGTGAATATCCGCGTTTAGTGCCGTTACTATTGGAGCAATTACCATTCCAAGTGCTGATTGGCTGCGGAGGAGGAGGAGTCGTCGGCATTGGCGATCGCGGAGAATCTTTGGAAATTGAAGCTAATCCCGCGTTAAGTTTGAGTGTTGCTTCTCTACCTGGGGTTAAAATGTACCCTTTCCAGATTACTCAAAAGACTTTACCAGATTTGGACAGTTCTCCGAGTCATTGGTGCGAGTTAATGGGGGTCGATCCCCAGGAGAACCCCAGTTTTATTTTACTCGCTGACCCTTTTTCTGCCCAAATTACGGACTTGTTGCAAGGATTGGATTTTGCCTATCCGAGTTCGGTTAAGGTGGGGGGATTAGCCAGCAATGGGGCAATGGGAGGACCAAGCGGTTTGTTTTATTATGCTTCGGGAGATTCGGGATCGTCTCTCTATCGCGAAGGAACTGTGGGGGTTGCTCTAAGCGGTGACATTACTGTTAAAACCATTGTTGCTCAAGGCTGTCGTCCCATCGGTCAAACTTATCAAGTGACTCAAGGACAACGCAATGTAATTTTACAAATTGCTGAATTTGGTCAAACAACAACGGAAGGGGAATCTCAACCTACTTTAGTCGCACTGCGAAATTTACTACACACTTTGGATGAAAGCGATCGCGTCTTAGCGCAAAATTCTTTGTTTGTTGGACTGGCTCGAGATGAGTTTAAAACCGATCTCCATCAAGGAGATTTTTTGATTCGCAATTTGATTGGAGTCGATCCGAATGTGGGTGCCGTTGCTATTGGCGATCGGGTTCGTCCTGGTCAGCGTCTTCGCTTCCATTTACGCGATGCGCGGACTTCTGAGGAGGATCTCGATGTGCTTTTAGGTCGCTATCAATTGGAACAGCAGTCAGGGCGATCGGCGGTGGGTGCTTTAATGTTTTCTTGTTTGGGTCGAGGAGAGGGTTTATACGGGAAACCTCATTTTGATTCTCGACTTTTTCAGAGTCATCTAGGTGATATTCCGATCGGAGGCTTCTTTTGCAACGGCGAAATTGGACCCGTGGCAGGAGGGACTTTTTTACACGGTTATACGTCGGTATTTGCAATTTTTTATTAATTTTGCAAAACTAGCAGGGCATTATTATCAATTTGGAGAGGTTTTCTGTCCCGATCTATTGCACCGAAAGATTCTAAATAAGTTTTTACTGATTCGGGATAATCTGAGAAATCAAATTGGCGATCGCCAGCAGAGACATCAGCCCAAAAATAGCGCAAGTCTCGCGCAAGATTTTCGGCTTCTTCTCCAGCTAAGTTGAGAGGAGGTAGTGTTAATAAGCGGTGCATGAATGGGTATGAATGTTCGCCAATTCGCTCTCGAGAGATTTGGGGCAAATTCTGCCAATTGGGTACATTTTCGATCTGAAAAGATTCAATTTTTAACTGTTTTGTGCCGCGATCGCATTGCGAGAACTGCAAAATACGATAAGGATGAGGATAACCAACGGTAGACCCCGTAACAATATCATAAATCCCTGCTTGTTCGGCAATATCTTGAACGTGAAGATGACCGCTAAAAATTAACTGAACGCCCGCTTTGCGTAATTTTTCGAGTAAAATGGGCGCATTATCAAGCATATAACGCTTGCCTATATGATGTTGGGATTGATCGGGTAAATGTTCGATAACATTATGATGAATCATTACCAGAATAAACTTATTTTGCGCTTCTAATAAAACTCGATCTAACCATTCTAATTGTTCTATATCTAAACAACCTAATTGTTTCCCTTTGGCATCAAATTGATTAGAATTAAGAGCAATTAATTGAACATTGGGTAATATTTCTCGGCTGTAATATAGTTTCTCGCAGTTCTCATAACCAGCTTGGCGATAATACTGAGGAAATTCATGGAAACCAATATTATTTTTGTTGGGTAATGGTGTTAAAACATCGTGATTTCCCGGAATAACATAGACAGGGAAAGGAAAAGTTTTAAGGCGCTTTTGTAACCATTTATGATTATCAGATTCTCCATCTTGGGTTAAATCTCCAGGTAAGAGGAGAAAATCAAGATCGAGTTGTTCTAAATGATTTAAAATGGCTTCAAAGATGGGAATACTAGCTTCAACTAAGTGAAAACGTGGTTTGTTAAAGTTTATGGTATGAGGAAGAGCAATATGCAGATCGCTGGCGATCGCAAAACGAAAGTTAGTCATAATAGTTGAGAGTTGATAGTTGAGAGTGGATAGTTGAGAGTGGATAGTTGAGAGTGGATAGTTGATAGTTGATAGTTGATAGTTGATAGGTAAGTAGTTGATAGTTGATAGGTAAGTAGTTGTAATTTTTCAGGTTTCAATGTTGGGGCAAATGGTGCGATCGAAGGAATCGCGATCGGGTTTTTCTTGCCATCCTGAGAGAATATATTGTAACTCCGATCGCAAGATTTCTAAGGCTTCTATTTGTTCGTGAATTGTTTTCTGTTTGAGCAAAAGCCGTTTTCTTACCATACCGCAGGGAAGTTCTCCGCGATCGCGAATAATTAAAATTTCACCAATTTCATTTAAACTTAGCCCTAGAGATTGAGCGCGTTTAATAAACCCTAAGCGATTGAAAATTGCGGGTTTAAAGAGGCGATATCCCGTTGGCGATCGCATTACGACAGGAATAAGCAAACCTTGTTCTTCATAATAACGAATCGTTTTGACAGAGAAATCACTTTGGGTAGCAACCTGTCCGATTTTTAGTAATTGTGCTGATGTTGGGGCGATCGCTATTGTTTCTGCTTCTTTTAGATTTGTTTGCATAAAACTTCTCCTAAGATGAGAATTTGTTCTTATTTTAGCGCGATCGCTCTGTTTTTTTTGAGAGGAGATAGAAATACAATCGCGATTAAATCAGACTAAAATTATACACTTTTTCTTGAATTATCTTGCGATCGCGCTCTTGGGTCGCTGGATGCAAATCTGAAAAACTGTAGAATGAATCTACTTCAGGAATATAAAGTTCGGGTAAGCGATCGCAAGGAACTAAAAAACTATTGACAATAGTGCGATCGTCATCAATATCCAAAGCGTAAAAAAAGCGATCGACAGGATTTAACATTAAATCTCGAAATGTTTTTTTTCTCTCGATATACTCCTGTAAACTCTTTGGAGTAATCCTGAAAACCAGCCAACGATTACATGAGTTTTTGCAATCGCACCAAGAATAAAGATAAAAATCTCCTTCCTCATTTTCAAACAGAGAAAGTAATTCTCCCTCAAAATATTCTAAAGTTAAAATCCATGTCAAATTTAGAGGGAATTGTTGTAATTTCCATGCAACTAATAAATATATTTGATATTTGAATTCCACTTCTAGTTCTCCAATAGCTTCTTAATAACATCATGATTTTAACAACTCTCCCTTGGCAATCTGAAAAACTTTTCCCCCGACAAATACTTCAATTGTATCATTTATTTTTGTTGCTTTTAAAAACAGTAAAGAAGGGCGATCTATCTCATAACCTTGCTCAACACGAATATCGACAGGGCGATCGCCAAAATAATTATATCGTGCTAAATATCCTGCTAAACACCCATTAGCGCTACCCGTGGCTGGGTCTTCCGAAATGCCAAATGCCTCGCAAAAAACACGCACGCTTAACTGATTTTCTGGAGAATAGGTTTCTGGACAAAAAATCAATATTTCTTGAGTTTCAGTAGCTGAAAAGAAATTAAAACAGCGATCGCGATCCACTCGAGCGCGTTTAAGAGCAGTATGATTTTTAAGTGGAACCATAATAAAAGGAATTCCCGTAGAAACTTCCTGAATGGGAAAACGAGAATCAATATCTTCAAGATTTAGTGATAAACATTCCGCGATCGCCTTGGGAGGATATTCTTTCTGAAAAGAAGGAGAATTTTGCCGCATCCACAATAGGGGGTTTTCTCCCTCCTCTTCAAAAGTGACAGGAATTTGTCCCACCTTCAGATTGAGATTGATTGGCGATCGCGAAGCATCCTGGAAATACTGAGAAATAATATAAGCAGTCCCGAGGGTAGGATGTCCCGCAAAATCTAATTCTTTTTGGGGTGTAAAAATCCGCACGTCATAGCCATTATTGACTTGGCGATCGCCCAGGATAAACGTCGTTTCCGAATAATTCATTTCCTTAGCCAAAATCTGCATCTCGCCATCGCTTAATCCCTCTGCCTGGGCAAAAACCGCCAAAGGATTCCCCGTATAGCGATCGATGGCAAAGACATCAACAATGTAAAAAATCTGCTCGGACATCTCTTTTAGTTTATTAATTCTCATCATTTCAGTTACTATAACTTATCATTGTCTTGAGTAAATATGCTTATAATCTAGAGAAGTTTGCGAGATGAGGGGCAACGATCCCCAATTAGTTCAACACCGATCCCGAAATTTTTGTATACTGAGAGTCGCTTTGCCGATCCGATGTGCGTAACACTAGGAATCATTACTCATGTTCTTTCTCAAAACCTCTTGGGTTGCCTCCTTTTTAGGGATTGTCCTCGTTTCAACGCCCAGTTTCAACCGACAGGGCGATCGCGTCCTGGCGATCGAGACAAACAATCTGGGCAACGTTACTGAAGGTCTTTCGATTGTAAATCCTGAAACTTCTTTGACTTCAGGGGTATTGTTAGGGCGTTCCCTACAATATCGTTCTTGGAATGATACAGGAAAACCAGATATAAGTAATGTTCCTTGGGAGTTAGCCAGCAAAAAAATTGCTTGGGATCGTTCCTCAGAACGTGCTTTTTGTCCTCCGGTGTCCCAAGAAACGGAACAATGGTCGCAATTACCCAAGGTTCCCAATATTAATCTACCCAAACCCCACTTTTCAGCCTTGCATTTGCGGGGACGATTGGCAAAAGTAGTACAAAATATTTTTGATTGGCCTGAACCCGACTTAGATCGAGATCGTTCTGTTCCAGTTGTCACCATCGATCCGCCGATTTCTCCTCAACCAAAATCTTTTGGATCGAGTACCCATCTAGTGAATGTTTGGTATTCTCCAACCTCGCAAATTTCTCCCTCGCAAATTTCTCCTGAAGAATATCGCATTCTTATCGATGGGAAAGTTGCGATCGCCTTAACAAACCCGAAACAAATCAAATTAATTGCCTCGCGTTTACAACAAGTTCTCGCAGATACTGACTTCGATCCCAATCTCATCAAACCTGCCATTTTGGGCAAATATCCTGCCGCTATGATGGGCGATCGTCTCTTATTTGTAGCAGATAGTTCTTTCGTCCTCAATGATGATGAAAATATAGAATTAGCCCTGATTAACTGGGTGAATACCCTCCGCACGGCCTTAGGGGTCGAACCGTTACGTCTGGTGAATGCACAAGAACAAATGTATCGCATTACCGAAACCTCTCAAGAATTTCAGGGAACTGCTTCTTGGTACGGTCCTTATTTTCATGGTCGTCTTACTGCCAATGGAGAAATCTACGACCAAGAAGCCTTTACCGCAGCACATCCTTATCTACCCTTCAATACTTATTTGAAAGTTACCAATTTAGAAAATCAAGAAACTATAATTGTTCGCATTAACGATCGCGGACCCTATATTTATCCTCGTACTCTCGATTTATCTCGAGGGGTTGCCCGATGTTTACAGAGTAAAAAATCGGGAGTCATTCCTTATCGGGCAGTGATTATGACGGATTTGTAAATTTATTATACTGGGTACATCTCAGTTTTGCAAAAATACCTGAATCCAAGCTGGGTGTACAAGAAATAACCTTAGAGAGTTAAGATGAATTTTGCCTAAATTTTTCCTGGATAGCCGCATTTTCAATCTGATTGCGAAATGTCTCGATCATTGCAATAACTTCTTCGTGTAACTCCATATATCCTGCACTATCAATTGATGAATAATCGCCATGTGCAATACTATTCCTTGCTTTTAAAAGTTGTGTATCAATTAAGACACACTTTGTAGAGTAAAAGGAAAACTCTATTCCTAAAATTCGTGTTATTTCTTTTAAAACCTCAGAAGAAAGATTAGATTCTGTAGATATTATATCTTTGGGTAGATTGCATCTTTGCTCTAGTTCGGTAAGAAAAAAATCACAGACAGGGATATACAAAGATGGTTTATTCGTTTCTTTTGCTTCAGTAAGTTTTTCTTTCATCGCTAAAGCCAAAAAATTACTAGAAATATCTTTATATTTGAGCTTTTTAAACCTAATGTAATCTAAATAAGCGTTGGCTGCAAATTTGATAAAACCTTCCCAATGGGCATACAGAATACATACTCCACTACGAACTAATGCCTTATGCTTTCGTGGCGTAAAACTTGTTGTTGCAATTAAAGATTTCATTGCTGCAAGTTCTCTCTTTCGCCAAGCAAGATCGCCAGATAATTTATCGTTAAGTTTTTCTAAAGTTTGGATTTTCATGATGGAGAAAATATCTCCCGACCGAGAGGAATAAGATAGGGTAAGCGCCTAGTCGCATTAACTCCGGCTCCCGACCATTTTTTATAAGTTTCATGAGACCAAATACTTTTAATTCGACTTGGTATTTCATCAGTTGGAGGAGGATTTTGATAATGATATCCAATTCCTAATGCTATTACCTCATAGGCAGATAATAAAAAGCCTCCTAGAAATCTATCCCCCTCTAATTTATATCGTTTAAAGCTATCATCGCCCATTATGTTATCAAGAGTCTTGAAAGTTTGATTGAACGCATTTTCTATATTACTGCTATCCCAATCTTGTTGACTAGCCATTGTACGCATACTCTCTGTTAAAAAAATATGTACATCTCCTCCTAATTGTTTTAGCTCCTCCTCGTCTTTATTAAAAAGAAGAACAAAACGCAATACTAATTCCATATCATACTGCTCTTCATAGAGCCGATCGCTCAAAGCAATACATTTTTTAAACAACTCATTATCTGCAAGGGAGCGTATCAAGTGATACATTTTTTTGTTTAGCATTAAAAGAATACAATTTCGCACTTCTTGTGGTGTTGCAATTGAGCCTCCTGTATTGAGCCGTTGAAATAGTTCGTATTTAATCATTTCATCGCTTTCTTTTTCAACAATATTGACTGCGATTTTTGCGCGTTTTATTAACAAACGTTGTGGTTGAGTTAAAGAGTTTTTTAGATCGTCTGGATCGTTCCATTTTTTTCCTTCTAGAGAAGGTAGATATGTGGTTTCTTGTAGAGAAAAAGGTATCTCATCTTCTGGATCTATCGGTTTAATCAGACCTACAAATTCATATATTGTTGAAAGTCTTTGCAAGCCATCGATAACATCCCAAATCCCATCATCTCTTTGGCTGACAAAAACGGGTGGGATTGGTATCCCCAAAAGAATTGATTCTATAAAAATTGATTTTTGACGTTTTGACCATCTGAAAAATCGTTGAAAATCTGGGTGAATATCAATTTCATCACTCTGATAAAGATTGAGCCATTCACCAATAGACATGGAGTAACCATCTGTCCGAATTTCTTGTCTTGTTTTGTCAATTTCTTCTTGTAGAGACATAATTTCAGAAGTCCTAAATATTAATCTACCTAAATATTAATCTATCTCGATCGCATCCCCCCAAATCCCCCAAATTCGGGAAAAAATCCCCCAAATCGAGATCGACCCGTGCGATCGCGACACGCAATCGGTACAATAACCCTAGCTAAAATCGAACCGCTTAACCTCATCTGAGGGTAAACTCAATAAATATTGCTCGAACCCTCGTTCGCTGAGTACCAAAAGACTGAAGTGTCAGGAACCTCAACCTAAAGGCGTGAGGGCTTGAAAGAGAAATCTGACAAGCCATTCTGACCAGACTAAGTACCCCGCGTACTACGTTATTTGGGTCACGACACCTGGGAATGCGAAGCTAGTT
>NZ_JACSWA010000327.1 GCF_016888125.1 Spirulina sp. CCY15215
CTAAATAACGTAGCGATTTCTCGCTGAGTCTGGTCAGGTTAGGGCTTTTTCAAGCTCCCGCTAGAGTCCGGAGGACTTAGCGGTGAGTTCCTGACTAATTACCAATCATAATGGCCTTTTTTTTCATAAGGATCGCCGGAAAAAGGCTGTACGCCAACAAGGGGATACATATTATCCGTCGGACTGAAAATTCGCGCAAATGCTTCGGAGATAAATAGACTGGTTTCCGCAAATACTTTGCTAATATTCATGACCTCTAGCCTCCATGCTGAATTGAGTTGTTGAAAAGAGATCGCTCATTTGCTTCTCTAATCCTATTGTCAGGGTTTACTAATAATTTTGGACTCAAATTTCTCAATTTTGTAATGATTATTTGAATATATTTTTAATACTTTACTTAGAGGGACAATTATATTGAATTTGTTAAGTTTTGTGCCAAGTTTTGCACTTTGTCGCCGATTTTAATCTGTCCGGTTTGTCGCGGAATTGCATTTTGGCCAAAGATAATTCCTTCCTTGCCAAAATGTCGAAATGTTCCCAAAGTTTTTAAAGGTTCGCGTAATTCGTTGCATTGTGCGCTTATTTGATCTGTCGTGGTGACAATACAGCGAGCGCAAGGTTTTACCAAATCAAAGACTACTTCTCCAATTTGCAGGACTTGCCATTCATCTTCGAGGAAAGGGCGATCGCTGTCAATAACAATATTAGGACGAAAGCGATTCATGGGGACGTTTTGAGAGCGATCGGGATATATGGCTGTTAATCTCCGGTTTAATTCTGCTAAAGATGCTGTGTTGGTAATTAAGAAAGGGTAGCCATCGGCAAAACTAACGGGGGCATTCTCTCGAGTAGCATAGTTGGGATTAATGGGACGAATATAACGAGGAGACTGCCTCACTAAACGTAAAGGATGAGGAGTTTTTAATACAGATTGTAGCCAGTTAGCAACTTGATCTCCTTGATCGATTGCCATGAGGCGATCGCGCCACACTTCTACGCTTATTTCTTCTCCTATTATCGTTGCCGTAAACTCAATTGTTGGATAAGATGCTGCTGATAAAGTTATTTTTTCTCCTTCGATTTGCACCTCAATTAAAGCCAGTTGAGGATATTGGCGTTGGGTGAGGAATTTGCCAGCGCGATCGGTTATCATAAATTCTCGATCCCAGAGAAATCCTTTGGGAGTGACTGTTGCAGTTTTTAAGGAAATACTGCGACAGGCTTTGATCGGGTAGATAGCAAGTTCACAAATTTGCATAGATATTGGGTAGTTGATAGTTGATGGTTGATAGTTGATAGCGAACGGATGACAATAGTTTATAATAAAAAGTGCTGTTGTTTTACAAAAATGCAATGGAATTGATAGAGTATCTGCGCGATCGCGGATTAGAAAACTTATGTCATCAATATCATATTAAAGCCAATCGCCATCATCAATATCCTAATTTGGTTTGTTTGAAGTACTCGCAAATCGAGTCACCAATGGAAGAGAAAATCGTGCAGCAATCTCGGGGTATTATTTTAGATGAAGAAAAAGATTGGGAAATTGTTTCCTATTCTTACAATAAATTCTTTAACTATGGTGAACCCAATGCCGTTGAGATAGATTGGAATAATGCCACCGTTTATGATAAATTAGATGGCTCTTTAATGGTACTTTATTATTACGATGACCAGTGGCGAGTACAATCTAGCGGGACTCCGGATGCAACGGGACAAGTTAATGGCTTTCCGTTTACATTTGCAAAGTTATTTTGGCAAGTGTGGCAAGAATTAGGCTATACTTTACCCAAAGAAACTGAATATTGTTTTAGTTTTGAGTTAATGACTCCTTATAATCGGATTGTTGTTAAACAAGAGTCCAATCAGTTAACTTTACATGGCGTTCGCAATCTTAAAACCCTGGGAGAAGAAGAGCCAAAAATTTGGACGGATCGATATGGTTGGGAGTTAGTAAAAACTTATCCGTTAGGAAGTTGGTCGGAAATTTTGGAAGCATCCAAGTACCTCGATCCCATGAATTCTGAAGGCTATGTCATCTGCGATCGCGCTTTTCGTCGAGTCAAGGTTAAGTCTCCAGAATATGTCGCACTCTCCCATTTTCGTCAGGGATTTTCGACTCGCAGAATGTTAGAAATTATTCTGAAACATGAAGGCGATGAATTTCTCTCCTATTATCCCGAATGGACAGAAATGTATCACAATATTCAACAAAAATATGATGATTTTGCGAACAAAATAGAAGCAGAATACAATCGCTATAAAGATATTCCCAGTCAGAAAGATTTTGCGTTAAGCATTAAACATTTGCCTTACTCGGGGATTTTATTTGCTTTGCGATCGGGAAAATCTGATAGTATTCGAGAGTCTTTGCAAAAAACATCTCTCCCTAAAGTAGAACAACTGTTAGAGATTGAAAATATTTATTTAGGAGTTTAAACATGAAAAAGGTCTTAGTTTTAATTGGTTTACCTGCTTCGGGAAAATCAAGTTATGCCAAGGAATTATTATTAGAAAATCCTGGACGTTGGGTGAGGACAAACAAAGATTTATTACGAGAAATGGCTCATGCTTCCTATTGGTCGCCAAAAAATGAAAAGTTTATTCTTAAGTTACGAGATCAAATTATTTTGATGGCTTTAGAAGCAGGAAAGCACGTCATTGTAGATGATACTAACTTTGGTCATCATGTGGAGTATATTAAGGAATTAGTCAAAGGAAAAGCTCTGGTTGAGGTGAATGATTCTTTCTTAGAAGTTCCTGTTGAAGAGTGCATTCGTCGAGATTTAGAACGACCGCGATCGGTGGGAAAAGAGGTGATTATGAAGATGTATAATCGCTATATTCGCACTCGTCCCCAAGTCCCCGATCGCGATCCTAATCTTCCCGATGCAATTATTGTCGATATGGATGGAACCTTAGCAATTATGGGCGATCGCAGTCCTTATGATGTGTCTAAATGTGGCGAAGATTTACCGAATCCTCCCGTGTTAGAAACGGTGTTAAAATGGCAAAAAGATACAACTATCATCATTCTTTCCGGTCGCACGGATGACGGTCAAGCACAAACGGAGGAATGGTTAAAAAGATATGGTGTAAAATATCGTGCAATCTATATGCGAAAAACAGGCGACCAACGCAAAGACTCTATTATTAAAGAGGAAATATATCGTCAAAATATTGAGGGAAAATATAATATTCGCTTCATTCTCGATGACCGAAATCAGGTCGTGGAAATGTGGCGAAGTTTGGGGTTAACGGTCTTTCAAGTAGCAGAAGGAGATTTCTAATCAAACTAGAACTACCTCAATGCGATCGTCTGGAATCATTTCTCCTCGTTCTTGTAATACTTCTAGATGAAGAGAAATTGCTTCTTGAATATTGGCGATCGCAATTTCGCGGGTTTCTCCTTGACTGATACAACCGGGTAAGCTGGGGACTTCCGCAACGATGTAACCGTCTTCATCAATCGATAAAATAACAGTTCTGGTTTGGGTTGAAGTGGCCAGTGTCATTGAAAATCTCCTTTCTTTACATTTTTCTGTAAGTTTTATATGTTACATTTTACAAGTCTCGACGCGAGAGCATAGAACCAAAAATATTCATCAGACCCACCGCATCTTAACAAGATTATCAACAAGATTTAGGCATATAACAATTGATTTCTAATCTCATCAGCCATAAGTGTGTTAACTAATATGCCAATTCTCCTTGCGACTTCATAAGCATTTTTCTGAGGAACGACAATAATCCCAGCGTGTTCTCTACTTGCCTCAACATACCGAATATGCAATTTCTCAAAGTCAACACGATTATGTGTCAAGAGACATCGATTTACAGAGGTTGCAAATTCAAGTTGCTCAATATCGGTTTTGCCAAGATTTCCTTGTTCGGGAACAGTCGTGATATCTAGACCGCGCGATCGCAGAAGAGTGGCTACTAAAGCCGACATATCTTCATCTGTATAGAGTGCGGTGTCAAGCCTCATAATTCAGTTAAAATAGCTCGAACAGATGGGTGTACTAACTCATTGGGTACTCGATTATTTTCAATGTACTCATTAATTTCCGCTTGATTATCTAGATAAAAACTCAAGGCATCAAATACTTGAGCTAAAGTTAGATGAGGTAAATGGTTGAGAATTTCTTCTGGCATAATACCCATCCGCCATAGACCAATAATAGCTCGAACAGATGTACGAGTTCCTATTATAATTGGTTCTCCACCTAAAATCTCAGGGTTTCGATTGACATAGCGGGAAAGAGTTTTACTTGACATAAGATAAATTACGCCTCTAATTGTTCTTAAAGTCTACAGGTTATGGCAAAGAATGAGAATGGATAGCTCGACTCTCCAACTATAGATTATAGCGCACCGACAGTATAGACTCAATAGGAGGAATTGAAGCGCGATCGCCTTACGAGATAAAAGAGATAAACTTTGAGGAATAAACTAACATGAAAAATGTAGCAATTATCGGTTGCGGTTATGTGGGAAGTGAAGTTGCACATCATTGGAAAAGGCAAGGTTTTACGGTGACAGTGACGACAACAAATTCCGATCGCATCCCCGAATTAGAAGCGATCGCCGATCGCGTTGTAGTCGTGAAAGGAGACGACAGAGAAGGCTTAAAAACTGTTTTGCGAGGTCAAGAAACTGTCTTGTTGAGTATCGGTGCCAAAACGCGACAAGAGGATATCTATCGCAATACTTATTTGGCTACCGCGCAAACCTTAGTCGATCTGCTACCGGAATTTCTGACAGTTCAACAAATTATTTATACTGGGGTTTATTCCCTTTATGGCGATCGCGATGGCGATCGCGTCGATGAATCTTTTCCAGTTTCCCCTACTTCAATTCAAGGTCAGATTCTCTGGGAAACTGAAAATGTGTTACTCTCTGCTGCAAGGGAAACGCGCAAAATCTGCATTCTGCGCTTGGGAGGAATTTATGGACGCGATCGCGAAATTGCCAAGATTTTTAAGCGCATTGCGGGTCAAACTCTAGCAGGAAAAGGGGAAAATATTTCCAATTGGGTGCATTTAGAAGATATTGTTAAGGCCATTGATTTTGCACGAGAAAAGCAATTAGGAGGCATTTATAATTTAGTTTGTGACGAACAAATCTCTCGACGAGAACTCCTCGATCGCGTCTGTCAAATTCACAATTTACCGGCGATCGCCTGGGATGAGAAAGAGATACCTTATCCTTATAATGTTCGCGTTTCAACCGAAAAAATCAAAGAAGCCGGCTTTCAATTTCTCCATCCTCAGTTAGGGATCTGAAACTTATTTTATCTTCTTTGCTTATCGCCTCTATCCCTGAAAGGCAATGCGATCGCCCTTTTCTACAATTGCAGTGGCCATAGGGGAATAAACATCCCTACATCTCTTTAGGAAGCAGGCCAAACGAACCATAATAACGATCATCGTGAGAGAGGAAACGATCCACCTAAACGGAAATTAATGTTAGCCAAACACCGAAGAGAACGAGTACAATGAAAATAGCGATCGCAGCCCTAAAATTAGCAACTCAGGAATTCTTCGGCTCTCCTCATCTTTGACCCTACCATTAACTGACGGGTTATTCGACTTTCTAAAATCGTTCCGGAATCGCTAAAGTAAAACTAGCAACTAAAAAATAGTCACAATTTCTTAACTAAATCCACAAAGTCCTATGTTTGAACATTTTGCAGACACCGCTATTAAAGCTGTTATGTTGGCACAAGAAGAAGCTCGTCGCACGGGTCATAACCTGGTCGGTACAGAACAAATCCTCTTGGGTTTAATTGGCGAAGGCACCGCGATCGCCGCCCGAGTTCTCCGGGATATGGGTGTCACCCTCAAAGCCGCCAGAACTGCCGTCGATCGCTACATTGGTCGAGGTCCCGGTTACGCCCCACCGAACCTACCCTTCACCCCAAAAGCGAAAAAAATCTTCGAGCAATCCTTCGATGAAGCCAGGCAATTAGGACATACTTACATCGGTACCGAACATCTTTTATTGGCCTTGGCCAATGAAAAAGAAAGCGTTGCCATTAAAGTTCTACAACAACTGGGAGTCGATCGCGATGCCCTGCGTACAGAAATCCTGCGCCGTATGGGAGAAACTGCCGCTTCAGGGGTAGGGATGAATCCCGAAATGGGCGTATTTGGCGGTTCTCGGGAAGGCTCTACCCAATTAGCAGACTTTAGCACCGATTTGACCGACCTAGCTCGCAAAGGGAAACTCGATCCTATGGTAGGGCGTAGCAATGAATTAGAACGAGTCCTGCAAATTCTCGGTCGTCGCACAAAAAATAACCCCGTTTTGGTGGGGGAACCGGGAGTGGGAAAAACGGCGATCGCGGAAGGACTGGCTCAACGTATCGTTCAAGATGATGTCCCAGCTTTGGTGAAAGGCAAACAAGTTATTGCTTTAGACATGGCTGCTTTAATGGCGGGAACTCGCTTCCGAGGGGAATTTGAAGAACGTTTAAAAACCGTCGTTGCAGAAGTGAAAAAAGCGGGCAATATTATCCTCGTCATCGATGAAATTCACAATCTCGTCGGCACCGGGGCGATCGGGGGAGGAGTCGATGCTGCCAGTATGCTCAAACCCGCTTTAGCGCGAGGAGAACTGCAATGTTTGGGGGCGACGACCCTGGATGAGTATCGCAAGCATATCGAACGGGATGCAGCCTTAGAGCGCCGTTTCCAAAAGGTGTTGGTGGGAGAACCTTCCGTAGCGGAAACCGTTGAGATTTTGCGGGGGTTGCGCTCGAGTTACGAGAAACATCACCGCGTCACCATTACTGATAAGGCGATCGCCGCCGCGGCCAATTTCGCCGATCGCTACATTAACGATCGCTTTCTCCCCGACAAGGCGATCGATTTAATTGACGAAGCGGGATCGCGGGTGCGAGTGCGACATTCCAGACAGCAAAAGTTTGCTCCGGAAGCGGAAGAAGTGGCTCAAATTGTCACTGAGGAAGAAATTGCTCACATTGTCTCTGCATGGACGGGAGTTCCTACAATTAAACTCGCTGAAACAGAATCAGAAATGCTGCTGCACCTCGAAGCACAATTACACGAACGGGTTGTGGGTCAAGAAGAAGCCGTATCCGCCGTTGCTCGTGCTGTACGGCGATCGCGAACGGGAATGGGAGGACGCGATCGCCCCATTGCCAGTTTTATTTTCTCTGGACCGACGGGAGTGGGGAAAACCGAACTTTCTAAGGCCTTAGCCACCTTTCTTTTTGGTTCGGAAGATCATTTAATTCGCATCGATATGTCAGAGTTAATGGAAGGACATACAACCTCTAAACTCATCGGTGCGGCTCCCGGTTTTGTTGGCTACGAGCAAGGGGGACAACTCACCGAAGCCGTGCGCCGCAAGCCTTATTCTATTGTTTTATTTGATGAGATTGAGAAGGCACACCCCGATGTTTTTAATTTACTCTTGCAAATGTTAGATGACGGACATTTAACTGATTCTAGCGGGCGCAAAGTAGACTTTAAAAATACCCTGATCATTATGACCTCCAACCTCGGCTCGAAGGCGATCGAAAAAGGAGGAGCGGGTATGGGTTTTGAATTAGTGGAGAATGCAGGAGAGGCTGAATATCAACGCATTCGCACTAAAGTTACAGAGGATTTAAAACAATATTTCCGTCCTGAATTTCTCAATCGCATTGATGAAATTATTGTTTTCCGTCAGTTAACCAAGCCAGAAGTGACGGAAATTGCCGATATTTTATTGCGGGAAGTGCGCGATCGCCTCCAAAGCCTGCAAAATATTGATTTAGAGGTGACGGAAGCCTTTAAGGACTTAGTGGTAGGAGCCGGATACAATCCCAGTTATGGTGCAAGGCCTCTCCGTCGCGCTATTACGCGGTTTCTCGAAGACAGTTTAGCAGAAGCCATTCTCACTAAAGAGGTGCAAGCTGGCGATCGGGTTGTCGCCGATGTAGACGACGATGGCAAGGTGAAAGTGAATCCCGATCGGGCATTGCAAGCATTACAAGCTGTTTAACCGTGTAATAACTTAACTTGCTAGTTATTGATTCGATCCCCCCCAGCCCCCATCGTTGAAAAGCGAAGCATCCTCTATCCTCCCCCTTTTCAACGAATAATCCCTGCCTTTTTAAGGGGGGTTTAAGGGGGATTAAAACGTATCCTATTTAGTAACTAGCAACTCGGGTTAAATAGAGCAATTTATCACGATCGCATTTCCGAAAAAGGTAAGATGGAGCGATCGCTACTTTAGGGGCAATGCAAAGTATTAATTTACCAACTTGGATCACCCTTTCCCGACTTTTGGGTGTTCCTTTGCTCTTCTTTTTTCTCCAAGATCCCAGCGATCGCCATCGTCTAATTGCCTTGGGAATTTTTCTCCTCGCAGCAGGGACAGACTGGTTAGACGGCTATTTAGCTCGTAAACTCAACCAAGTCAGCGACTTGGGCAAATTTCTCGATCCCTTAGTTGACAAATTATTGGTTTTTGCCCCCTTCCTGATTTTGCTGCAATGGGGCGTTATACCCGCATGGGGGGTATTTTTGATATTGGCACGAGAAATGGCGATCGCCGGCTGGAGAGTCAATCAAACCACCATTTCCGGTGCTAATATCTGGGGTAAACTCAAAACCGTCGTGCAAATCGCCGCTATCTCTTGTTTAATTGCCCCTTTACCGGAAACTTGGCAATTTTGGACGCTTTGCCTCTTTTGGTTAGCAGTGGCACTAACATTAATTTCAGGTTGTTTGTATATTTGGCCAACGACAATTGCAGTGGAGACGTAATAATTAACGAAAAAGCTCAAAATATCTGGTAAAATATGATAATATATCACCAGAAAGTTTTCAGTAGGTATGAAACGCTATGTCTC
>NZ_JACSWA010000328.1 GCF_016888125.1 Spirulina sp. CCY15215
TTAATTAGGGTGCTTTTGTATTGCACTTTTAACAGGACAATTACTGTATCTAATTAAACAACCCTGTACGCATAGCGGTTTTGCTCTTTCGAGCCTCATGCCTTTAGGCTGAGGTTCCTGACAGATTGGTTCATTTTACCATTTTTGATTCCGCGATCGCGCTTTTTCTTAACAAAATTTTCTGGCTAAAATTAGAAATCTTAACAAAATAAAAGATTCAATAATTTTAGCCTTCTGTATTGTTGATTAATTTAACCATAAAAAAACCGTCCATTGCTTGTTGTGTCGGTAAAATTTTGAGCCAACCATGAGGAAAAAATAAGGTTGAGAAAGGAAAGGCGATCGCGGGAGTCTGGATACTCCAGTGAGGATGCGATCGTAAAAAAGTCGTAATAATCTCTTCGTTTTCTAGAGAGTTGAGGGTGCAAGTCGCATAGACTAAAATTCCTCCCGGTTTGACCCAAGTTGCGGTACTTTTGAGTAGGTTTTGTTGCAGCATCACCAGTTGAGAAATTTTCTCGGGTGTTTGTCGCCAACGGATATCGGGATGGCGATGCAGGGTGCCTAAACCTGAGCAAGGAGCATCTACTAAAACCCGATCGCCTCTACCAACAAATTCAGCAATATCGCAACTATCTCCCTTACGAATTGAAATAGAATTTAACTGCAAGCGTTGGATATTTTGTTGTACTTTTCGTAAGCGACTTGCAGCGCGATCGCAAGCCCAAATTGTACCGCGATCGCCCATTAATTCGGCGATATGATTGGTTTTTCCACCAGGTGCCGCACAAGCATCAATAATTGTTTCTCCAGGTTGGGGATCGAGGAGATGGGAAACGAGTTGAGCGCTGCTATCTTGTACTGTCCATAAACCTTCTTTAAAGCCTGGTAATTGGGAAATATTACCGAGTTTTCCTTGCAAGCGTAAGGCTTGGGGAAGTAAAGGGACAAGGGTTGTTTTAATATCTGCTGCTTCGAGGCGCGATCGCATTTCTTCTAGGGTCGTTTTTAAGGGATTAACTCGCAGATCTATCGTGGGAGTTTGGTTAAACCACTGACAGAGTTTTTCTGTTTCTTCGAGGCCAAATTGAGATATCCATGCCTCTATCGTCCAATCGGAAAAACTATGTAAAATTCCCAAAGATTGTATCTTATCTTCAGGTAGTTTTAAAGGATCGCTTTCCTCAAGACTCAAACGTAAATATTGACGTAAAATGCCGTTAACGACTCCAGATAGGCGCTGAAAGCCATTCTTTTTGGCTAATTCAACCGCAGTATTGACAGCAGCAGAGTCGGGAATTTGGTCGAGATAGCGCAACTGATATAAGCCGATCTGAAGAATGATGCGTAACTCTAAGGGTTGTTGTTTGGCGGACTTTTTTCCTAATTGGTCGATGAGGCAATCGAGCGATCGCTGTCGTCGAATGATACCATAAACTAACTCTGTGGTTAATCCTCGATCAACGGGTTTAATTTCAGGATTTTGCAGAGTGCGATCGAGGGCAATATCAGTGTAAGCTCCTTGACTATAAATTTGTTTGAGGGCGTTAAATGCGAGTTGGCGAGAGTCGTGCATGGGGGGGAAAATCGAGAGACAGAAAAAAGAGCATTACTCTATCGTAACGCTCTTGGGAAATTTTGAGATATAAACCAGTTAGTAGGGTCAAAAAATAACGTTATACCATGAGTTCTTGGGATTCTTTTTCTAATAACTGAACAAGTCTTGTATCTCCTTTTTCTCGGGCAACTTGTAAGCGATAATTGAGATTATGTCGCAGGTTACTTTGATGAATATCGGCAAGATTGAATTTATTTTTCTCTGGCGATCGCGGTTTTTGTTCGCAGGTTTTGGCGATCGCAGCCAGTTGAGCATTTAAACTCATTTCAGTTTGAATTAATGGACAAGTTTGATAAGCCAAACCGCGATATTGTAAGCGAGGTTTCGGCTTAAGTTTGGGTACGTGTCTGGGATAGCGACGGTGATATTGTTGTCCTCGATATGTCCCAATAATATTACTTTCAGAAACTTCTAAAGATAGAGCCTCACTCTTGTAACTAACGCCGCGATAACAAAGATTCATGGTTTTTACCTTCCGATCTGAAAAATGGATACAAAATCAAATTTTATTTCTGTATCTATTTTGACAATTTTTTGGATAAAAGTCATCCTAATTTAAAAATCTTGATGAAATCTTGATAAATGGACGGTAATTGATCCCCCTTGCTTTATCTTGGTTAAATCAATCCTTCCAGTTCGAGTTCTTCGATAGTTTGCAGCCCTCGGGGATCGCCGACACGCAAGAGCGCATCTTTAGCATCTTCTGTTACCCCAATTTCTTCATCCTCAACCAAGGCTTCGAGAAGGGCATCGATCGCCGTCGCATAGACGACATTAGAGGGCAATTCGCGGGCGAGTTGTCCTAACGCCCAAGCACAGTTACTGCGTACAGCAGGCACGGGATCGCGCCGCAAACCTTCGATTAAAGGGGCAATGGTAACGATAACATCTTCATAGTCTAAATGAGCAATTTGCGCCAGTCCGCTTGCCGCCCAGAGACGCACGGCAGAAATATCGGTTCTGAGGGCTTTGGTAAGGAGTCCGACAGAACGGCGATCGCGACAGTTCCCTAATGCCCAAATAATCCCTTTTCGCACGTAGCCATTCCAATCTTGATAATATTGCTCAATCAGGGGTTCAACGGCATCTACGCTCGTATTGCGCCCCAGTCCGTAAGCCGCACTCACCCGCACGAGGGGACAAATATCCCTTAAGAGGCGAATGAGATGGGGAACGGCTCTTTCGTCCTGAATTTCGCTAAAAGCCCGCGCTGCGATCGTCCGTTGGGCAGGATCGGCAGAAGCAAGTAAGGGCAGCATTTCTTCGACGTTGGGGGCTGCTGGCTCTTCTGGGCTGAGGTCTTCATCTAGAGGTTTTTCCAATTCACCCTCAATATTGAGAGTGCTGAGGTCGTTTTCATTCATTGGCGATGGGTCTTATCTCCATTCTTAATTGCCTGTCCAATAACGGTTTATTATTTTGGCTCTATAAGTTTTTTTACCATTAAAAGGGATTGTGTTTCATAACCCAAGCGTTCGTATAAGTTTAGGGCAGGGAGATTATGGCTGAAAACGTGAACGCCGATTTGACCATCGCCGCGCTCTCGAGCTAGAGTATGAGCGTAGTGCATTAATGCCGAGCCAATACCGCGCTGGCGGTGTTCTGGATGGACGTAAAGTAGAAAAATATAAGTATAGCGATCGCCGTTAATTTGCTCGATCGCATTGCCTATCCACAAACAAGCTATTTTTTCTGGTTTGCCCTCTGCTCCCTTTTCTCCCACTGGAATTACCCAGTAAAGGGAGGTTTCGGGGGAAAAATAATGCCCAATAGTCTGAGCAAGATGGGAAAAACTCTCTTGTTCGGGAAAAAGTTCTCGATAAGTTAGGATCATAAATTGAAGGAGGGAAGCGCGATCGCTTAGGATTCCCTCTTTCAGTTGATATCCAGTTGGTAATTGGGAAATTTCAAAATTCAAAGGTTTTAAAACTCAAGAAAATACAAACTTCTCGACTCTGCTGTTTAGGCTGCGCTATATTTTAATTGTGAATTTTGAACGCCCCCTAAATCCTAATTACTCTTCTGGGTACTCTTCTGGGTCAGAAGGCTTTTTTCCAATTTCTAAGGCTTTACGGCTAGTTTTGAGTTCTTTCCAGAGCAATTTAATTTTTTGATAGGCTTCCTCAGAAGAAAGTTTACCTGCGGTTTCTAAATTACACAAATAGTTTACCCGTTGGGCAAATTCCTGCAAATTGGCATTAAAGACGAGGTTTTGAGGACTGAAATCACCATAATAGATAGATTTCGGGTAAAGAAACCGATCTGCATCTGAAGAATTGGGTTGTTTTGCATCTGAAGAATTGGGTTGTTTTGCATCTGACATTTCTGAATTACCCTCTTTACATTTGTACTATATTAGAGGCGATCGCTTAGTAATTTACCGACAGCAAATTTTAGCCCTCTAGAATTAGTTTGTCGATCACCTTCATTATAGACTGAACTCGAATTTCTTAACCTTTACGGAGATACATAACATAGTTATATTATGATTGCGATCGCTATTTATATTCATTTATACTCATTATCGGTATTCTTGTTAGGGATTGTCTCTGTTGTTAAGGGTTGTTAAGGGTTGTTAATTTGCCCTGCTCTCAACCTACATTTGCTTCCTTTTTTTCCGGCATTTTCAACGCATCTAGTGCTACTTTGACTAATCCTAATAAATAAGGGTTACTCATGTCAAGTTTTTTTGCCGCGTCTCGCGTTTTTCCTAGAAGTGCTGTTTTGGCACCAGGAGTTAAAACTAAAACTTCACCGCGATCATTTTTAATTCGCAGTTCATTAATAGAACTCCAAAAACTGCAATTAAAAGGACGGTTTTTATAAACGAATTTAGCTTTTTTGATGTCATCTTTAGGTATTGCGTGCCTACTTACGACTTTTCGACTCTCATTTTGAGATTCTTCCTGGGTTTGAGTTGCAAGTCTTACCCCAACAATTTCCAGTTCAATATTAGTTGCACCATTAAAGGTATTTTCTTTCAATTTATAGGCAATATCGAGAGTATTGGGTAAAGGATAATATTCCCCCCAACGCCAGGCGATCGCCTTAATCTGATACCTTTTCCCCGCAATTTTTTGCTCCAAAGTAAGTTTGAGATGGTTTCCTTTCAAGGTTTCCTGATTCAAAATACAAACATTAGGAGTCCAAAATACCGGGGTTGCATTGCCAATTCCCCAAGGTTGTAAACTTTCGATTTGTTCATAAAAATATGCGGTCACGCAATCCAAATTGACTAAAGTATCCACATTCACTAAGGGCTTTAAATGTTCTATTTGCAAACATTGACAGGCAAATTCACTTAATTTTCTCTGGAAATCGGAAAAATTTTCCGACGCAAAACTAAATCCTCCTGCTGCTTGATGACCGCCAAATTTTCCGAGTAAATCTTGGCAGTAATTTAAGGCTTCAAAAACATTAAATTCAGGAATTCCCCGCGCCGATCCGCGCATCATCTTCTTATCATCTTCACTGGTACAAATAAATACAGGAACACCATATCGTTCTACTAAACGAGAGGCAACAATACCAATAACACCATGATGCCAAGTTTCACCAAATATAACTAAAACTCTATCTTTTTTATAATCAATTTTTCCTGCTTCAATCTGTTGGATAGCCTCGAGTCCAATTTGTTCGCAAAGTTGCTGACGTTTGCCATTGATTTCCTCGCATTGATTGGCTCTTTCTGAAGCAATATCTTTATCGTCTGTGGTTAGTAATTCAATCACGATTTCTGGGTCATTAATGCGCCCTACTGCATTAATTCTTGGTCCCAGACGAAAGCCGATCGCATCGGGTTTAACCGGCTTTTTCTCATCTTTAACTCCCGATAATTCCATTAATGCTTGTACCCCTGCCAGTTCCGATTTTGCCAACTTTCTCAAACCTCGTTTTAACCAACGTCGATTCACTCCAGTAAGAGGAGCAAGATCGGCAATTGTCCCTAATGTAAATAGCTCTAATAAAGTATTCGTTAAACCTCGCAAAGCACCCAAACGCTGCCCCGTTGTCACCGCCAAAATATAAGCAACACCTACCCCAGCTAAACCGCGATAGGGAGAATTTTCAGGAATGAGTTTAGGGTTAAGAATCGCATCTGCGGGGGGAATTTTTTCTGGGACTTCGTGATGATCGGTAATAATAACGCTTATTCCCAAATCAACAGCTAAGGCGATAGGATCGTAAGCAGAAATGCCATTATCTACGGTCAGAATTAATCCTATTCCCTGTTCGGCAAATTCTGTGACAATGCGTTCATTAATGCCATAACCATCTTTCATACGACTGGGAATAGCATAATCGACATTGGCACCAAAAGCTCTCAGGGCGCGTAATAATAGGGCTGTACTGGTCATCCCGTCAGCATCATAGTCCCCGCAAATGGCAATCTTTTCTCCTTCTGAAATTGCCTCTTCTAAGAGATCGACACTTTTCTTTAAATCGGGAAATTCTTCTAAGGGAAGCGGTAACTTCTCTGTTTCTGGATTGAGATAAAATTGAGCCTGTTCTGGGGTTTTAATACCACGCTGAATTAACACCTGGGCAAGAAGAGGCGATAATCCCGTAACTTGGACTAACTCAGCAATCTGTTCTGGAGATTCTGAGGCAATATGCCAGCGTTGTTGAGGAATGTTTGTCGTCATTTTTTGATTTTGAATTATTTCTTCCTCTGTCTATTTGGGATCGAGTGTATCATCTTAAGAGGTGGTAAAAAATTTAAACGGATTGAATTTATTACTTATTAATAAGATCGCAACAATAGGAATTTTAACGATTAAAGGGGAAAATAATAGACTAACAAACAAGCAAACCAGAGCGACGATCGCGGCAGTCACTTTAATGATCTCTTCATTACTGTTGAAATTCAAGCAGATTGCCATAAATGCAATTGATAAACCAATTGTTAGAGGTGCAAACATAATAGTCCTACATTTTTTAATTTGAGAAGGATGCAGTGCGTTCCTTCGGTCATCAACCTACTTCCGTCTCTCCACATTGGGCGCTATTTCATACGTCACTTTTAGCGCTAAATCTTTCAGGGTTCAGAAAAATCTTAAAACCGATTCAGTTCGGTAGCGTTATTTTTCGGTGGGGAGATGAACGTTTCACATTCGTTTACATTTCTACACCCATTTTTTCACCTTGTCAAGGGTATTCCTTAAGATTTAATAAGTTTGGCGGCGATCGCGATCGCACAGTATTGGGGATCGCCATCGCTAAGTTATGGGGATCGCGATCCCCTCGTTAGCCGATCGCGATCGTGCCAAAATTCGATCAAATTCACACCAGATAGACGGGATCGATCGCTCTATCTGTTGAAGAATTAGGGGACACTTAGAATTGTATTGTTCGGATAGGTTTTTGAGACTATGTTACCTTCCCTAAGTTTACTTCCCGATTCGATTCCGGAAATCCTAGCAACTGTCAGCGAAACGGGCAAAATTTCCCAGACAGATAGGTACGGACTGATGGCAGCAATGTTGGAAGAGTCTTTAGGGGAAGAAGAAACCCGCGCCATTAACCGTCTCCTTCGCGCCATTAATCGAGGCAGAATAAAAATCATCCCGTAAGACAGGGAATTAGAACAGGGAAAAATTTTTCAAACCGTTAAACCATTTAAGACAACCTTTTTATTAATCAACACATTATTTAGGAAAACCATGAAATCCACCATCGCCACTCGTTTTATTAACTTCTTACAAGACGAACTTGCCCTTCCTAGCGATTCTATCAACTTAGCATTGCGCCATAGAGAACAGTCTCCTAGTCTCCTCCCCATGATTCTCTGGCAATATGGATTAATCAGCCTCGAACAAATGGATAGGATATTTGATTGGTTGGAAAACTCTTATGTAACGGGTTAAGACCCATATATATTATCTAGGAACGTTAAATTTAACGTCCCTACATGGTTTTTGTTAGCTTGCTTTTAAGCCCTCTTGAACAACGCCTTGATGGGTTGTTTTCACCCACTTTAAGCGCTTGGGACGTACAGACATCCTTGCAGTGGTTACAGGCATAACAAAGAACCAGTGGGAGAGATAAAACGTGCCGAGAAGAGATTCCCCGCCTAACCTCAAAACGTCTTTAAAATTAAATTGTTCTGGGTTTTTCACGCGATATAAGCCGATAAACGTACAAATGGTCGAAAAGGCGATCGCGCAACTGGATAAAATACCCAAAATTGGCCAATGATGGCGCACTAATACCATTGCAAAATCCGCGATCGCCGCCGTGGGAAGCAGATAATGAATTAGAACAAAAGTGAGTAAATCCCATGTTTTCGTAAAGCCCATGCGGTTGCTGACAATTAAACGCCAATAGTCAAGATAGCGCTGATAGCCTCCCTCTGCCCAACGGCTGCGTTGATGCCAGAGGGAAATAGCCTTGGTCACACCTTCTTCATTAACTGCTGGGAAGAGAGAACAACCAATATCCCAGCGATCTAAGTGCAGGCGAATGGTTAGATCGAGGTCATCGGTAATGGTTTGCTCATTCCAGCCCCCACAACTCGCTAAGGCTTTGCGCCTCACAAACTGACCATTGCCGCGTAATTCTCCCATACCACCGATGGCAATGCGTTTCTGTTGGAAATAACAATCTAAGGCCATCTCTGCCCTTTGTCCTTTTGTCCAAAAATTCTCATTCGCATTGGCGATCGCCTTACGGACTTGGACGGCTCCCATATTTTCATCATCGAACATGGGAACTACACGGCGCAATAAATCTGCATCTACTGTAGCGTCGGCATCAAAAACGGCAATAATTTCCCCTTTCGTTTTGGGGAGGACTTGGTTTAATGCCCCAGATTTGCCACCTCCGGCACCTACAGGACGATGTACGACCCTTAATTGGGGATATTGCAGGGCGAGGGTATCTAAAATTTCTGGGGTGCGATCGTCGCTGGCATCGTCAATGAACCAAACTTCGTAGCGATCGCCAGGATAGTCTAAATTACAGAGAATTTTCACGAGGCGATCGATCACAGCCTCTTCATTTTTGGCTGCGACTAGCAAAGAGACCATCGGGGCATCTGCCAGTTGGTCATCCCTTAACATAGAGGGCATAGGGTCCGCTTTTGCCAGCATCAGTCGCAGAAAATAAACCACCAAAATCCCCGTCAGACTCATAACCAGCCAAAATCCCCAAGAGACGAGATGGAGGGTGACAACGACTCCCCAAACTGCGATCAGGAGAAAGGCTGCTTTACTTCTGCGCCCTTCTATACCTTGGAAAAAATCACTTCTAAATTCTTCTTCTTCGTCTTCTGGGTCTTCCCATTCCGAGAGAAAGGAACTTAAGGGATCGAGTTCGGGTTCATTTTTATTGTCTGACCAAGAATTTTCTTCTGGCATAATGGCGATCGCTCCGCTAAATGTAAACGAGATAAAGACAAAAAATAGATTTTATTCGGTTCTTTGTGTCTCATTGTATCGGAAACTGTTAAAATTCTTAGCGAAATTTTAAGTAAGCGATCGCCTTTAGGCAAATCGATGACGCAAAAATAGCGAAAGAGGAAGAATTTCCCTTAGAATATGGGGTGTTTCGCAGTTAACAAACCTTTACTTTAATTTTCTAATTTTAACAACATGATACAGAGTGATTGGCTGGTGGCGATCGCCGTGGGATTAATAACGCTTCTCTGGGTGGAATTGGTCAGAGATACTTATCACGTCCTCTCTCACCATTGGCAACCGTTATATCGCTTGCACGTCTGGCATCATCGGGTTTTTCGTCCCGATCTTTCTGTAGCCAGCGAGACGATTTATCGACAAGCGCACTGGTATAACGATGTGCCGGAATCTTTGGTTATGCTGGCTATGAGTGGTTTGCCGATCGCCATTTTATATAGTACGAATTTGCCTCATTTCTGGTTGGCTGGGTTAGGTTCTATCTATACTCTAACTTTCTTATTGGGGGCGATCGCGCGGGGATGCGGTTTGGCCTATGCTGATGAGTTAACTGATTTAACCCATCGACCAGGGGAATTTGCCAGTTTACCTTCTCGTTGGTTGGTCAATCGTCCTTATCATTGGCGACACCATTTTGACAATCAACAGGCTTATTATTGTGGGACTTTAACGTTGGTGGATAAGGTTATGGGGACAGCACTTTCTCTGAAGGGAAAAACGATCGCGGTTACTGGTGCTTCGGGGACTTTAGGGCGATCGCTTCTCGCACAATTGCAACAAAAAGGAGCAAAAGTTATTGCTTTGACTTCTACTGCGAAAGAGATTGTTTTAGCAGGGGAAAATAATCCTATTTCTTCTTTGGTTTGGCAAGTAGGAGAAGAAGCGAAACTTGTAGAAGAATTAAAAAAGATTGATATTTTGATTCTCAATCATGGTATGAACGTACATGGGGAAAGAGATAAAGAGGCGATCGCGCAATCTTACGAAGTTAATACTTTCTCAAGTTGGCGATTTCTAGAACTGTTTTTAACGACTGTCCGCACCAATAAAGAAATTGCAACTAAGGAAGTTTGGGTGAATACTTCAGAAGCAGAGGTAAATCCCGCTTTTAGTCCCCTCTACGAACTCAGCAAGCGTACTTTGGGAGATTTAGTCACTTTGCGTCGTTTGGATTCTCCTTGTGTCATTCGCAAGCTAATTTTAGGACCTTTTAAAAGCAATTTGAATCCCATTGGTATCATGTCGGCGAATTGGGTTGCTAGGCAAATTGTCAATCTTGCTATTCGAGACACTCGCAATATTATTGTTACGATCAACCCCATTACTTACATCGCTTTTCCCTTGAAAGAATTCTTTGTTTCTACTTACTTTCGCTTCTTTTCTCGAGGAAAAGTACAGTAACAAAACATTAAACAAAACATTATCCTCAGAAGTGCGATCGAGGTATCTTTAATGACCTAATCATCAAATTTGCTCCCTTATTGCACAAAATTGTCTTTCTGTCAACTCTTTCTTTATAAAACTTCAATTTCTTGCTAGAGAAGGTTTTTATCGATCAAATCGGAGTAAAAGAAGTGGATCGGCGCAAACCCTTGATCTAACGTTGTTAAACTGGGTTAAACTGGCAAATTGCTACAAAACGGGCGATTATATCTCCTCTTCTTAAAATAGCAGATCTATGGCACAGAGACAAACAACGCTAACTCGCGGTTTCATGAGAACAAATTCCCTCAATTAAGAAACATTAAGCCCTCTCAATTAATCTCAATTAATAGAAAAAACAAAACAAAAGCATGAAAAGCATATCCTGTCATTATGTAACGCTTTCTGCACTTTATTCTCAAGCTAAATTTGCCCGCATTATCAAAGTTGGGAGTCTAGGAGGGCTAAAACTGAGTAATACCTGTCTATTCCTGTTGTGCTAAATGAATTTTTGCACGTTCCCAAAGGCGATCGAGTTCTGCCAAACTGTATTGAGTGAGAGGGCGATCGGCGAAGTTTTCCATCTTTTGTAAACGCTGTACAAAGCGCTGATTTGTCCCTTGTAAGGCTTGAGATGGATCGAGATCGTACCAACGGGCAATATTAATCACCGTAAACAATAAATCGCCTAACTCGGCTTGTTGATGTTCTTTATCTTCACTTGCTAAGGCTTCTTGAAATTCGCCTAATTCTTCTTGAAACTTGCCCCAAACATCTTCAATTTTATCCCATTCAAACCCCATTGAAGCTGCTTTTTTCGACATTTTCAGGCTGGCAGTTAAAGGGGGAAGAGTGCGAGAATAGCGATCTAATTTGCGGCTGAGAAGTTGTGCTTCTGCGACAGTCTCCCCTTTTTCTGCGGCCTTAATTTCCTCCCAATTTTGGTTAACCTCTCTCACACTTTCTACTTCTAGATCGCCGAAAACATGAGGATGACGGCGAATCAGTTTTTCACTAATCCCTCGCGCCACTTCTGCTAGAGTAAATTGTTCATATTCTTGGGCAATTTGTGCTTGGAGGACAACCTGTAGGAGAAGGTCCCCCAATTCTGCCGCGATCGCCTCGCGATCGCCGCTTTGAATGGCCGTAACAGTTTCATAAGCCTCCTCAATAATGTAGGGGATCAGAGTTTGCGGAGTTTGTTCAAGATCCCAAGGACAGCCACCATGAGGCGATCGCAATTTAGCAACAATATCGATTAATTCTTGCAAAGCGTTAAGGGTATTTTGGTCGGACATAAATTTGAGCCTACTCATTCATAACTAATGTACCGTTACCGCTAATAACTTCACCGATCGCATAGCCCTCGAAACCGCGATCGCTGAACCATTTCGCTGCATCTTCAGCCTGTTGGGGGGGAACAATAATAATATATCCCAACCCCATATTAAAGGTTTCAAACATGGCCTTCTGGGAAACTTCTCCCCGATCTGCTAACCATTGAAACACCGGGGGAATTTTCCAAGCTGCGGGATCGATCCTTACCGATCGATCGCTATTGAAACACCTAGGCAGATTTTCCGGCAACCCACCCCCAGTAATGTGAGCCATGCCGTGAATATCGAGGGATAATCCTAGGGCTTCAAGAATGGGTTGGACATAAATCCGAGTAGGAGTGAGAAAAATTTCCCCTAAACTTTGACCCCCCAATATTTCTGGGCGATCGTGCCAACTCAATCCCTGTATTTCCATCACTTTACGCACCAAGGAAAAACCGTTACTGTGCAGCCCGCTACTAGCTAAGGCGATCGCGCGATCGCCCACTTCTACGCGAGAACCATCTAACAATTGTTCCTTCTCCACAATTCCCACACAAAAACCCGCCAGATCGTATTCCCCAACGGGATAAAAGCCTGGCATTTCGGCGGTTTCTCCCCCCAATAGCGCACAACCACTCTCGCGACAACCCGAGGCAATTCCCGCCACAACTGCCGCCAATTGTTCCGGTTCTAATTTACCCGTGGCCAGATAATCCAAGAAAAAGAGTGGTTCCGCTCCTGTTGTGAGAATATCGTTAACACACATAGCAACCAAATCGATGCCGACGGTATCGTGACGGTTGACCGCGTTAGCGATTTTTAACTTAGTTCCTACGCCATCGGTCCCAGAAACCAAAACGGGTTTTTCATACCCCGTCGGCAATTGAAAACACCCTGCAAAGCCTCCCAAAGCCCCTAAAACTTCGGGACGCTGGGTACTTTTTACATCTTGACGAATGCGATCGACAAAGGCGCGACCTGCCTCTACATCAACCCCTGCTGCTCGGTAATCCATCAAAGTCCCCCAAGATAATGCGATTGTAATGCAATTTAAGTGCTATGGCCTTCTAATAACTGCACCTTCGCCTCCTTAATGGCATTGCGAACTTGTTCAAAACCTGTCCCTCCATAACTATTTCGGGCTGCAACCACTTGTTGAGGGGCGATCGCCTGATAAATATCCTCCTCAAATTTGGGATGAAGTGCTTTCCATTCCTCCAAAGTGAGTTCCTTGAGCAATTTTCCGGCGGCTAAACTGGTTTTTACGGCTTTCCCAACCAAATTATAAGCCTCTCGAAACGGTACGCCTTTGGTTGCTAAATAATCCGCTACATCCGTTGCATTGGAAAAATCTTCATCTACGGAACTCATGAGGCGATCGCGGTTAAATTCCAGTCCTTCTCGTAACAAAACCGTCATCGCCCCCAAACATCCTTGCACGGTTTTGACCCCATCAAAAAGAGCCTCTTTATCTTCTTGCAAATCCTTGTTATAGGCCAAAGGTAAACCTTTCATTAACACTAACATTCCCTGTAAATGCCCAAAAACACGCCCAGTTTTTCCCCGCACTAACTCAGGAACATCGGGGTTTTTCTTTTGGGGCATAATACTCGAACCGGTGGAACAATTATCTTTGAGGGTAATAAAATTAAACTCTTGGGAAGCCCATAAAATAAGCTCTTCGCTGAGACGGCTTAAGTGAACCATAATCAAACTCGAAGCGCAGAGAAATTCGATCGCAAAATCGCGATCGCTGACTCCATCTAAACTATTACCATATAATCCCCCAAATTCCAGTTCAGAGGCGGTATAGTGGCGATCGATGGGAAAGGTTGTTCCGGCTAATGCCCCGCACCCTAAAGGAGAAATATTGGTGCGCTTGTAAACTTCTCCTAAACGTTCCCAATCCCGTTGTAACATCTGGAAATAAGCAAGAAGATGGTGAGCCAAACTCAAAGGTTGCGCCCGTTGAAGATGAGTATAACCTGGAATCATGGTTTCAACATTTTTTTCCGCGTGTTTAAGGAGAACCTGTTGCAAACCTCGCAATTGTTCGCGAATTTCCTCAATGCGATCGCGCAAATAGAGGCGAATATCTGTACCGACTTGATCATTCCGCGATCGCGCTGTATGTAGTTTTTTGCCTGCATCTCCCACCAACTCCGTTAAGCGACGTTCGACGGCAAAATGAACATCTTCTGCTTCAATACCAGGATTAAAATGCCCTTCTTGATATTCTAAAAGAATTTGTTCCAATCCCGTGATTAATTGCAGGGCTTCATCTTTACTAATAATGCCCGTATGTGACAGCATTTTGGCATGAGCAATAGAGCCACGAATATCGTATTCAAGTAATTCAATATCGAAACCGATGCTGGCATTAAATTCAGCAATAATAGGATTTAGGGCGCTTTCAAAGCGATCGCTCCAAGTTTGTTTTGGCATAGTGAAAGATAAGGGATAATAGGAAAGGATGAGAGATGAAACATAAATTTATCTGTTACCTGCCTCCAACTGGTGAGAGGTAACTAATGACTGAAATAACTAGCTTGCTGTTAGTCCGCGAACGACATAACCAATCACAAAGCCAATAATTAAAGCCCAAACTTGTCCCGAAGCAATGAAATGATTAAAGGCATCTTGCATTTGCCCGATTACATTAGTATCGCTGATCTGTTGTGCGAGAAATATCCCCTTCAGAGAAAGATGTGGCAATGTAATTGATAAAGTATCTTGACAGTGCAAAATAGAGTGCCAATTCATATCGATCGCCTCTAAGCCAGTAATTAACATAATTTTGTTCTCCTCGTGTAATAGATTCCGTCCTTTGCATTTTACAACCCCGATCGCCGATTCCCAACAGAAACTCCTTAATTATCAACTATCAACTATCAACTATCAACTATCCTCTGTTACCTGCATAACCACTAAAGTCATGTCATCTTCGTAACGGTTTCCTTCACCGATGAACTGTTTAAGGCGATCGAAGAGAAAATCGAGAATAGTTTGAGGGCGATCGCCTTGCTTGCAAACTTGTTCTACAGTCGCAACAAGTCGTTCTTCATCGAAGCGATCGCCTTCTTGATTGACGGCATCGGTAAAGCCGTCTGTATAATAGATTACTGTATCTCCTATTTCTAGCTGAATTTTGTCATCCTCATATTGGGAATCAATTTCTAGCCCGATGAGCATTCCCCAAGTATCTAATTTACAAATAGATTGAGTGGAAGCCTGCCAAAGTAAGGGAGGATTATGGGCAGCATTTGTATAAGAAAGAATGCGAGTTTGAGGATCGTATTCTGAATAAAATAATGTCAAGAAACGATGAGATTTTTCGAGGTCATCGTACATGACACGATTGAGATGATTAAGAATTTTAGCAGGAGGATGACGATTAAGAACTTCTGCCCGCAACATCCCCCGAGTCATGGTCATAATCAACCCAGCCGGTACACCTTTGCCCATAACATCGCCAATAACAATACTCCAAGGAACTGATGAGGGAAACTGTTGGGGAGAGGAGCTAAATTGTTCATAATTAGCGGGAATAAAATCATAATAGTCCCCTCCAACGCGATTGGCAGTTTGACACCTGGCTGCTAATTTTACTCCGGTAATAATGGGACATTTTTTGGGGAATAAATGATCTTGAATTTCCGAAGCAATTTCCAATTCGCGATCGAGACGTTCTTTTTTTCGTAGTTCATTAGCAAGCTCATTATTGGCGATCGCCACCGATGTTTGATCGGCAACTAACTGTACTAATTTCTTCCGCGTTGAAGTCCAACTATAGTTGGGATCGTAACTAAAAACATAGAGTCTACCTCGGTCTTCATTTTTAACAAGAATGGGAGTCCCGAACAAATGGACTTCTTCACCTAAATCATTTTGCAATTGTTCGTCTAAAAAATTAGCTTTAAAAGAGGTTGATGAAGGAGAAGTGGGATAACTCAAGGCAATTTCTCGAGTAATGCGTTCGAGCGATCGCCGCATATTTTGACAGGACTGACCTTCCTGACAGTGTAGTTGCTCCAAACGGGGCTGGCCGTTGGGTTTGAGCAAAACCAAAGCACCCCCATCTGCATCCGTAACTCGCGCAGCCATGAGGGGAACAATTTCCAGAAATTGATTAAGATTATTAAAACTGCGTAGGGCAAATCCTAACGAACTGAGGAGGTTTTGAATGCGATTTTGCTCGCGATGCAACCGCGCAACCAAATCTTTGAGGACGGCAACGGGGGGAGTCTGCGACACAGTATTATTATGAGCAGAAGATTGAGGGTGAGGAATGGGAGCAGCAGTCATAAAAAATTATTCGTATTCGCTATTTGTTATTGCTTATTTGTGTCTCATGACAAATAATCGATCGCTTGTTACCCATAACTCAGACTAATAAATAGGGTAGTCTCAAGAGAGATATCACCATCTAGAAGATTTGTCAAGGGCAAATTTTATAAATCTAGTGCAAACCCAGACTCGATAGGCTCGAACCTGACCGACTGACTCACGATGGGGTTATTCTTTGCTTTTAGAGAAATCTTAAAGGCGATCGCTTTTCTGGGCTGTCAAATTGCGATCGCGATCGTGGTAGCTTTTTTTCACACCATAACTCGCTGTTTTGTAATTTATTCCGATGGAGAAGAACGATTCACTCGAATCAATTGACCTTGTAATGTTTCCAGACTAGAAATAGCTACGTTAATCCTCTTTGCCACTCTTTCAATATTTTCTGGATCGTCCCGACAAATAATAATACCTAGGTGTTCTGGTCGTTGATAATGCAATTTGAGAAAATCAATACGATTCAATGTTAAAACAGCACGATTATCCTGAATGGCAAATTCTAATACCTCTGGATCGGGAATTTGTAGATTTGCTTTTCCGGCTTCTTGTACAGTTAAAACATCGTGACCCATCTCTCGAAGATAGTTTACAATTTGCCGGGGAAATTGTTCATCCGCATAAAAACGTGCCATCTAATCTAATTCCTCATTTTCACGAATATCCCAATCAATTTCTTTGGAAAATGCCTCTGCATAAGCCCAAGCATTGACTAGATCCGTTGCGGTAATTGTCGGATAATTGTCAAGTAAATGAGCTTCAGATGCCCCCAAACGACGGGCATTGACTAAGACCCAAACGGGAATGCGCGTTTTCCCAACACAAGCACGTCCTCCGCAGACTCCTGGTGTTTTTTCTATTCCTTGCCAGCTATTTGCTAAACTTTGAGAAAGGATGGAAATGGCTTGGGCTTTCTCTGGGGCAGTAAGAGATAAAAGTTGGGGTTCTATATCTTTGAGGGTGGTCATGGTGGGATAAAGGTAAGTTGCTAATGATTATTGTACTTTTTGTCCTGCTGCGATCGCAATCGATTAAATTACTTGGTAGAACAAACATCAGGATTGAAATCAATTGCTGTAAATTCTTTAGCCATATTCTTCTATTTTTTTGCAAACAATTCTAATCTATGGCGATCGAAAAGATCGATCGCTTCAATCTCTCCATGCCGATCGACGCTAAAAACAATACAATAGTTATGAGGAATAAAGATAGCATAAAATTCTTCATTGGCAGAAGTTGTGAGTTCGGCAATTTTCCCCAGTTTTCGCACTTCTGTTTTGTTTTCCCATTCGGCTGAAAAGTTTTCTAAGGAGGCGATCGCTTTTACAATATCGTCTTTCTTTTCTCCTGACAAGATATCTAAGGTCGGCAGCAGACTACTATCGATTTTGACTTTTCTTTTGATTTGACTGGCTTGGGTTGTCATGATTTTTTCTCTACCTCTTCTTTCTATTCTAATACAGAAACAAGAAGGCGATCGCCTGAGTTGTTAACGCTGTCCCATGACGGTAAAACCCGCCCAGTTTTTGGGTTCGGGATGGGTTGCTCTAATCGTTAGCATTGCCTGACGCAACGCCTGGGCTTTGTTGGGGGTATTTTGCAGATTTTGATAAAATTCTGTCATGAGGTCGGCTGTGGGGGCATCGGGGATGTTCCAGAGGGACATAACCACGGTGGGTACACCTGCGTTGATGAAGGCACGAGATAAACCGACAATACCATCGCTGGTCACTCTTCCCAGTCCGGTTTGACAGGCACTCAGGACAACGAGATCGGCGTTGAGTTGCATATTATAGATTTCTAGGGCGGTGAGAAGTCCATCGTTGAGGGTGTTGGTAGGGTCTAAGGGGTCGTAGTTGGGGTCTGAAGTGAGGGCGATCGCGCCTAAGTTATTGTTTAAAACACTGCCTCGAAAGCCGTCTAAAAGTCCGTGAGTGGCGAAGTGGAGGAGTTTGGCGCGGGGCATTTGGCGGGTAATGGCGGTTTCGCTGGCATCTGCCCCGAGGATGGGGCGACTCTGGAGGAGTTTGGCGATGGTTTCGGCTTCTCGTTGGGTGTGGGGGAGAGGGTCTAAACTTGCGACGCGATCGAGGGAAATATCGTAATATTTCGGCATGATGGGATTGCCAACGATGAGGGCGTTTTCTCCTTTAAAAGTGGTGGGTTTGGGTTTTCGAGTGGTGCTGAGGAGTTGAATGGAGGGGGAAGTGGAAATGGTATGCTTATCGATGAGGTATTGCCCAGAAGCATCCGTGAGGGCGGGGAAGGGGACGAAAAAGAGATCGCGATCGGGGATGAAGATGACGGATGCTTCGGGGTCTGTGGGGAGAAGGTCGGCGATCGGATCGATGAGGAGTTGATGGAGTTGTTTTAGGGAGTCTTCATCCAGTTGGCCATATTCTCCATTGAAGATGTCAAACTGTCCTCCCGATTTAGAATTAGAGAGGTTTTGCCCTCTGCTGGCAAGTTCATCTAAGATAGTTTGAGTCGTTGCAATCTCACTTCGATCGGCAGCGACTCGGCGAGCGTTTCCCAGAGTTATAAAACATCCAATCAAACTGAAAGAATTGAGGGTTAATAGTAAAATTAAAAGTTTACAGAAACGTCGCCTAGGATTTTTGTAAATCAGAAAATAGACTAAAGCGATATTGCTACCAAGAAGAGTTAAGATAAATAGGAATATGAGAAAGAGATTGTAAGGGTTAATGTATATATCCCAAAACAGTTGCGATCGAATTAAGGTAATATCAAGGGTTTCGTCAGAGGGTGTTTGATAATCCCAAAGGTGTCTAAGATCAATGGAACGAAAAGTAATAGTACCGTCAGGTTTAATAACCCAACAATAAATTTCAGCTTCTCTTTCTTGTGTTTTTCCTTCAATTTGAAAGCCATCAGAAATTACTGTGTATTCAACGATAGTTGAATTTTGCTCTCTAGCAGTTTTTTTCAAATCTTGAACAGTTATATTTTTGTAAGGAATGTCTTGTTTAGCGCTCAATTGCTCAATGAGCGATCGGGTTCTTCCTCTCTCTGAAATAACTAAAGCATTTTCTATTTTGTTTAGAGCAATTAAGGCTTTTTGTAAATTCTTATAAGTACCAACTCGTTTTTCAAATAGTTCAATTCTTTCGTTATCAGGTAATCCTTCTTGAAGAATTTCTTGTATTTGAATTGCTTGAATCAAAAATTGCTTGGCTTGTTCGGATTTACCGGATTTTAAGGAAACAAGACCTAAGTTACTAAGAGATGCTGCTTGTTGCTCTTTGTTGCCAACTTGTTGCGCTATATTCAAGGACTTTTGATGATACTCAAGTGCTTTGGAATATTTCTCTAAAGATTGATAAACAACTCCAAAGTTATTTAGGGTTTGAGATTCAATCAGCTTATTTCTACCATTATTCACCATATCTAGAGACTGCTGATGATGCTTTAGTGATTCTGAATGATTGTCCAAAAGATGATAAATAACTCCTAAATTATTGAGAACTCTAGCAATTCCATCGATATCTTTCATCTTTTTTCTTATCTCGAAGACTCGTTTAAATATTTTCAGAGCTTCTGTGTACTCTCCGAGAGACAGATAGATAAGTCCCAGATTATTTAGAGCAGTAGATTCGCCTGATTCATCTTCAATGTCCTGTACAGTTTTCAAGGATTGTTCTAAAACAGAAAGACCCTGTGAATGTTGTCCTAGAATCATATACATTGAGGCCAAACTATTTGCAGAAGTAACAAGCACCTTTTTATCTCCAACCTCTTTTGCAAAAGTAAATGCTCGTCTGAAAGCAATGAGAGATAAATCATATCGGCTAAGATTCAGATATACTATGCCTAATCCATTATAAGCAGTGGCCATGCCTTTCTTATCACCAAACAGTCTTTGAATCTTGATCGATTCTTGATATAAAGGGATAGCTTCTTCGTATTTTTCCATCACGATGTGAGCTAATCCTAAATTCATCAAAGAATCACCCACTGCTTTTCTATTCCTAAGTTCTTTATTGATTCTAATAGATTTATTGATTAATGCGACTGCTTTTTCAGGTTTATTATCATAGGTATGAGCTAATCCCAAAGCATTAGAAGCCTTAGCTATACCCTGCTTATTTCCGATCTTTTCGTAAATTTCTAATGACCTTTGCCAAGATTGGATTGCTGATTGTAGCTGATCGTTTTCTTCATATTGAATTCCTGCTTCAAATAATCGATCGCCTTCTCTCTTCAAATCAGCCTCACTCTGCGCCAATAATACTATTTCCCCACGCACGGGAGACACCACCTCACCCGCACCTATCCCCATCAACACCGCTAATCCAACAATAGTAAACCGTTTGATCATCTTTCTAATTAATCGATCATTTGTCTTGCTTTTGCTTTAATTTGCTCTATATCAAAAGGAATTGATTCGCCGCTATCGATGCCTTTTTGAATTTCTCACCTCCAATTCTAACTTAGTCTCATCATCATTTCCTGTATAAACCGTTAATTTTGTCGCTGCTAGATTAAAACTAGAGTTGGGTTTCTTTTTTAAAGCCTCCAACTCAATCCTTGCTGTTTTAGTATTCTCCACTTCAAATCCCGTGATAGGCTGAACAGTCAAAGTTTCATACCCTCGAATACTGGCAGAATCTTTACTTTCAGGAATTTCTTCCTCTCCCAGAAACAGAACAGTTTTCACCTCCTCAAGGGGAAACGTCTTCTCTTCACCGTTATACTCAAAACCGATCGCCTTTTCATCTATATTCTTTAAATATCGTCCCGTGAGAGTTTCCCCATTAGCTAACTCCACCGTTACCGGAGAAAGTCGCACTTCTATAGAGTTAGTAGGAGTCTTAGAGGTTGCCCCAGTAGAATTGTCTGAGGGAGAGACTTGGCAACCACTGACCCCCAAAAAAAGAAGGGAGGAAAGCAGCAGCGATCGAAGTTTGGTTTTCATCGTACAAAAATGCCCTAAAGCATCGAATACAGGACTTTAATTCTATACTACTGTAATGATTGAATATTATCGTAGTGGGAGCGTCTCGCTCCCTAGTTGTCTGTCATCGTACAAAAATGCCCTAAAGCATCGAATACAGGACTTTAATTCCATACTACTGTAATGATTAAATATTATTGTAGTGGGAGCGTCTCGCTAGTGGTCTGTCAAGGATTTTTTGGCGGGTAAGGGCGATCGCGATAACCCTAATCCATTTCAATGGATTTTTTGTATGAGACAGGGATTTTCAATCCCTGGCGGATCGGGCTATACTCGTCATTTTAAGTATGACAGGCTGCACTAGGTTTTTTATTACGGTTAATTTTCCAGATTTGAGATTATTTCCCCCAGATTTGGGAGCGATGAGGCAAAATATCGATAGATCCCCCCCAACCCCCCTTGATAAGGCAGGGATTATTCACTGACTAGAGAAAAAGACTGTAACCCCGATCATGTCGTTGTAGAACAGATGATTGCTAACGAAAAATAAGGGATTGTAACAATTTTCTCTGCTTAATGAATAGTCCCTGCCCTTGATAAGGGGGGAGAATCCCAAAGTCTCCCTTTTTAAGAGGGGAGAATCCCAAAGTCTCCCTTTTTAAGAGGGGAGAATCCCAAAGTCCCCCTTTTTAAGGGGGATTTAGGGGGATCGAAACGTATCCTATTTGTAACTAGCAACTCGGGTTAATATTCTAACATTAAGTTTAGGGCGCAAGCATTGCGCCCCTACCCTCCATTTTGTAGGTGTGTATTAAAAAAGCCAAAATAACTACACTATGTCCGAAAAGAAAACACCTGACTTGTTGAGCAAATTTGCAGGACTTCTCACAATAATTGGAGGTGCATTGTATTTCACAGGTTGGATTTATCGTTGGGCGTATTTTAGCTTCTTTCAACTGGAAATTACAACCCTTGATTTCCCTCATCAATCCTTTCTATTTGTTCCCTTACAAGTCTTTTTTGGCAGTTTTGCTACTTGGGATAGCCTCAAACAAATTGCTTTATCTCTCCTTCTCTTTCTCCTTGTCATTTATCTTGGCATCCCCTTTACTCTCTGGCTAATCGAGAAAATTAGCATCCGCATTTCCCACATTTTTAACTTTATCAAACAAACCTTACAGAATAAACATCAACAACTCAAAAACTATCTGACTCAAAATAGACCTCTTGCCCGAAAAAATGCTAGGAAACGCTTTTTAGTAGCACAACTGCGTAATATTCTCACCTTATTAATTAACATCCTAAAACCTCTCAAATTTCAGCCCATCGACTATAAAAAAAGCCTCTGGGATGAAACAATTATCATTTTTTGGATACTCATTTTATTATTTCTTCTGGCACGAAACCAAGGAATCGTCGATGCGCGGAGAGATGCCGGAAAAGATTCCAAATTACCCAGTATTACTCTAATTGTCCCTGAAAATACCCTCGCTTTTGGTAACACTCCAGATAATCCTCAAACCTTGAAAGGATTTCAAATTATTGGCGATGCCAAGCGCTATGCCAATATACAAAATACTCCCATTAATGACCCCGATCGCGATCGCGTTTGGCGATTATTACTGGATAGCGAAGGATTCTTCTATCTGTTCAAAAGTCTGCCAGAAAATGCTACCCTAGAACAGCGCCCGATCCTCTTCATTATTCAAGGCAGTTTTAATGGTAGTTCCTTGGTGATTCTCAGCCCTTCTCCCGCAAAATAATAGGTTTAAAAAATGGGTGCATCTCAAAGCAAATTTACAACATTGCTCCGAATAATTAGAGCTAGGGAGCGAGACGCTCCCACTACAATAAACCATAATGGGGGTAGTGCGAGCATCTTGCTCGC